>MGMJ01000127.1:0-4420 GCA_001794945.1 Chloroflexi bacterium GWC2_73_18
CCAACGCGCCACATCGTACCATGCCGGGCTCACCGTCCTCTTACCTGCCGCTTCGCGCCGGCGGGGCGGAGAGCGCGGTCCGCGGTCGGTGGATCAGGGCTGCCACTCACAGTGGCCATAGCGACCGCATGCACGAGTGACACGACCGCCGAAGTGGCAGTTCGCCTCTCATCCCGAGCGTGGACGCGGCGATCCTGCCATTCCCAGTGGCACCGCCGTGCGTGGGGGGCACCTGGGAATGGCAGGGTTTCGAGGCGCTGCCGGCCGTGAACTGCGTGGGCGAACGTCTCCAGGTGGAGCTCAAGCGACGTCCGGTCGGCGGCACGGCGGATCCAGGCTGCCAGCTCGCCGGCGTCGCGGGTGGGCAGGCCGTCACAGCCCGTGTCGCGCGCGAGCTGGACGATGGTGGACGGCCCGAGCCCGCCGTCGAGGTGGTCGTGGAGGAGCGCCTCGCGCAGTCGGCGGATCGTTTCGAGGGTGAGCACCGCGAGCCCTCGCGGCCGGGTTTCGGCGGATGGTACCGCGTGGACCGGCCGCGAGGGGCGCGGACGCCTCAGGGACAGGTCTCCCTAAGGCACGTGGAACCCGGGCGAGTTCGACTGCGAGTTGCAGAACGAGGCACCGGGAGCGACACCGTTCGGGAAGTGGAAACCGGGACCCGGGCCGCCGGGGATGGCCGCCCCCTCGCCGCCGACGTACTGCCCGACGCCGCCGGCCGGCGGCCACTCGTCGAGTCCGCCGCCCGTGACGTAGTCGCGGACGACGTGCTGGCCATGGACCTCGATCTCGAGGAACCCGACGTCACTGCAGGTCGGCTCGTTCGCCGCGGCCGGACCGGCGAGGGCCAGACCGAGGGCGAGGGCCGTGAGGACGATGATCGGTCGGCGCATCACGCCACCTCCACTGGTAGTTCGTAGACCTCGGCGGTGGGGTGACCCGCCCGCTCGTGGACCCGCATGACCGCCTCCTTCGTCGGACCCGACGAGAGGCAGAAGACCTTGCCGGACTCCGGATCGAGCCAGGCCCGCTCGAAATGCACGCCCTCATCGCGCTCGATCGCGACGTCGCGTTCGTGCGCCTCGCGGAGCTGCTGGGCCGTCACTCCGACGAAGCCCGAATGGACATCCATGAACGTGGCCATCGGCACCCTCCATGCGTGGTCGCGGTTCTGTCCGCGACGTCGACGGCACGACGTTCGCCCGACGGCGCTGTTCGGTCATCGGAGATCCGACCGATGTGCCGCCTCCGCCGCGACCTACACCGACTCGGACGCAACGGGAGGACGCGGCGAAATCGGCCACGGCGCTCGGCCACACATCGGTCATTCGACCGATGAAGGCGAAACGACGACCTGTGCACTCCCGGCCATGGGTCGTGTCGGGTCGCTGCTGTGTCGGATCCTCGTGGGGCGCGACGACCTGCTCGAGTTCGCCGAGCGCCGGATGGACGAGGTCACATCTGGCATCGGCGAGTTCATCCTCTTCTCAGGCAAGGCCGGCATCGGCAAGTCGCGCCTCATCGGCGCGGTCGACCGCAAGGCCCAGGCGCGCGGTTTTCGCGTGGCCTGGGGGGAGCTCGCACCCCAGGACGCCCAGGTGCCGGCGGCCTCGCTGCTCGACCTCGCGCGGACGATGCTCCGCCGGCCGGAGTTCGAAGGCGTCGGCCGAGAGCTCCTCGCACGCCTGCGAGACGAGGCGGCGCTGGCGGAGCGGCGCCGCCTCCGAATGCTCGTCCTCGACCTCGTCAATCTCCTCGCCGACGCGCTGCCCACGCCGACGCTCCTCATCTTCGAGGACCTCCAGTGGGCGGACGATCTGAGCCTCGAGATCATCGGCGAGCTGGCCCGCCGCATCCGGGAGCGTCCCCTGCTCATGCTCGGGAGCTACCGGTCCGACGAGCTGCATCCTACGTCGACCCTCCGAGAATGGCGGGCACGGCTGCTCACCCAACGGCAGGCCGAGGAGGCGAGGCTCGCCCCGCTGACGCTCGAGCAGACGGGCCTGATGACGACGCTCATCCTTGCCACTGGACTCCCGGCGCCGCGCCAGGTGGTCGACGCGGTCTACGAGCGGACCGACGGCATCCCGCTCCACATCGAGGAGCTGCTCGGGGTGATCGGCGACGCCGCTCGGGCCGACGGCGAGGCGATCCGCGCGGCTGCGGTGCCCGACACCATCGAGGACGCCGTGCTGGAGCGGGTTCGCCGGCGTTCGCCCGAGGCACAGGCCGCGGCCCGCACGGGCGCCGTGATCGGACGCTGCTTCGTCCCGGACGTCCTGGCGCGGATCATGGGGGTCCCGCCGTCGTCGCTGGAGACGTCGCTCCAGGAGCTCGTCGACCACGCGTTCCTCGAGGCCCCGGGCCCGCGGGGCCTGTACGACTTCCGCCACCAGCTGCTCCGCGATGCTCTCTACCGGAGCATTCCCGAGCCGGAGCGTCGCCGCCTCCACGCCCGGGTCGCGGAGTTCGGCAGCCAGCTCGAAGGCGCGTCGGAGATCCACGCCTCGGTCCACTTCGAGCGGGCCGGTCTGCGGACACAGGCGTTCCGGACCGCGCTCGCCGGCGCGCGCGATGCGGCGCAGCTTTCCTCGCATCGTGAGGCGTTCGGGCTGTACCGCCGGGCACTCGACAACCTGCCCGCCAACCCCTCGCCAGAAGAGCACGCCAGGTTGCTCAAGGCATATGCGGACGAGGCGCTGGCGGTCGATGCGAACGACCTCGCGGAGCAGGCCTACCTGGCCGCAGGCGAGGCGTATCGCGCCGCCGGACTGACGCTCGAAGCGGCATTCGTTGTCGGCTCCCTCGCATACTCGCGGCTACGGCTGGGTCACGACGTGAACGACCGGGTCGAGCTGCTGCGACCGACGCTCGCGGAACTCGAAACGCTGCCGCCGGGCGAGGAGCGCGAGCGGGTCCGCGGAGCCCTCCTCGACATCCTCGCAAGCACGCAGCTGGCCGCCGGGCACCTGGACGAGGCCGCCGCAAACGCGACCGAAGCCCGTCGCACGGCGCTGGCCGTGGGCGACGTCGCGACCGCCCACACCGTCGAGACGACCCTCGGCGTGGCGGCCGTGGCGGCCGGCCGGCCCGAGGAGGGCTGGACGCTGCTCGAGTCGGTCATGCGCCGGGTCCGCGACCGGCCGACCGAGGGCGCCGGCATCTCGGCGTATCGGGATGCGTCGGCCCTCGCGGCCCGTGTCATGGATCACGCTCGCAGCGAGGGCTGGCTCCGCGAGGGGATCGCCGAATCCGACCGGATCGAGCAGCCGTACTGCCGCCACTGCATGGACGCGACGCTGGCCCAGGTCGCCTGGGCTGCGGGCCGGTGGTCCGAGGCGGCCGGCATCGCCAAGCAGGTTCTCGCGGACCGTCGGGGCGGCGTGGCTGCCGAGGTCACCGCGCGATCCGCCCTGGGGGCGACGATGCTCGGGCGGGGAGACCTCGACTCGGCCCGGGCCGAGTTCGAACGAGCCTACGAGATGGGGCTCCGATCCGCCGAACCTGAGCGCTTCCTCCCGGCGCCGTGGGGCCTGGCCGAGACCGCCCTGCTCGCCGGCGAGCCGATCCGGGCCGCCGAGCTGTGCGACGAGGCCCGGAGCGTGTGCGAGCGGATCGGCGAACGCGCCTTGCTCATCCCGTTCGTGCCGACGGGGACCCGGGCACGACTCGCGGCGAACCGGCCCGACGAGGCGGAGCGTTGGCTTGAGGCGGTCGACGCCCACCTCAGGGACGCCGTGCTCCCCGGGGCGACCGTCGCCCTCCGGCACGCCACCGGCCTCGTGCGGCTTGCGGCCGGGTCGACCGGGCTCGCCCGCGATGCCCTCGAGGCCGCGGTCGCCGGTTGGGATCGGATCGGCCGCACGTGGGAGGCCTCGTGGGCCAGGCTCGACCTTGCGGCGTGCCTGCTGCGCGCGAACCGCGCGGCCGATGCGATGTCGCTGCTGTCCGACGTCGGCTCGGCGGCCATCCGGCTCGGCAGCCAGCCGCTCGAGGCGCGCGCCGAGGAGCTCCGCCGGGTCGCTCGCGGTCGGGGTGGGCTCGACGTTCCGTGGGCGCCACTCACGGCACGGGAGTTCGAGGTCGCGCGCCTGATCGCCGCGGGCCTCACGAACCTCGCCATCGCCACCGAGCTGGCGATCGCGCCCAAGACGGCGAGCGCGCACGTGGAGCACATCCTGGCGAAGCTCGGGGCGACCCGCCGGGCGGAGATCGCTTCCTGGGCCACCACGGTCGACGGGCGGCACCCCGGCGGTCGACGGTGGCCCGGGGAACGACCCACGGGGGCGCCGCGCCAGGCTGAGCGGGCCGGAGCGTCACGCCCTTGAGGGCCTGCCGGGGCGGGCGCGAACCTCGCCTGTTCCCACGCACAGGACGTCGCTTCGCGGCGGGCAGGGCCGCAGGCGGAGGGCGCGGTCCGCGG
>MGMJ01000127.1:4474-8856 GCA_001794945.1 Chloroflexi bacterium GWC2_73_18
GACACGACCGCGGAAGTGGCAGTTCGCCTACCGTCCCGACAATGGATGCGGCCATCCTGACCACTCCCAGTGGTACGGCCGTGCGAGGGGGGCACGCGGGAATGGCAGGGTTTCGGGAGCCTCTGGCTGAGACTACCCACCGCTTCCCGCGACCAGCGCTCGCAGCCGCAGGCCGCGGTAGCCGAGCACGAAGCCGGCATCGAGGAGGAGCGCCCGCCAGGGGGAGTCGGCGATGGGGAGCCCGTCGACGCGGGAGATCACCAGCTCGCGGAGGCGGCCGCCGGCGACGAGCACCCCGAGGGCAGACAGCGCGGCCACCGCCGCCGCCTCGTCGTCGAAGGCGGGGAGCGTCTGCAGGCCCCGCCCGCCGCGCTCGAGGTAGAGGACGGCGACGCCGTCGACGAGCACGGTGTAGGCGCCGGCGGCGCGCGGCAGCGGCCGGCGGTCGTCGTCGCCGCGGCGCGGCCAGGGCAGCGCGGCGCCGTACGGGTTGGCCGGGTCGGCCGCGGCCAGGAGGAGCGTCCGCCGCTCCCCGCCGTCGCCGGCCTCCTCGCCCGGCCCCAGGCGCGCCGCCCGCAGCCGCTCGACCGCCCCCGGCAGCGCGAACTGGGAGCCTCCCAGCCCCTCGACGAAGTAGCCGCGCCGCACGCGGCCGCGCTCCTCCATCTCCCGCAGCAGCGGGTAGACGGCGCCGAAGCCGCCCTCCACGCCCTCCGCCACGACGCCGTCGCGGGTCACGATCCCCTGCCGCTCGAGGAGCCGGAGGGCGAGGGCGTGGCGCCGCTCGGTCGCGGAGGGTTCGGCGCCGGCCAGGGCGACCGCCGTGGCGACCGCGTCGCGGACGAGCGACCAGCGTCCGGTCGCCTCGGGCGGCGCCTGCCGCGCCGCCGAGCCGACCCGCGGGCGGGCGGGCTGCGCGGGGCGGCGCCAGCGGAGCGCCCGCAGCGGGGCGAACGTGTCGTTGGTCACCTCGCCGGCCCAGGCGAGGGCCCAGAGCGCGTCGAGCAGGCCGCGCTCTCCCGGGGGCGGTTGACCGCGCTGGCGGACGGCCGTGACCGCGGCGGCGAGGAGATCGCGGTAGAAGCTCGCCCCGCGCCGGGCCAGGTGCTCGCGCAGGGCGTCGGTGAGCCAGGCGCCGGCAGCCGTGCCGCCGACGGCCTCGGGCGACGCATCCGCGGGCGACCCCTCGGCGGCCGGCGCCTCTGGCGGCGTCGGGAGGAGGAGGGCGAGCCGGTCGGGGCGGTAGAGGGCGATCCGCCCGTCGTCCCGCCCCAGGGCCCCGTGGCCGACCCAGGCGACCTCGCCGGCTGCGCCCAGCTCGTCGAGGAGGCGCGGCGTGTAACCGGGGACGCGCGCCGGAAGGACGTCGCGCTCCAGGATGCTGGCGGGCAGCGGCAGGCCCTCGAGCTGCGCCACTGCCTCGGCCAGGCGGTCGAGACCGCCTCGCCCTCCCGCCCCGACCCCCTGCCAGGCCGGGAGGAAGCGCGCGAGCGCGGCCGGCTCGACCGGCTCGACCTCGCGCCGCAGGCGCGCCAGCGAGCGGCGGCGCAGGCGGCGCAGCACCTCCGGGTCGCACCACTCGCGTTCGGTGCCGCCGGGACGGAACTCCCCGCGCACGAGCGCTCCGGCGGCGAGCATCCGCTCCAGCGCCGCCTCGACGGCGGCCGCCGGCAGGCCCCAGCGCCGCGCCGGCTCGGCCGCCAGGAAGGGTCCGTGGCGGCGCGCCCAGCGACCCAGCAGCGCGACCAGCGGGTCGGCGCCCGGGGCCAGGAAGGCGGCCGGCGCGCCGGGCGGCAGCGCCACGCCGAGGGCGTCGCGGATGCGCCCCGCCTCCTCGGCCGCGATCCAACGCTCCTCCCCGGCGACCCGAACCGCGAGCGCGCGGTGATCGGCGGCGAGGACGGCGAGCCATGCCTCGGCGGCGGCCCGCCGCTCCCCCACCTCCGCGCCGCGGACCCGGGCCGCCACCTCGTCGGTGGAGAGATCGCCGAGGCGGCGGAGGAGATCGTGCACCGCGTCGGCCGAGCCGGCGGCACGCTCATCGGTGAGCGCCTGGAGCTCGAGCTCCAGCTCGGCGAGAGCGGCCGGATCGAGCAGTTCGCGCAGCTCCTCGGCGCCGAGAAGCTCGCGCAGGAGCTCGCGGTCAAGGGCCAGCGCCTGGGCACGCCGGTCGGCCAGCGGAGCGTCGCCCTCGTACATGTAGGCGGCGATGTAGTCGAAGAGCAGCGAACCGGCGAACGGCGAGGCGCGGCGCGTCTCGACGTGGTGGACGCGGACCTCGCGTCGTTCGATGGCGCCCAGGACCTCGCGCAGAGCGGGCAGGTCGAAGACGTCCTGGAGGCACTCGCGGAACGTCTCGAGGAGGATAGGGAACGTGCCGTAGCCACGCACCACGCCGAGCAGCTGCGCCGCCCGCTGGCGCATCAGCCAGAGTGGCCGGCGCGCCTCGGGGCGGCGGCGCGGCAGCAGGAGCGCTCGCGCCGCGTTCTCGCGGAAGTGCGCCGCGAAGAGCGCCGACCCCCCGAGCGCCTCGACCACGAGGTCCTGGGCGTCGTCGGGGCCGAAGAGGACCGCCCACTCGGCGGCGGCGATGGCGCCCGCGCCCTCGAGGCCCTCGGTCGTCGCCGGGAGGCGCACCACGATGCCGTCGTCCGACCAGATCGGCTGCACCTCCATGCCGAGCCGCTCGCGCAGGCGCGACTCGATCGCCAGCGCCCACGGGGCGTGGACGCGCGCCCCGAACGGCGAGAGGAGGCAGATCCGCCAGTCGCCCAGCTCGTCGCGGAAGCGCTCGACGACGATCGTCCGGTCGGTCGGCACGGCGCCGGTGGCCGCCTCCTCCTCGGCCACGTAGTCGAGTAGGTTGCGCGCCGCCCGCTCGTCCAGGTCGTGCTCCCGGACGAGCCGTCCGATCGCCCGGCGGCGACCGCGCTCGCCCCCGGCCAGCTCGTCCGCCAGCTCGCGGGTGAAGGCGCCCAACGCCCGCCCCAGCTCGATCGGCCGGCCGACCCCATCGCCCTTCCAGAAGGGGACCCTGCCCGGTTCGCCCGGGGCCGGTGAGACGAGGACGCGGTCGGCCGTGATCCGCTCGATCCGCCAGGCGCTCGCCCCGAGCAGGACCACCTCGCCGGCGCGCGACTCGTAGACCATCTCCTCGTCGAGCTCGCCGACACGCCGGCCACCGCGCCTCCCGCCCTGCCGTTCGTCGCTCCGGCGTCCGCCGCCAGCGGCGCCGAGGTCCCTCTCCTCCGCCAGGAAGACGCCGTAGAGGCCGCGGTCGGGGATCGTGCCGCCCGAGACAACGGCGACCGTACGTGCGTCGCGACGGGACTGGACGGTGCCGGCGACGCGGTCCCAGACGATGCGGGGCCGGAGATCGGCGAACTCGTCCGAGGGATACTGGCCGGCGAGCATGCCGAGGACCGCCTCGAAGCTCTCGCGCCCCAGCTCGGCGAAGTTCTCGGCGCGACGGGCGAGGCGGTAGAGCTCCTCCACGGGCCAGGCCCGCTCGGCGGCGATCGCCACGAGCTGCTGGGCGAGGACGTCGAGCGGGTTGCGCGGCACCACCGTCGCCTCGATCTCGCCCCGGTGCATCCGCCGCGTCACCACGGCGCACTCCAGCAGGTCGCCGCGATGGGTCGGGAAGAGGACACCGCGCGACGGTTCGTCCACGTGGTGCCCGGCCCGCCCGATCCGCTGGACCCCGCGCGACACAGAGAGCGGCGAGCCGACCTGGACCACCAGGTCGACGGCGCCCATGTCGATCCCCAGCTCCAGCGAGCTGGTCGCCACGATCCCCGGCAGGCGACCCTCCTTGAGCGCCTCCTCGATGATGAGACGCTCCTCGCGGGCCATCGAGCCGTGGTGGGCGCGCACCAGCTCCTCGCCGGCGAGCTCGTTGAGGCGGTGGGCAAGCCGTTCGGCGAGCCGGCGGCTGTTGACGAAGACGATCGTGCTCCGGTGGGCCCGGATCAGCTCGAGGATCCGTGGCTGGATCGCCGGCCAGATGCTCGTCCGCCCCTCTGGCTCGGCAGCGGACCCGCCGGGCGCCGACTCGGGTGCGACCGCCTCGCCGGGGCGGCCCATCTCCTCGACCGGCACGACCACCTCGAGCTCCAGGGCCTTGCGCACCCCGGCATCGACGATGGCGACCGGGCGCGGCGCGGCGGCGGCCTGCCCGACCGGCACGCCGGCCGGCAGCTGGCGTCCACCCAGGAAGGCGGCGACCGCTTCGAGCGGGCGCTGGGTCGCGGAAAGGCCGATCCGCTGCGGCGACCGATCGGCGAGCGCCTCGAGCCGCTCCAGGGAAAGGGCGAGGTGGGCGCCGCGCTTGGTGCCGGCCAGGGCATGGATCTCGTCCACGATCACCCATTCCACGCTCC
>MGMJ01000127.1:8951-16683 GCA_001794945.1 Chloroflexi bacterium GWC2_73_18
CACCTCCGGCGGCATCTCGCCCAGAGCGCGGGCGGCGAGGTCGATCCCCGCCAGGGGGGCGCGCAGGTTGCGCTCGATGTCATGGACGAGCGCCTTGAGCGGCGAGACGTAGAGGACGCGCAGGCGACGGGACGGCTCCGGCGGCGTCGGCGCGGCGAAGAGCCGGTCGAGACACCAGAGGAAGGCGGCGAGCGTCTTCCCGGACCCCGTCGGGGCGCAGATCAGGGTGTGTCGCCCCGCGCCGATCGCCGGCCAGCCCCGTGCCTGGGCTGCGGTCGGCGCGGCGAAGCTGGCGCGGAACCAGCGCGCCGTCGCCAGCTGGAAGGCGGCGAACGGATCGGCGGCGGCGGGAAGCGGCGCGGCCGCGGGGCGTCGACGGGGCACGGGAGGGCGATTCTACGCCGCCGGCAACCTTTCGTACAGATGTTCGGTTCGGCGCGGTCCGGCAGGCCTCCGGCTCAGACCTGCTCGGCCTAGCGCTCGGGCGGGCGGACGACCAGGACCGGGACGTGGGCGTGGCGCACGACGTACTCGGAGACGCTGCCCAGGAAGAAGCGGCCGACCGCGGAACGGCCGTGGGAACCGACGACGATCAGGTCGACGTGCTCCGACTCGGCGGCGGCCATGATCGCGTCGCCGGGCCGGCCTTCCCAGATCAGGAAGGTCGCCTCGACCCCGGCCTCGCGCGCGTGGTCGACGACACCGCGCACGATCGTCTCGGCCTCCAGCTGCGCATCGCCGAGCACGTCCGGGAACGGCGCGGTCATCGCCGTCAGCTCGGGGACGGTGACGACGCTCATCACCAGGAGCCGCGCGTGGAGACTGGTCGCCAGTTCGATGGCGTGCACCGTGGCGGCGGTCGAGGCGGGAGACCCGTCGGTCGCCAGCAGGATGATCTCGATGCGCGGCATGGCACGCCCTCCTTTCGTCCGCCCACCATGGCACCGCCACCCGCCTCGCCGCTCCTGCCGGACCGCCCGAAGTCGGCACTCCAGGCGGCCCACCGTGGGCGCTCAATCCGGCGGCGCAACCGATCCGGCGCGGCGGAGGCCGGCCGAACGGCGGCCGAGCGCCGAGCCCCCGGGACCCGTTGCCACTCCGGGTGGCAGAAACCCGGCCCGGCACGCGTGGACCGCGGCGCAGCGCGCACTTCGGAGGCCCCGCCACGAGGTGAACGGGCGGCGGTGGCCACTGGTAGTGGCACGCGCCCCTCGCCGCCCCTCGCCGCCCCCTGCCGAAAGACCCACCCGTGGGCGCCCTCAGCCAGGCGGGATCGGCCGCCTAGATGGCGACTCGCGATCGGCGGGGTCGACGCGCGGACCGCTCCACACGGCGGTCACGGCACCGCCGGGTGGGGTCACCGCGCCGGGCTGGGGCGCCGTCTCGACGAACCCGGCACCCGCCAGCAGCCGCCGGGCCGCGCCAAGCCGCTCGGGGAGCGACGCCGGCTCGAACGGGTCACGCTCGGCGGTCGTCGCCATGCCGACGACGAGGCGATCGGCCAGGGCCGGCTCGTCGAGCGCCTCGCGCAAGAGCCGCGCCGCCAGCCCGTGGCGCCGCCACGGCGCGGCGACCCCCACCGTGACGAGCTCCTCGACCCGCGGACGCAGGAGCCAGGGATCGGCGGGGTCGACCAGCTGGCGGGGACGGCCGATCAGCACCAGGCCGACGATCACGCCGTCCGCGATCGCCAGCGTGGCCCGGCCGCCCTCCCGCAGCGCCACCGACACGGCACCGATGGCATCTGCGGCGTCGCCGACGGGTGTGACGCCGCGGCCGAGACGGAGGCCGGCCGGGAGCGCGTCCCCGACGCGGCCGATGGTGACGGGGAGGTCGGCGGAGGGGAGCGGCCCCTCGGCCGGGATGCCCCTCGCGGCCTCCGCCTCCCAGCCCCGCAGGAGCGCGGGCACCGAGGCGCGAAGCGCCTGCGCCAGCGTCGCCGCGTCGCGGCCGGCGACCCCCGGCGGACTCGTCTCGGCGACCTCCTCGCCATCGAGGTAGTGCGGCGGCAGGGGCGCCTGCCCGTACCGCCGCGCCTCGTCCGCCCAGCGAGTCCGCCACGCGAGCGGCGTCCGCTCCGGCACGGAGCGGTGCGCCTGGGCGGACCAGACCAGGCCCCAGGCGCGGGACACGACACGGTAGGCGTCGTAGCCGCCGCCGCCGGTGGCCAGCCAGCGCCCCGCGGCGTAGCGGTGGCTCAGCGTGTCGAGGCGCCGCGCCGCGCGTTCCATGGCGCGCGTGGAGAGGGCCAGGTTCGCCAGCGGGTCCCAGGCGTGGCTATCGCTGCCGTGCTGCGTCACCAGCACGTCGGGGGCGTGGACGGCGGCGAGCACCGGCACCAGGCGCTCGAAGGCGGCGAGCCAGTCGCGGTCGGCCGTGCCGGGCTCCAACGGCACGTTGACCTTCGTTCCAGCCGCGACGGCCCCGCCGATCTCCTCGACGAAGCCGGTGCCGGGGAAAAGGTGGCGCCCGGACTCGTGGAGCGAGACGGTGAGGACGCCCGGGTCGTCCCAGAAGATCGCCTGGACGCCGTCGCCGTGGTGGACGTCGAGATCGACGTAGAGGACGCGTAGCCCGGCGGCCCGGGCGCGGGCGATGGCGAGGGCCACGTCGTTGTAGACGCAGAAGCCGCTGGCGCGTGCCGGCATGGCGTGGTGGAGTCCGCCGCCGGGATGGAAGGCGTGCGCCTCCCGCCCGGCGAGGATCGCCTCCATCGCCGCCAGCGAGCCGCCGGCGACCGCCGCCGCAGCCTCGTGCATCCCCGCGAACGGCGGGTCGTCTCCCGGCCCGATCCCGGCCGCCGGGGGCGAGCCCGTGTCGACCGAGAAGCGGCGCACGATGCGGACGTACTCCGGAGCGTGGACGCGCTCCAGCTCGTCGTCGGTCGCCGGCTCCGGCGGCAGCTCGCGGTCGGCGCCCAGCGCGCGCAGGAGTTCCAAGCCGGGCCCGAAGCGGCGCGGCGTGAGCGGGTGCCAGCCACCGAAGTCGTAGCGCGTGGACCAGGGGCCGTAGACGACCGACGGGAGCTGCCTCGGGGATGCCACCACGCCGCTTACACGACCCGAGGCTGCGTGGCAAGGCCGTTAGTCACGAAAAGACTGGGACCCTCGGCCCTCGCCGTGCGACCGTCCGCCCGCATAGGTTGACCGGGCGTGGGTGGGAGCCGCAGGGGACGCGCGGCCCCACCTGCCGCCGAAGACGGGGTCACCGGCCGAGGGTGAGCGATCGGTGGCCCCGTCGCTTTCTGTCCGGGACACCGTCCCGCGACTCCCCTACTCCGATCCGGGCAGGCGGTAGCGGGCCACGAAGGCGGCGGCCTGGGAGCGACGCTGCAGGTTCAGCTTCGAGAGGATCGAGCTGACGTAGTTCTTCACGGTCTTGTCCGACAGGAAGACCTCGGCCGCGATCTCCTTGTTCGTCTTTCCCTCGGCGATCAGCATCAGGATCTTCTTCTCCTGGCGCGTCAGTTGGGCCAGCTCGTCCTGGTAGGTGCCGCTGGCGATCCGGCGCACGCGTTCGAGCACCTTCTCGGTGACCGCCGGATCGAGCAGCGACTCACCGCGCCCGACCGCCTCGAGGGCGGCGACCAGGTCGCGCGCACGGACCTGCTTGAGCAGGTAGCCGGAGGCGCCGGCGACGATCGAGGCGAAGACCGCCTCCTCGTCCGGGTAGCTCGTCAGGATGACGACGCGGGTGTCCGGCAGCTCCGCGCGGATCTCGCGGCAGGCCTCCACGCCGCTGCCGTCGGGCAGCCGCACATCCATGATCACCAGGTCCGGGCGGTAGCGGCGGGCCTCGGCCAGCGCCTCGGCGACCGTCGCGGCCTGGGCTACGACCTGGAAGCCGGCGCGGCGGTCGAGCAGCGAGACCAGGCCCTGGCGGACCACCTCGTGGTCGTCCACCACCAGGAGTCGGATCGTCCGCGGCGACGCGCTGCCCCCCGCCACTGCTTCGCTCATCTTCGCCTCTCGCTCATACTGTCGCCCGCCCGGAGGGCCGCGCCGCCGGCACGAGCCGCGGAAGCCGGAACCTGAGGGTCGTCCCCCGGCCCGGTGCGCTGTCGATCTCCATGACGCCGCCGAGATCCTGCGTCCGCTCGGCGATGTTGCGCAGGCCCTGGTGGCCCGGCGCCGCTTCGGCACGCAGGTCGAAGCCGGTCCCATTATCGGCGATGCTCAGGTGCACCGCCTCGGGCGAGACCTCGAGGCGGATCGAGGCGCGCGTCGCGCGCGCGTGCCGCGCCACGTTGGAGAGCGCCTCACGGGTCACCTGCAGCAGCTGGGCTGTCTGCTCCGGGCGGAGCAGCTCGACGCCACCCGGCGGCGCCTCGACCTCGATGTCGACCAGGGTGTTGATGCGGAACTCCTCGGCCAGCGCCCGCAGACCCTCGCCGATCTCGGCGCCCTCGAGCAGCTCGGGACGGAGGCCGAAGATGAAGTTACGGATGTCGCGGATCGTCAGGTTGAGCGCTTCGATGGCGCGCTCCACGACCGTCCGCGCCTCGTCGGGGTTCTCGTCGAGCACGTCGGGCACGTTCTCCAGCGCCAGCCCGACGGCGTAGATCGACTGGATCGTCCCATCATGGAGGTCCTTGCTGATGCGCTGCCGCTCCTCCAGGACGGCCAACCGCTGCACCTGCTCGTGCAGGCGCGCGTTGTCGATGGCGATCGCGGCGTGCAGGGCGAACATGACCACCAGCTTCTCGTCGTCGTGACCGAAGCGCGTGTCCCCGATCTTGTCGGTCAGGTAGAGGTTCCCCACGTTGCGGCCCTTGACCGTCAGCGGCACGCCCAGGAACGAATGCATGGGCGGGTGGTGCGGCGGGAAGCCAAAGGCGCGTGGATCGCCAGCCAGTTCGTCGATGTTGATCAGCCGGCCCTCCCGGATCAGCGCCCCGAGAAGGCCGCGGCCGCGCGGTGGCGCCCCGATCGCCTCGGCCTCGCGGCGCGTCAGGCCGGAGGTGACGAAGTGGTCGATCGAGCCGTCGTCGTTGACCGTGGCAAGGGCGGCGTAGCGGCAGTGCGCCAGCTCGCGCACCAGGTCGACGATCAGCTGCAGGACCCGGTCGACCGCGAGGACGCCGGCGATCCCGCGCGTCGCCTCGTCGAGCGCTTCGAGCTGCCGCACGACCGCCCGCGTGCGGGCCCGCGACCAGGCGGCGTCCAGGGCGGTCTCGATGGCGCGGGCGGCGAGCGGCGGGAGCCGGGCGTCCTCGGCGGATCGGTCCGCCGGCAGGTCGAGCCAGAGCGTCCCCAGCGGCTGCTCGCCGCCGACCGAGAGGGCACGCCGGAACAGCCGGCTCGACGCGCCCGGACGGCGGCGCACCGTACCGCAGGCGGCCTGCAGCCGCGGCAGCGGCGGCGCGTCCAGCTCGAGACGGGCGCCGAGGGCGCCGTTCGCCGCCGCCATCCGCCCGAGCGCCCGCCCGACGGCCCGGCGGTTGGCCGGCGACGGGTCGCGCTCCCATGCCTCGAGAGCGTCGAGCAGTTCGTGGAACGGGAGCCGCTCGCGAGGCCCGGTCATCATCCGGCCACTCCACCCGGCGATGACGGCTGGCTCGCCCCGACCTCCGCGGTGGCCGCGTCGAAGGCGGCGCCCGGTGGCGCGCCGGCGTCCAGGCGGGCGGCGTAGGCGGCGACCAGCCGGGCGAAGCCATCCGGGTCGCCGTCGGGGGGGCGCAGGACGGTCGTTCGTTCCGGGACGGCACCGGGTCCCGCGGTGGCGTCCTCATCGGTGATGAGCACGAGGTGCGCACCATGGAAGCGCGCCGCCTCGTCCACGGCCTCGCGGGCGTCGGGGGCAAGCGGCTCGGCGACGACGAGCACGCGGATCCCGGGCAGGTAGCGGAGCGCCAGTTCCAGGTCGTGGCGCTCGAGAGGAGGCGGCTCGCGCGATAGCGCGGCGGTCCGGGCGCTCGGGTCCCGGAGGAGCGCCGCGTGACCGACGCCGGCCCGCGCCAGGGCGGTCGCCAGCGCGTCGCCGGCCGCGTCGTCGCCGATCTTCCCGACCAGCTCGACGCGGGCGCCGCCACGGGCCGCGGCGAGTGCGATGCGGGCCGCGAGACCGGCCGCGATGCCGGCCGACCGGTGACGCGGAACGGGGGGACGCGGGGTCCCGACGACGACCACCACGCCCCGAGGCTACCACGCCCCGTGGGCCCGCGACGAGGTCAGCCGGCGTCCCGGTCGGCGGTCTCGCTCCCGCTCGCGTCGGGCGACGCGGACGACTCGCCGGGTTCCGGCGTCGGCGTGGGACTGGGCCGTGGCGTGGGGCTCGGCTTCGGCGTCTCGCTCGGTTCGGCCGACGGCTTGGCCGACGGCGTCTCGCTCGGTTCGGCCGTGTCGCCCGGCTCGGCGGTCTCGCCGGGCTCGGCGGTCTCGCTCGGTTCGGCCGAGAGCGTCGGCGAGGGCTCGGCCGCGGGTGAGGGGCTTGTCGACGGCGTCGCTTCGGGCGTCGGGATCGGGATCGGCTCGAGCGTCGGAGTCGGCTGGATGGTCAGGGTCGGCGAAGGGGTCGGCCCGCTCGGGAAGAGGATCCCACTCCCGCCGAGCACCTGGGCCGCGCCGGCGACGGCGAGCGTGCCGGTCCCAACGGCGGCGACGGCCACGACGAGTACGAAGGCGAGCGCCTGCGCCCGGACGGCGAGCGGCACGGCACGACCGGCCCGCGTGGCCAGCCGCCAGGCGACCGCCACCGCCGCGACGGCGCCACGCGGCGAGCCGCCGAGCAGCGCGGCCCCGAAGGCGCCGATCGGGCTCGGCCGGCGCTCGCGCTCCACGGCGCGCATGACGCGATCGGCGAAGTCGCGGATCGGCACGCCGACATCGGCCCGCCCCAGCGCCTCGAGCTCGCGAGCGATGCCGAGCAGCTCCTCGCGCCCCGCGCCCTCGCCCAGCTCCTCGTGATCGAAGCGGCGGTTCACGACGCGAACTCCGGCCCGAGCCGATCGCGCAGGCGTGCCAGTCCCCGATGCAGCTGCGTCTTGACCGTCCCGAGCGGACGGCCGGTCGTCGCCGCGATCTCGTTCAGCGAGAGATCGCCGAAGAAGCGGAGCGCCACGATCTCGCGGTACGAGTCGGGCAGGCCGGCGACCGCGCTCCGCACCGCGCCGGCGCGCTCTTCCGCGGCGTGGAGCACGGCGGGGTCGCCGCCACGGAGCGACCGACCGGCAGCAGTCGAGGCGAAGTCGGCATGCGGGTCGATCCAGGTCACCTCGCGCCGCTGCCCGGACCGCCGCAGGGCGAGGCGCACGGCGATGCGGGTGAGCCATCCGCCGAGCGCGCCCTCGCCCCGGTACGTCCCGAGCGCGCGGTAGGCGATCACGAAGGCCTCCTGTGCCACGTCCTCGGCCTCGACCATGCTCCCCAGGATCCGGCTACAGGCCCCGATGACGGTGCGGGACTCGCGCTCCACGATGATCCGGAACGCGTCCCGGTCCCCGGCGAGGATGGCGTCGACCAGGGCCTGGTCGTCGCCTCTGACGGCGTCGATCGGTGGGCCTCCGGCAGGATCGTGAGCGGACACCGCGGCACGGGCGGACGAAGCGAGCGTCCCGGATTCTCCGTCACGCCCGCCTCGGCTGTCATCGCCCCATGTGACCATCTGCCCGCGGGTCGATGGTCCTCCTCAGTCGTCACCGTCGTCATCGCTCGCCTCGGGCGTCTCGTCGGCGTCGTCATCGCTCGCCTCGGGCGTCTCGTCGGCGTCGTCATCGCTCGCCTCGGGCGTCTCG
>MGMJ01000127.1:16695-55245 GCA_001794945.1 Chloroflexi bacterium GWC2_73_18
CCGTGGCCTCGGGCGTCTCGTCGGCGTCAGGCGACTCGCTCGCCTCGGGCGACTCGCTCGCCTCGGGCGACTCGTCGGCGTCGGGGGCTTCGGTGGCGTCCGGGCTCTCGGTCGGCTCTGCGGTCGCTTCGGTCGCTTCGGCATCCGGCGTCTCCGCTGCGGACGTCGCCTCGGGCGAGGCCACGGGCGAGGCTGGCCCCAGGAGGCCGTTCGCGCCCAGCGCCAGGCCCACGATCAGGAAGAGGCTCGCCACGGCCACTCCGATCCCGCGGATCAGCCGGTCGGATAGGGCGGTCTTCATCGGTCGGTCTCTCCGTCGCTTGGGCGCGCCTCGTGCGAGCCTTCTACCTCTCCCGAGGCAGACCCGGCCCGCGAAGTTTCACGTCCCGCTCGCGCGGGCGGCTCGCCTCGTGCCGGCCAACGGTGCACCCCAGCGCGCCCGGTCGCGGCTAGGCCTCGCGCACGACCTGCACGTCGCCGAAGCCGGCCGCGCGCAGGTCGGCGTCGACCGCGTCCGCGTCACCGACGACGAGGATGGCGACCCGGTCGGGATGGATCCGCGCCCTGGCGACTTGCTGGACCTGCTCGGCGGTGACGGCGGAGACCGCCGGTCGGTAGCGTTCCAGCTCGTCGTCGGGCAGCCCGTGCACGACCAACCCACCGATCGCCGCGGCGATCGCGCCGGGCGTCTCGAAACGAAGCGGGAAGACGCCGACCAGGAAGTCGCGGGCAGCGGCGAGCTCTTCGGCTTGCACCGGCTCGTCGCGGATCCGCTCCAGCTCGGCCAGGGTGTCGGCGATCGCCGGGGCGGTCGCATCCGTCCGCACTGCAGTCCGGACGGTGAACGGCCCGGCGGCGCGCCGGAAATCGAAGGAGGCGCTGGCGCCATACGTGTAGCCCTTCTCCTCGCGCAGCTTGAGCTGCAGCCGCGAGCGGAAGAGACCGCCGAGGATCGCCCCCGTGACCGCCGTGGCGTGGAAGTCGGCGATGCGGCGCGGCACGCCGACGTGGCCGATGCGAAGCTCCGACTGCACGGAGCCGGGCCGATCGACCAGCCGCACGAAGGTCCGCTCGACCGAGTCACGGTCGTCGACCGGCACGGCTCCGACCGGCGCGGCCGTGTGCCAGTCGCCGAAGAGCCGCTCCAGCGTCTCCGCCACGGCCTCCTCCTCGACCTCGCCGGCGACGACGAGGGTGGCGCGCGCCGGATCGGCCGCCGCCGCGAAGCGCGCCGCGACGGCGGCCCGGTCGAGCCGTCCGACGGTCGGCTCCAGCCCGCCCACGGGACGCGCGTACGGCGAGCCCTCCCGGTAGATCGCGGCCAGGAAGTGGAGTTCCGCCAGGCGCCGCGGCTCCGCGCGCGCCTGCATCAGGTCGGCCAGGCGCTCGTCACGGAGGCGCGCCACCTCGCTCTCCGGGAAGACCGGCCGGAGGGCCACCTCGGCAAGGAGCGCGAGCGCCGGCTCGAGCCGGGCGACCGGCACGGCGAGACCGATCGAGAGGCCGTCCCAGCCCGCCTCGGCGTGGAGATCGGCACCGAGCCGCTCGGTCGCCTCGATCAGCTCGATCGCCGAGTACCGTTCGGTCCCCTCGGTGAGCGCCTGGGCTGCGAGCACCGACACGCCGCCGACCTCGGCGCGCTCGGCAGCGGCGCCGCCCTCCAGGATCAGCCGCGCCGAGACGAGCGGGCGGCCCGGCACGGGCGCGGTCAGCAGCGCCGCGCCGCAGGCGAGTCGACGGCGGCGGAAGACCGGGAAGTGGTACGGCCGGGGCGTGCCGGCCGCGGGGCGCCGGCCGGGCACACCGAGCCCGCCGCCGGCGCTCACGTCTCGCCGCCCGACCCGGATGGAACGTACGTGATGACGGCCCGGTTGTCGAGCGCCACGACCGTCCGGGAGACGTCCAGGACGGCATCCGCGTCGACGGCGACGTAGCGTGACAGGTGCGTGTTGATGCGGCCCGGGTCGTCGAGGAGGGTGGCGAACATGGAGAGCCGGTCGGCGCGCTCCTCGACCTGCTGCAGGGCGGCCAGCTCGCTCGTCTCGATCAGCGCCTGGGCGCGGGCCAGCTCGTCCGGGCTGACCGACTCGCCGGCGATGCGATCGAGCTCCTCCAGGCAGGCCGTCTCCACCCGCTCGATCGGCGCCTCCGCCGCGGCCGTGGCCACGACCACGAACATCGACCCACCGCCGACCAGCCCGAAGGCGGCCGCGGAGACGTCCTGGGCGATCCGCTCCTCGCGCACCAGCCGGCGGTGGAGCCGGCTGCCGCGCCCGCCGGCCAGGATCTGCGCCGCCACCTCGAGCGCCTCGAAGGCGGGGTCGCCGAAGACCGGCGCCCGGAAGCCGAGGTGGAGGCGCGCCAGGGGGACGTCGTCGACGACTCGCTCGCGGTACTCCGCCCCGATCCGCGGCGGTAGATCCGTCGGGGGGAGCGCCGGGATCGCCGGGTTCGGCGGGATCGGGCCGAAGTGGCGGTCGACCCAGGACCGCGCCTGCGCCGGGTCGAAGTCGCCGGCGATGCTGAGGACCGCGTTGTTCGGCGCGTACCAGGTCCGGAAGAAGCCGCGGACGTCCTCGAGGCTGGCCGCATCGAGGTCCTCCATCGACCCGATGGTGGAATGGTGGTAGGGGTGATCTGGCGGGAAGAGGGCAGCTTGCAGCTTCTCGTAGGCGAGCCCGTAGGGCTGGTTGTCGTAGCGCAGGCGGCGCTCGTTCTTGACCACCTCGCGCTGGTTGTCGAGGTTCGCCTGGCTGAGCGCGTCAAGGAGCGTCGCCAGCCGGTCCGCCTCGAGCCAGAGGGCCAGTTCGAGCTGGTGCGAGGGGAGCGTCTCGAAGTAGTTGGTCCGATCGAGCCAGGTCGTCGCGTTGCACGTGCCGCCGACCGCCTGGATCAGCCCCATGTGCTCGGTCTTGGCGACGTGGCGCGAGCCCTGGAACATGATGTGCTCGAAGAGGTGAGCGAACCCGGTCTTGCCGGACTGCTCGTGCTTCGAGCCGACGTCGTACCAGAGGTTGACGGCGGCGACCGGAGCCAGGCGGTCTTCGGAAAGGATCAGGCGTAGCCCGTTGTCAAGGCGCTCGTCGGTGAACGGGACGAACGGCCCGGCACGGGGCGGGCTGCGGTCGGGTACGGGTCGTGACACGGGCTGCTGATTGTGGCACGACGGGCGTCGCCGGCGCCGCGGTCCTCCGCAACTGATCATGAGACAGCGGATCCACGAGCGCCACGCCGGCGGCGGGCTTCAGCCGGCCAGCCCCCGGTAGACCGCCAGGTGGCGTTCGGCCGATGAGCGCCAGTCGAAGCGCCGCGCCGTGGCGAAGCCGCCGGCGCGCAACCGCTCGGCCAGGCCGCCCTCCGAGGCCGCACGCAGCAGCGCGCCGGCGAGCGCGCCCTCGTCGTCCGGCGGCACCAGCAAGGCGTTCTCGCCGTCGACCAGGTACTCGCGGAGGACGCTGATCCCGCTCGCCACGACCGGCAGGCCGGACGCCTGCGCCTCCAGCACCACGAGGCCCCAGCCCTCCTTGAGCGACGGGAAGGCGAAGACGTCGGCGGCCCGCAGCAGGGCGGTCAGCCGCTCCTGCTCGACCGGGCCGAGGAGGCGGACGGCCCCGGGCGCCAGCCGGCCCGAGGCGAGGAGCCCCGCCAGCTCGCGATCGAAGCCGTCCCGGTAGGCCCGGTAGTCGAAGAGCGTCTCGCCGCCGGCGATGACGAGGAGCGGGCGGCGGCCGGTCGCCGCGGCAAGGCGCGGCGCGGCCCGGACGAAGGCGCGCAGCAGCACCAGCGTGTTCTTCCGGGGCTCGACGCCCCCGACGGCGAGCACGGCGACGGTGCCGTCGAGGCCCAGTCCGGCGCGCAGGCGCTCGCGCTCGGCCGCGTCAGGGGGCGGCCCGAAGCGCGCCAGGTCGACGCCGTTGTGGACGACCTGCGCGGAGACGCCCCAGTCCTCGGCGAGGAGACGGCGCCACCACTCGCTGACCACGAGCACGACGTCCGGCTCCACGATCGAGCGGCGCTGGCAGGCGACCAGCGCGGCGCTGGTGAAGTCGTCGACGTGGTGGACCGTGCGCACGAGCGCGGGGATCCGCCCGTCGTCGCGCAGCCGGAGCAGGGCGTTGGCGCTGATGCAGTCCTCGGCGTGGTAGACGTCGAAACGCGCGCCGGCGGCGAGCGCCACCTCGAGGTGGGCGACGTAGGCCTCGATGTAGCGCCCGATCCGCTCGTCGATCGGTTCCCCCGACCGTTCGGCGACCGGGATGAAGGTGGCCGGCACGGCGGTCGGGCGGAAGAAGCCGGCGCGGCCCGGTTTCTCGAGGGCGAAGAGCCGGACCTCCTGGCCCGATTCGGCGAGCGCCTCGGCCAGCTGCAGAGCGTGGACGACGCCGCCGCGCGGGCGGGACGAGTAGGTGAAGAGAGCGACGCGCAGCGCCGCGTCAGCCACGCCCGGCCACGATGAGGCCGGCGAGCCGCGCCGCCTGGGCGTTCGTCGGCAGCACGAGGGCGCCGGCGTCGCGCAGCGCCGCCTCCTGGCGCGGCAGTCCCTGGGGGTCGAGGTCCGTGCCGCAGACGTGAGCGACGACGGCGAGCTCCCGTCCGGCGGCCTCCGCGGCAGCGCGCGCGGCGGCGATCCCCGGGGCGAGCGCACCCGCCGGGTCATCGTGGGCGCCGTGGCCGAGGACGACGTCGAGCAGGACCACCGCCGTGGCCGGGTCGGCCGCCTCGTCCGCGAGCCGCTCGAGACGGAGGCGCGGATCGATCATGGGGTGGGGCCGGCCCCGCGTGAACTCCTCCTCGCCCAGGTCCACGAGGGCGTGACCCTCGCTCCACCAGGGATCGGCGAGACGCAGCGAGGCGTCACCGCCGGCATTCGAGCGGACCGGGCCGAGCTGCCCGTCGCGCAGCACGAGGAGCGCCTCGTCGCACAGGCTGCCGCCGGAGTAGAGCCCTCGGATGAAGCGCTGGCCGGGCGCCAGTCCGGCCGCCGTCGACGCCGCCATCGCCTCGAGCGCGCCGGCCGCCGGCGCGAACGGGTCAGCACCGTCGCCGCCGAGGGCGCGAAGCGCCGCCGCGGCGGCCGCCTCGAGCGTCGCCGCGAAGGCCAGGTTCCCGCCGCCGACGGTCGCCGGCTCGCCGCCCAGGAAGGCGACGACGACCGGCTTGCCGGCCTCACGGGCGAGCGCCAGGACGCGGTCGGCGACCGCCCGCTGCGGCGGCTTGGAGAGAAGGACCATGACGCGAGTCGCCGGGTCGGCCGCCAGGAACTCGAGACCCGCTCGCGTCGTCAGCCCGCCGACCGCCTCCGTCAGGTCGCGTCCGCCCGTCCCGATCGCCTGGCTGATGCCGCTCCCGCCGCGGTGGACCAGGACGGTCACCTCCTGGAGCCCGGTCCCCGACCCGGCGACGAGGCCGATCGGCCCGCGCCGTACGGCGTTGGCGAAGCCGAGCCCGACGCCGTCGAGGATCGCCGTGCCGGCGCCCGGGCCCATCAGCAGCCGCCCGCGGGCGCGCGCCTCCTCCTTGAGATCGCGCTCCGCGGTGACGTCGACGTTGTCGCTGAAGAGGAGCACGTGGAGGCCGGCCTCGAGGGCATGGACCGCCTCCAGCGCCGCGTACTCGCCGGCGACCGACACGACGGCGACCTCGGCGCCCCCCAGCTCGCCGACGGCGGCGCGCAGGGTCCGGGCCTGCCGTCTCGCGGCCGTGCCCGGCGCCGGCCGCGAAGCCTCGACGAGCAGCTCCTCGGCACGCGCCAGGGCGGCCGCCGCCGTCGCCTCGTCGGCCGCGTCCACGGCGATCACGAGATCGTCCGGCCGTGCCCCGGCGACCTCGCCGACGAGCATCCCCGCCTCGGCCAGCAGCCGGCGGTTGGCGTCGGTCGCCATGGCCACGGTCGCGCGGCTGACGCCCGGGAAGGCGGCCAGCTCCTCGGAGAGGCGCATCAGGCGGACCGAGTCCTGGTAGAGCCCCGACTTGCAGCGCGCGGCGACGCTCACGGCGCGCCTCGACGCTTCGCCGCGCGCGGCTTCCGCTCCTCCTTGACGCCGCGCACCAGCTCCTGGAGCTTCGCCGGCTCGGTGCCGCGCTCGGCCTCGCGGGCGACCTCGCGGATGGCGGCATCACCGGTCCGCTCCGCGTACCGCGCGGCGACGTCCCGCGTCAGAGCCCGGCCGTCGGCGGCACGCAGCTCCCCCGGCGCCGGCGTTCCCGGCGCCGGGCCGCCACGCAGGACCGCGGGCGCGCTGATCCGGCGCGTCATCCGCTCGCTCCCGCAGCGCGCGCAGCGAACGGCCGGCGTCTCGTCGAGGCGGCGGGTCCAGACCTCGATCCGCTCGCCGCAGGCGGCGCAGTCGTACTCGTGGATCGGCATCGCTCAGCCCCTCCCGCCCCAGCGGCGCCGCGCTCGGGCGAAGGCCCGCGCCAGCGCCGCGCGGTCGGCGTAGGCGCGCGGCCGGACGAGCGGCCGTGCCCCGCGGATCGGTGCTCCGCTCTGCGGGTCGACGGGGAGGACCTCGAGCCAGCAGGTCTCTCCTCGCTCCCAGTCGACCGCGGAGTAGCCGTAGAGGGCCACGCCGGCCCGCGTGTGGAGCTCCACGCGCCGGTAGGTCCGCTGTCCGGCGAAGGTCACCTCGCCGTCGAGCGCCACCAGCCAGGCCTGACCGGCCGCGCGGGCCGCGGCGAAGCGCTCCGCGGTCGTCTCCCGGATCACCTCGCCACGCAGCTCCTTGAGGCGCAGGTTGAAGGCGGCATCGCGCGCGGCGCCGATGTCGAGCCAGGCACCGCGCGGCAGCTCGAGCTCGACCAGCCGCCCCTCCACCCAGGCGGTCCCGCGCTCCGCGTAGGCGACCGCCAGGTCGTTCTCGGAGGAGACGTCGCGCAGCCCGTCGGCGAGCCCGCGCACCAGCTCGACCGACGTCTCGTAGAGGCTCGTCTCGACCCATGCCTGGGCGAAGAAGGCGTCCTCCGCGCGGCGCCAGCGGCGTTCCAGCTCGGGGTCGATGGTGACCGCCCGCCCGCTCACGTCGGGCCCTCCTGCACGCCCGCCGCGCTCCCCGGCAGCGCGACCAGGGCGTCACGGAAGACCTCGAGCGGTGCGCGGGCGACACCGGCGCCGATCTGGCCGGCCTCCGGGTCGCGCTCGTGGACGACCCCGGTGTCGATGACCGGGACGATGCCGGTCTCCACCACCAGGCGCACGTCGATGCCGACCGGCGTCCCGGCGAAGCCGAGGGCCGGGACGGTGAAACCCGGGTGCGCGGCCAGCGTGATCGTGCGCATCTCCTCGGTGACGGCGAGCTGGTCCGCGACCGAGCCGCCGACGAAGGCGGCCATCGTCGGCGCCGCCGCCAGCGCCATCCCGCCGAGACCGACGACCTCGAGGATGGCGCTGTCGCCGATATCCCCGGCGGCGTCGGCGACCCCGAAGCCGGAGTGGTAGACCGCCTCGTCCATCGGCACGGCCGGGGCGACCGACCAGCGCTCGCCCAGCCCCCCGACGCGGAGCGCGAAGTCGACGCCGTTGCGGCTCATCCCGGTCACCACGCTGCTCCAGGGGACGCCGTGGGCCGCGTCGGCGGCGACCCGGCAGGCGGCCATCGTGACGGTGAGCGAGAAGAGCGAGTTCGCCTCCAGGAGGCGGACGGCGCGCGCCGCGACCGGACCCGGGACGCCGGCCTCCAGGAGCGGGCCAGCGAGACCGCGCAGGAGGAGCGCCGTGGTGGCGACGCAGCGCGCATGCAGCTCGTCGCCCATCTGGAGCGACTGGGCGAACAGGCCGAAGAGGTCGATCCCGCCGGCCCGGTCGAGCGCCGCCGAGAGCGTGCCAGCCAGCTCGTCGTGGAACCAGCGGAGCCGATCGAGCGCCCCGGCATCGGGGTTGCCGAGCCAGAGACTCCGTCCGCGCCCCTCGTTGATCGGGCTGAAGGCGGCCAGGCCGCTCGCCTCGTCGCGCGCGACGTGGACCGCCATCGAGGGCGAGACGACCGCCGCCATGGGGCAGGCGACGGCGTGGTCGTACGCCGGCGCGAGCCGGATCTCGCCCGACTGGAGCGCCCGTACTGCGCTGTCCACGTCGGGCGCCCAGCCTTCGAAGACGGCGGCCCAGGCAGCAGCCCGCCGGTGGGGACCGCACATCCGCGCGTACCCGATCGGCGGCCCGGCGTGGAGGAGGAGCCGTCCATCCCGGAGCGCCGGGACCACTTCCCCGGCAGGCCGCACGCCGACCCAGCGCGGCCGGGCCCGGAAGAGCCGGGCCATCGTCTCGGCGTTCGCCGCCGCGATCCGCTCCCGCACGGCGCGATCGGCCACCAGGAGTCGCGCCAGGTCGGCGTCGCCGCCGGCCGGCGGGCGCCACGCGACCTCGGTGACGGGGACGCCCTGGGCGCGCAGTGCCTCGGCGAAGACGTCGAGGCCGACGTTGACGACGCGGGGCGGCGTCGCGGCCAGGAGCCGGCTCTCGCTCACCGTCTCAGGGCTCCGGCGCTCCGCCGCGCACCTCGACGAGGACGCCCGGGCCGATGGTCCGGGTCACCCAGCAAACCTCCTCGGCGAGACGCAGGATGGCGGCGAACTCGCCGGGATCCGTCCTCGCCAGCGAACTGCTGGCAGCGACCTCGAGGCGGCGGTAGCGCCGCCCGGGCCGGTCGTACTCGCCGCCGACGCTGACCTCGAGGTCGACCAGCTCGCGGCGGCGCTTGTGCGCGGCCCAGGCGACGGCCATGGCGAAACAGGAGGCGACGCCGGCAAAGAGGAGCTCGGAGGGCATCGGCCCGGAGTCGGTGCCGCCGTCCTCGGGGGGCTCGTCGGAGACGAGCGTGAAGCGCCCGTCGCGCAGGTCGAGGTCGACGCGGTAGCCGTCTCGCCAGCGCGCCCGGACGCGTCGGCGGACCGCTCGACCGGACTCGAGGGCGGGGTCTACGCCGAGCTCCAACGCTGCTCCCTGCGGATCAGGAGCCGGCGCAGCACCCAGCGGCGGAGCGGCGCCGGCGTGAGGCGGTAGCCGGTCACGAAGACGGTCCGCACGACGGCGTGAAGGGCACCCCGCCGGATCGGTGCGGCGGTGGTACCCGGGTACTTGCGGGCGAGGTCGAGCTGCGCCGCCTCGATCAGCATCTTCTCCGACCAGGCGCGGAAGCGCTGCAGCGGCGAGGCCGGCGGCGCCTTGCGGGTGACGACCGGCATGGGCCTCCTCCCCTACTTCCCCGCGGCCGCCGCCACCGCGTTGCGGGCGGCGACCGCGATCGGCTCGTTGAGCGCCCCGATCGGCGGGGAGTAGACGTTCTCCATCGTCGCCAGCTCGTCGATGGTGGCGTGCTTGCGCATGGCGAAGGCCATGAAGTCGGCGCGCTCCTTCACCCCGTCGCCACCGGCGAACTGGATGCCGATCACCTCGCGCGTCGCCGGGTCGGCCAGCATCTTGACGCGCATCGGCTCGACCTTCGGGTGGTAACGGGCGCAGCTGATCCCCTTCGCCTCGCCGATGATGTAGGGGCGGCCGAGCGCGCGCGCGAGCGTCTCGGTGATCAGCACGCCCCCGACCTGGGTGGTCCCGACCTCCATCGCCCACGGGACGTGTACCGCGCGGTAGTGTCGCTCGTCGCCGGCGGCGTTCGCCCCGGCGACGCGGCCCTGCGTGTAGGCGTAGGTGCCCGGCATGAGCCGCACCGGCACCTCGGCGATCGCCTGCGGCGTCTCGACGACGGCACCCGCGGCGAAGACGTCCGCGACGTTGGTCCGCATCGCGTCGTCGACGACGATGCCGCCCGCGCTGCCGAGCCGGACCCCGATCTGGCGAGCGAGGCGCGTGTCAGGCTTCTGGTCGGCCGCCATGAACGCCATCTGGCAGGCGATCTCCCCGGGGGCGGTGATGGCGCTGACGAGACGACCGTCCCGGCCCTTCAGCTCGCGCAGTCGCGTCGAGAGCAGGAAGCGGACGCCGAGCTTCTCGAGGCTCTCCTGGCCCATCTGCATGACGTCCGGGTCGGCGAACTCGGCGAGCAGCCAGGGTTCCTCGTCGATGACGGTCACCTGCTTGCCGCGATGGGCCAGGCCGGTCGCCAGCTCGAGGCCGACCGGCCGGGCCTTCCAGACGACGACGGAGTCGACGCCGTCCAGCGCGCGGTCGATCTCGCGGGCGCGGTCGATGTCCTTGACGAAGTGGATCCCCTCGAGCTCGATGCCCGGGATCTCGGGGAGGACGTACTGCCAGCCCGTGCAGAGGATCAGCCGGTCGAACGGGAGGCGCTCGCCGCCGCCCATCTCCACCGTGCGGGAGGCCATGTCGATCCGCTCGACGAAGGTCGAGAGGCGAAGATCGAGGCCGATCTCCTCGGTGTAGAACTCGGACTTCTGCAGGAAGAGGTCATCGAAGCTGGCGACCTCGCGGCCGAAGACGTAGGGGATGCCGCAGGGGCTGTAGGCGGTGTGGGCGAGGTCCCCGATCAGCGTCACCTCGAGCGACCGGTCGTACTGCTTCGCCGTCGACGCGGCCGAGATGCCGGCCGCGCCGGCGCCGATGACGACGATGCGCGCCATGCTGTCGCCTCCTCTCAGGTCGGGGCACCCATCATAGCCGGAGCACTCTCCGCGTAGTGCCGATGACGGGCGTAGAGGATCGGCTCGCCGCCCGTGTGCAGGAAGACGACCGTCGCCGCGCGCGGGATCTCGCCGCGGCGCACCAGGTCGATCAGCCCGGCCAGCGCCTTGGCCGTGTAGACCGGGTCGAGGACGAGTCCCTCGCGCTCGTAGGCGAGCCGGAGCGCGGCATCGCCCTCGGGCGAGGCGAGCCCGAAACCCGGGCCGAGGTAGCGCTCCTCGACGTGGACCTGCCGGCGGCCGATGCGCACGCCAAGGCGGAGGAGGCGCGCCGTCCCGCGGGCGAGATCGAGGAGTCGCTCGACACTCTCCGCACGCGGCCGGCTGACGAGGATGCCGAGGACCCGGTACGGCGCCCCGAGCCAGGCGGCGCCGGCGATCAGCCCCGCCTGCGTCCCGCAGGAGCCGCTCGCCGTCACCAGCAGGTCGGGCCGGACGTCGAGCGCCACGAGCTGCGCCGCCAGCTCGGCACTCGCCTCGACGTAGCCGGCGTCGCCGAGCGGGGTCGCCCCGCCGCGGCGGATGAGGCAGGGGCGACGCCCGGCGGTCCGCAGCTCGGCGGTCAGGGCATCGGCCGCCGGCTCGGTCGACTCTCGGTCATCGCTCCCGGTGAAGACGAGCCGCGCGCCGGCGAGGGTGTCGAGGAGCAGGTTCCCCTCGCGCGTCTCAGGCGGCCGCCCGTAGAGGACGGCGATCGGCTCGAGCCCGGCGACGCGCGCCGCGGCCACCGCGGTGCGCACGCAGTTCGACTGCGGGCCACCGACGGCGATCAGCGTGTCGGCCCGGCGGCGCAGCGCGTCGCCCAGCAGGAACTCGAGCTTGCGCACCTTGTTGCCGCCGCCGGCGAAGCCGGTCAGGTCGTCGCGCTTCAGCAACAGCCGCGCCAGGCCGACCGCCGCGGCCAGCCGCGGTGCGTCGTGGAGCGGGGTCGGCAGGTGCGCCAGGGGGAAGCGGGGCAACTCGACGGGGAGCGGACGCTGGCCAGGGAAGCCCATCGGCCGTGCTTCTCAGCCGTCGAGGACGCGGTCGACGAGCGCCTCGGCGAGACCGGTCGAGGGCGTGGAGAGAAGCCGCTCGAACTCGTCGGCCGCGAGGAGCCCGCCGGTCACCGGGTCCTCGCGCAGCTCGTCGCGGAGCGCCCGACCGGCGCCGCGGGCACGAGCGGCGGCGGCGTGTACCCTCGCGTGGGCCGTCTGCTTGCCGACGAGCCGGGCGAGCGCCAGCATCACCGCCTCGGCGGCGACCTCCTCCTGGTGCGCCTCGAGGTTGCGGCGCATCGCCTCGGCCCGTACCTCCAGACCGTCGAGCAGCTCGCGGGCGAGGCGGAGCGCGGCGCCGGTCGCCAGGCACGCCCCGGGGATCGCCGCCCACTCGCTCTTCCAGCTTCGCCCGTCGCGCTCGTGGTCGCCGACGAGCGCCTCGAGCAACAGGTCGGCGTCACGGCGCACCAGCCGCGCCAGGGTGCCGAGGTGCTCGGCACGCTCGGGGTTCCGCTTCTGGGGCATGGTGATGCTGCCGACGTCGTCGCCCCGGGCCGGCTCGGCCAGCTCGCCGATCTCGGGCCGCTGCAGGTTGTAGACCTCGTGGCCGATCCGGTCGAGGGCGCCGGTGACGAGCGCCAGCCAGCCGACGAACTCGGCGAAGCGGTCGCGCGCCGCCGTCCAGCTGATCGCCGGTGTGCCGAGGCCGAGGCGCGCCAGGACGCGCGCCTGCAACTCGAGGCCGCGCGGCCCGTAGCCGGAGAGCGTGCCGACGCCGCCGGCGAGCTGCCCGACCCCCAGCCGGGGCCGCATCTGCGTCAGCCGCTCGCGGTGGCGCCGCAGCTCGTCGAGCCAGCCGGCCGCCTTGAAGCCGAAGGTGATCGGCAGACCGGCCTGCCCGTGGGTGCGACCGAGCATCGGCGTCGAGCGATGCGCCCGTGCCAGCTCGGCGAGGCGGCCCTCGATCGCATCGAGATCGCGCTCGGCGAGATCGGCGACGGCGAGCAGCGTCCGCGCGCACCAGGTATCGGCGATGTCCTGGACGGTCGCCCCGTAGCAGATCCACTCCCCGGCGCCGTCCCGGCAGCGTCGCGCCCGCTCGCGGATCAGGCCGAGCAGCGAGTGTCCCGTCTCGGCGTAGCCGCGCCGGACCTCGTCGAGGTCGACGGGCTCGCCACGCATCACCCGCGCGATCTCCGGCCCCGCCACGGCGGGGATGATGCCGACCGCCGCCTCCTCCTCCGCCAGCACGGCGAGGACCTCGCACCAGCCCCGTGTCCGCCCTTCGTCGTCGAAGAGCGTGCGCAGCTCGTCGCTCCCCCAGGCCGTGCCGAAGATCCGCGAGTCGATCGGATGGACCGACATCGCTCAGCCGGCGGCCGCCGCGCGCGCACGCTCCAGGAGGCGCATCTCCGCCGCGGCCAGCGCCGCGGCACGCGCCGCCGTCCAGCTCCGCTGGCGTCGCAGCGATCGACGCTGCTCGGTGAGCAGCGTCCGGACCGCCGCTGGCGCGGCGCCTCCGATGCCGGTCCGGCGGGCCACGGCGGCACCGGGATCGAGCGCCTCCCGCACGGCCGCGTCGTCGAGCCCGAGCGGCACGCCGGCGACCTCGCGCGCCGCCATGTCGAGCGCGGCGGCGTCGATCCCGTCCTCCTCCCGACCAGCGGCGAGAGCGAGCCGGACCGCCTCCCCCACGATCCGGTGCGCCGTCCCGAACGGGATGCCGCGGCGCATCATGATCAGCTCGGCCAGGTCGTTGGCGGCCAGGTAGCCCCGGCGCGCGGCGGCCGCCAGGCGCTCGCGGTCGAAGCGGAGGCCGTCGACCACCTCGGCCAGAAGCGCGGCCGCCTGCTCGGCCAGCTCGAGCGCGGCGGGCACCTCGTCCTGGGCGAAGATGCGGGGGTCGGGTTGCCCGCTCGCCGTCCGCGCCACGGCCGCCGCCCCGGCCAGCCGACCGATGAGGCGTCCGGCGACGCCGCGCACGAAGACGAGCGCGTAGGGGTTCTTCTTCTGCGGCATCGCCAGGCTGACCCGGCTCGCCCGGTCGGCCAGCTCGACGAAGCCGAACTCCCGCGTCCCCCAGATCTGGAGGTCCTCGGCGAGCCGATCGAGGGCGAGGCCGACGCTGGCCGCGATCGCGCTCAGCTCGACCGCCAGGTCGGCCTGCCAGTTGGCGTCGCGGGCGTGGGGGACGACCCCGGCGAAACCCAGCGACTCCGCCAGCGCGGCGCGGTCGAGCGGCAGCGTGGCGCCGCTGGTGCAGCCGGCGCCGGCGGGGCTCAGGTCGACCCGCCCGAAGGCGGCGTGAAGCCGGGCCGCGTCGCGTCGGAGCGGGTAGGCGTAGCCGAGGAGTGCATGGGCGAGCGTCGTCGGCTGCGCCGCCTGCCAGTACGTGTAGTCGACTGCCAGGGTCCGCATGTGCCGCGCCGCCAGCGTCACCAGCACCGTCTGCAGCCGCTCGAGGGCGCCGGCGAGGGAGAGGAGACGGCGCCGCGCGGCCAGGTGGAAGGCGACCGTGGCGGCCTCTCGTCGCGGACGGCCCACGAGCAGGTAGCCGGCGTCGCCCCCGATCCTCTCGCGCAGCCGGGCCTCGCGGTTCATGACCAGGTCACCCTGCGCCGGGTCGAGGCCGGCCCCTCTCGCGCCCGGCCCGCCCCCGCCCGTCGCGCCCGAGGCGCCCAGCTCGAGCAGGGCGACGACCAAACGCCTGCCGGCGTCGGCCGGCACATGTCCGCCATCGAGGAGCGTCAGGACGTGCGCCAGGTCGGCGAGCGTCAGCTCGGGGAGGAGCGAGGGCGCCGCCGCCAGCTCGAGCCGGTAGGCGGAGCGGATCAGCTCGGCGGACGGGCCCTCGACGAGCCGGCCGCTCACGGTTCGCTCACCGGCGCGGCCGCCCTGGCGCGCCGGCCGGCTCCCGCTGCAGCGCCGCCCGCAGCGTCTCGAAGCGGAGGCCGCGTCGGAGCGCCTCCAGCGCGAGCACCTCGCCGGGAGCGATGTTGGCGAGGTTGACGTTAGCCCCGAGGCGAAGGATCAGGTAGGCCTGCTGGTCGTGCAGCGGCGCCTCCCAGAGGATGCGGGACCGGTCGGGCAGCGCCGCCAGAAGCGCGTCCAGGATCCCCTCGTCGACGTGGCCGGTCGCGTCGAAGATCCCGGTGCCCCGTCCCGACTCGCGCGCCTCGATCGTGACGAAGGCGACGCCGAGCGCCAGGTCGGCCCCCGCCCGGTCCGCCATCTCGGCGGGCGTCAGCTGCCGCCGCGGGTCCTTGCGTCCCACCTCGCTGATGACCGTGAGCCCGGCGTCGAGCGCCCGTTCGATCGCCTCCTGCCGCGACGCGGCCGGGAGATCGACGGTGCCGTCGCTCACCTCGACGCCGGTGAACCCCAGCTCGCAGGCGCGACGCAGGAACGCCGCCAGGTGCCCGGTCGCCCACGCCGCCTCGAGCAGCGTGCCGCCGGGGTAGACGACGATCCCGGCCTCGACGAGCCGCGCGACCTTCCGCGCCAGGAGCGCTCCGTCGAGCGCGGCCGAGCTCCCGAACCCGAGCTTGACGTGATCGACCAGGTGACCCGCGGTCTCCGCCAGGTCGTCGACGGCCCGGAGGCCGAGTCCCTTGTCGATGATGGCCGTGATCCCGGTGGCCCGGGGCTTCTCTGTGCGCGCCCCGAGGAGCGCCCCGATCGCCTCGCCCCAGGCGCCGTCGTGTCGCCCGCTCATGGCGTCCCGACCAGCTCGCGGAGACCGGCCGCAACGTCCTCCAGGGTGGCGCCCCAGGGGACGACGACGACCTGTCCATCGCGCTCGATCCCGTGCTCGAGAAGGCAGCACTTCAGGAGCGTCGGCTCGCTGCGCGCGCCGGCGAGGCGGCGCGGGCAGATCTCGGCCGAGGGCGGCACGTCGCCGTAGAGATGCCGGTGGATCTGTCGGCTCCGCTCGCAGCCGACGAGCGTCCAGTCGGCGCGCGGCGGGCGCTCCTCGAGGAAGTGGACCGGGGCGTCGAGCGCCTCGAACCCGGACGAGCGGCAGGGGAAGAGGTAGCCGCCGCGGCCGGGGCCGGCCGCCGCCGCCAGGTCGCGCAGGTCGATCCGCTCGAGCTCGGGGCGTGTCGCCGCCAGCGGCGCCGTCGCCAGCACCCGCTCGACCAGGTCCCACAGCTTGGGCGGCTCGGGGGGCGCCACCTCGACGACGCGGACGACCGCCGGGTCGGGGTGGGCGATGAAGTTGACGTGCTCGTAGCGCCCGAGGACGACCAGGGTCTCGGCCGGGCCGACCCCGAGCTCGGCCGCCCTGGCCGCCAGCGCGGACGGAAGGCCGGTGTCGACCGAGCGGTCCACGACGAGGTGCGTCCGTTCGGGCGGTGAGAGCCAGGTCGCGCCGGTGATCGGCGCGAAGAGCGGCTCGCGGCTCGCCTTCTCGACCGCGGCCACGGCCACCGCTCCGCCGGTGCGGAAGACGATGAAGTCGGTGTGGCGGTAGGCCTCGCGCCCGACGATCGTCGTCAGCCCCTGCTCGGTGAGGGGGAAGTCGGCCACCTGGAAACTGACGCGCCGGTACGGGAGCGGCACGAGGTTGCGCACGCCGGGAGCTTCCATCGCCGTCAGACGACCGGCACGACGGCCGCGGCGAGGCGCCACGCCCGTCCCGCCAGGCGCACGCCCGCCAGCATATCCGCGCCCGACGTCTCACCGATCGCCAGGAGCGGCGCCGGGTCGGGCGGCGCCGTCGCTCCGAGGCGGAGGAGTGCCTCCAGCAGGCCGGCCAGCGGCGCCGTGACCTCGCCGTCAGCCGCCGCCGCCAGGAGCTGGCCGGCGAGCCGCGTCGTGTGCGGCAGGGCCTCCGCCACGACCGCCGCCCGGAGGCTGTTCCCCGGGCCGGCGAGCCCGGCCGCCTCGACCCACGCCCCGAAGGCGAGAGCCGCAGCGAGCAGATCGTCTCCCGATGGGGTGAGTCCCGGCCCGAGGCCGGCCAGCGGCCCGGCCGCAGTCGCGGCTGCACCGGCGTCGCCGGCAGCGAGGGCCGACTCGAGGCCGGCGAGGGAGGCCGCGCTTGCCACCGCGGCGATGCCGCGCTCGAGGCCGGGGGAGAGGGCCGCCCGTCGCTCGACGAGGTCGAGCCGTCGCGCGAGCTCGGCCGGCCCCACGGCCCCGGAGGCGGGCACCGGGCGCGCTCGCCAGCGGACGGCACCGTGGAGGTCCAGGCGAGGCGGGGCGCTCACCTGGCGCAGGTCGTACGGGGACGTCCGGTCGAGCCGGGCGGTGAAGGGCCCGTCGGGGAGGTCGTGCCGGACGAGCGAGACGAGCGTCCCGTCTCCCGTCCGCGCCAGGATCAGCGCCCGTTCGAAACGCGCGTGGAGCGACCAGTCACCACCCGCCTCGAGCAGGCGCGCCGCCCGATCGTCGAGGCTGATCACGCGGATACTCATCGGCCGAATGCTAGCATCCGCCCCGTGCCTGCCTCGCCGTCCGCGGCCGCCCTGCCGCCCCTCCCCGAGCTGGTGGAGCGCCTGCGCGCCTCCCCGGCCTGGCAGCGCAAGCGCGAGCTGACGCTCCTCTCGCGCGGCGAGCTGCGTCTCGAGGCCGACGTCGGCGACGACGCCATCGCACTCCCGGACGGTGACGGGTACCTGCTCCTGGCCGCGGAGGTGATGTGGCCGCCGATGGTCGCCGCCGAGCCCGAGCTAGCCGGTCGCAACGCCGTGCTCGTGAACGCGAACGACATCTACGCCATGGGCGGGCGGCCGATCGCCCTCCTCGACACGCTCGTGGCGACCGGGCTCGCCGAGGCGGAGGCGGTCCTTCGGGGCGTCGCCGCCGGCGCCGCCCGCTACGGGATCCCCGTGGTGGGCGGCCACCTGACGGCGGCCGGCGGCGTCACCTCGCTCGCCGCCTTCATCGCCGGACGCGCGCGCCGTCTCCTTTCGGGCCGCGCCGCGGTGCCGGGCGACGCCCTCCTGCTGCTGACCGGGCCGCGCGGACGCTTCCACGCCCGCTTCCCCTTCTGGGACTGCTCCGGTGAACGGAGCGACGAAGAGCTGCGCGCCGACCTCGAGCTGCTCCCGGCGATCGCCGAGGCCGGCCTCTGCGATGCCGCGCGCGACGTCTCCATGCCGGGGCTGCTGGGATCGGCGCTCCAGTTTCTGGAGGGCTCCGGGGTCGGGGCTGCGATCGACCTGGCGGCGCTCCCCTACCCGCCCGAATCGGAGGGCCGCGAGCTGGACTGGCTCCTCGCCTTCCCGGGCTACGGCTTCCTGCTCGCCGTCGAGGAGAGGCACGTCGACGCCGTGGCGGAGCGCGCCGCGGCGCGCGGCCGCGTCTGTCGCCGGATCGGCAGGGTGACCGCCGAGCGCCGCGTGACGGTCGGTCGCGACGGCGAGCACGCGCTGCTCTGGGATCTCGGCCGCGAGCCCTTCACCGGTTTCGGGCCGGCCTGACGATCAGGCGCCCTCGCCCGGCTCTTCGCTCCAGCCCGCCCGCATCAGCCGGTGCGGGACGCCGGCGTACTCGACCATCTCGCCGATGCCGACCCACCCGACGTGCTCGAAGAAGCGGACGTTCTGGGGCTGGATGTAGGCCAGGAAGACGCGCGCCCCGCGCCGGCGCACCTCGTCCTCAGCCGTCTTCACCAGGGCCGGGGCGACGCGCAGCCGCGTGCCCCGGTAGCCTCCGGCGACGGCCAGCCGGCCACCGAACCAGGTGCCGTCGGGGCGACGGAAGCAGCGCACCGCGCCCACCACGTCGCCGGCCGGCTGGCAGATGGCGACGATGTGGAGCGTCCCGGGATCGTCATCGAACTCGTCGACGTCGCTCTCCGCGAAGAGGCCCTGTTCGCGGACGAAGGCCTCTTCGCGGATCGCGTAGTGCGCCCGAAGTTCCTCGGCGGACCCGGCAGGCCGGCAGACGAGGGTACGCCCCGGTTCCGCCGTCACGCCGGACCCGCGTCTCGAGGATGTCCCGCCTAGAAGAGCTAGAAGCCCAGGTTGAGATCGATGCCCAGGGAGATCACCACCGCGGGCAGGAAGAAGGTCCAGATCGCGGTGACCACCAGGATCCAGCCCAGCACGTTCGCCGGCAGGCGACCGTAGACGGTGGCCGCGATCGCGGCGAAGGCGACCGTCCAGACGACCATGACCGTCTGGAAGAGCCACAGGCCGTCGAAGAAGATGAGGAACGGCAGCGACAGGACGGCGATGGGGATCGAGATGTTGGCGACCGGCTTCAGGTCGAGGCCGTGGATCTCCACCGCCCCCAGCACGATGAAGAAGAGGGCGTAGAGCGAGGCCAGGCCGGCCACGGCCACGAAGTTGCCGCCGCTGACCAACAGGTAGAAGACCGTCCCGAATGCCGTGACCCCGCCGACCAGGCTGATCCAGCCGACCGTCTTGAGCGGATGGGCTCCGCCCTCGGCCGGCTCGGCGCCGTAGCCGAGAAAGAAGAGCCCGTTCGCCCAGGCGGCGAGGCCAAGGCACATGGTCAGCACGGTGAGCGGCAGGGGATTCTCGAGCGGTAGATGCGTGGTCAGGTCCATGAGTCACTCCTTCCCATCGGGCGACGGGCTTGAGCGCCCGCCGCTCTCGAAATCTAGGGACGCACATGTGGGGCGGTCCGTGTGGACCGCTCGGCTCGAGTCCCGGCGGCACGGCGCCCCGGCCGGCGCCTCTCAGGTGCGGGGCCGGACCTCGACAAGCGGGAGCTGGCGCCCGTTCCCGTTGAACTTCCCCTGTACGAAGGCCGGCAGCCCGCTGCAGGCGCCGCACCGCGTGCAGCCGGCCTTGCTGACCAGGTGGGTGACGCCTCGCCGCTCGAGCATCTCCGCCACCGCCCGGTAGATCCCTTCCATCACCTCGCGGGGCGGCGGCGGCACGTCCTGCATCTCCGTGCCCAGGATGGGCCGGAGCGGGACGACGAACGGGAAGACGCCCATGTCGACGAGTCGCTCGCAGCCGGCGATGATCGACTCGCTGCTCTCACCCAGTCCGACGATGATGTAGCTGCTCACCTGGTACTCGCCGAAGACGTCGACCGCCTTCTCGAAGGCCCGGTAGTAGGTGTCGACGCTGGTCCGGGCCTTGCCCGGCAAGATCCGCTCGCGGACCTCCTGGTCGAACGACTCGAGATGGAGACCGATCGAGTCCGCCCCGGCCTCTTTGACCTGCCGGAGGACATCGAGATCGTCCGGCGGCTCGAACTGGACCTCGATCGGGAGATCGACGGCCGCCTTCACGGCGCGCGCGCAGCGCGCCATGTAGAGGGCCCCCTTATCGGTCTCGTTGATCGTGCCCATGGTCATGACGAAGTGCCTGACGCCGTCGAGGCGAACGGCCGCTTCCGCCACCTCGGCCAGCTGCGCCGGCGTCTTGACGGGGATCGTCGCCTTGTTCCGCAGGCTGATGCCGATCCCGCAGAAGCGACAGCGGTCGGCGTCGCTGTTCCAGCGGATGCAGGTCTGGACGACGGTCGTCGCGAGGACGTCCGCGCCGTGCCGGACCGCGATCTGCCAGTAGGGAACGCCGTCCGCCGTCGAGAGCGCATAGAAGCGGGGGCGATCGGGGAAGGCGACCGGCGTGAGCGGCTCGCCGTGTCGCGTGATGACGAAGCCGGAGCCGTCCGCTCGCACCGCATAGGGGGAATCCGTGGCGAAGCCGGCCATCGTCGGCACCATGACGGTCTGGCCGTCGAAGAGGAACGCCTTGTCGTCGGTCGGACCGGCGCCTCCCCGCCGTCCGATACTCGCGACCGGCACCTCCAGCCGTGCTCCGCGGATCTGCAGATCGACGACGAGCTCTTCGAGATCGATCTTCTCGTTCACCGTCGGGCTCCTCGTCGGATGAAATGACCGGGGCGGCCGTCCGACCGGAGCGGCCGCCCGCGTCGTTCCGGGTCTGTCGACCCTACAGGGTCCAGGTGTTGAGGATAAGCGCCTTGTCGCGCCAGTGTCCGATCAGGCTGTCGAGCACGTCGAGCGGGCTGAAGGGGCGGACCCCGTCGATCAGGTCGTCCTCGCGGTGGCCGTAGAGCGCCCCGAGGGCGAAGCGGCACGCGTAGATCTTGGTGCCCTCTCGCATGATCGTCTTGAGCTGGTTGTTGATGGCCAGGTGGCCCGGGAAGCCCTCCGCGCCGACCGATGGCCAGCCCCGGGTCCCCGAGGCCATCAGAACGCCCGGGCCGTAGAGGACCATCGTGGTCTCGAAGCCCTTGCGCTGGATGCGGGTGGTGGTCAGCATGTTGACGAGGCCCACGGAACCCTCGTAGGGCACCGTGTGCATCATCACCAGGGCCTTCTCGCCGGGGTTCGCCTTGTAGTCCGGGAAGACCTTCTCAGTGTGGTCGTAGAGGAACTGGCCCTCCTGCGCCCGCGGGATCGCGACACGTTCCGCCATCGATACACGCCTCCTTCGTTGCTCTCGACCGGCTGGACCCGGCGGGTCTCAGCCCATGACACCGGCCGTGGCCTTGTGCTCGCTGCCGCTGGGGATCGCGTACAGCTCCTCCGCGTTCTTGTAGAAGACGCGGTCCTTCAGCTCCTCGCTGATGTCGGTCCCCTCGATCCGGTAGTACTCGCTCCAGAAGTCGCTCCAGGGCGTGTCGGAGGCGAAGAGGATCCGATCCCACCCCTGGCCCGACTCCTGCAGCTCGTGCAGCATCCAGCGCGACCCGAAACCGACCGTCCAGGTCATGTCGCCGTAGACCTTGTAACCCTCGCGGACGAAGTCGAGGAACCGGGGGACCCACTTGATGTGCCCGGACGTGCCGCCGCCCAGGTGGACGACGTAGATCTTGATGCGCTTGCCGTATTCCCTGATGAACTCCATCGCGTTGCTGATGTCCGAGCCGCCGGCCGGGCTGGTGTGGATGTGGAAGACCAGGTCGTTCTTCTCGGCCGCGTCGACGGAGAGATCCCAGAGGGCCCTCGTCTCGGCGTCCCATTCGGACACCTTGTAGGTGCCGCCCAGGAGACAGGTCGCCTTGAGCGCCCGGATGCCCCGCTCGCCGGCATGCTGGAGCGCTTCTTTGACACGGTCGACGTCCTTCAGCATCCCCGAGACCCAGAGCGCGCCGACCAGCCGATCCTCGTGCGCCACGGCATCGACGACGAGCGGATTGAGCGTGAACGGCTGGGCCGAGTCGGGGATCCCGTAGTTGGAGATCACCATCTGCCGCTCGACACCGTGGTCGTCCATGTGCTTGATCATGGCGGCCGCCGTCGGGTAGTCGAACACCGTCGGGTTCAACGGCGTGGGGAACCCGTAATAGGGATAGGCGGCCATCTCACCGATATGGCTGTGAGCGTCGAAGACGCGCCGCTGTACCTTCATCCATCCACCTCGACGTTGTCGGGCCTCTTGGGCCCATCGCAGGACTTGTGACGGAGCGGCTGCTGAGTCGGCGGGTGAGGGCTCCGCCCCCCGGGGTCGCCTCGCCTTGACCCGAGCAGGATACTCCTCGCTCGGCCTGGAGGCAACCGTTTACGTGGCCCGAAGAAGGTGGGCCATTCGGACCCACCGGCGACCTCAGTCCGCCGTCAGCGCCTCCCGCGCCAGGGCGTAGGCCTCCTCATGGCGACCGAGCCGGGCGAGCGCGTCGGCCCAGGCGCCGAGCACCTCGCGGCGCCGCGCCGCCGAGGGACCTTCCCGGGCCAGCGCGGCGGCCCGCTGGTAGGTCGCCTCCGCGTCGGCGAGACGATCCGCGGCGATGAGCGCCCTGGCCCGGGTGACGAGCGCGTCGAGGAGCGCCTTCGGGTTGTCGTTCGCCTCGGCCAGGCCGATCGCCTCGTCGGCGAGCCGCAGGCCGCCCTCGAGATCCCCCCTTGCCAGCTTCACCCGCGCCTCGGTATCCGCCACGTAGGCCAACCAGCGCGTGTCGCCGAGCTCGGAGAACCGCGCCCGCGCCTCGGCGACCATTTCGGCCGCCCGCCGCGTATCACCGACCGCGAGGTAGGCAAGCGCCATCTCGTTCTCGAGCGAGGCCGTCTCGCGCTCCGCCTCGGCCGCGCGGAAGAGCACCAGCGCCTGCGTCCCGGCGCGGATGGCGGCCTCGAGGTCACCGGCGTCCCGGTAGGTGGTCGCCAGCGAGTAGAGGAGCGTCGCCCGGCGGCGGTCGTCGAGGTCCCCGGCCAGCCCGCGCGCCTCTTCGAGGTAGGCGAGCGCGGCGCGATGCGCCCCGTCGTGCGACTCGACCTCGGAGAGAGCCACGAGGACGCGCACGGTGAAGTCGGCCAGGACCGCCAGCCCGCCCCGGAGCTGCGCGAGGATCTCCTGCAGGATCGCCCGCGCCTCGGCCGGGTTCTCGAGCGCAAACAGGGCCGCGGCGAGCCAGTAGCGGGCCAGCGCCGCGTCGGCGGCGCGGCCCGACCCGGCGAAGAGATCGGACGCCTCGGTGGCGGCCCGGATCGCTTCGGCCGGCCGGTCGAGCCGGTAGAGCGCCTCCGCCAGGCCCCGCAGCACCTCGGCCCTCGCGGCCCTGTCGGCGGGCCGCTCCAGGAGCGCCTCGTAGGCGTCCACAGCGTCGCGCCACTCCCCGCTCGCCGCCAGCAGGTCCGCCTCGAGACGGGCCAACGCGGGGGCGGCGTCAGCCAGGAACTGGCTCGGGGGGATCCCCAACCGTTCCGCGAAGAAGGTGAGCGCCGACATCGACGGTTTGACCAGGCCGTTTTCCAGGGCGCTCACATACGCCTTCGTGTACCGCCCCTCGGCGAGGCGCTGCTGCGTCAGGCCGGCGCGCCGCCGCGACTCGCGCAACCGCCGGCCGAACTCGGCGGCCAGCGCACTGTCGTCGACGATCACCCGGCGGCGTTTGGTCTTCGGCATGGGCCGGATCGTACACCATCCTGTACGCCTCGTTCAACTGCTCCTTGACACTGGCGAAGAGCCGGTCCAACGGCACCTGCAGGCGCGCCGACATCAGGACCAGCGCAGGCAGCGACGGCACGCAGCGTCCGCTCTCCACCGCCGAGACGAACGCCCTGGTCAACGGCCGCCCGAGCTCCTCCTGCGTCATCCCCCGTCTCTGCCGCAACCGTCGAAGTTCGGCGCCGAGGCTCAAGGCCAGTGGCGAGGCCGGGCCGCAGACTCGCTGTTTAGTAATACTTGACTTCACCACGCCCAGACTCTAGCATCGCCGCGCAAGGTGTCGCCGGCCGGTCGACGCACCTCCGCCCGTCTCCGACCGGCAAACGGGGGGAAGAAGGAGGCCTCCGATGGCGCCTCGGCTCCGTCGTTCGCTCACGATCCTGTCCGCCTGCGCTGCGGCCGCACTGATGGTCGCGGCGAGCGTCACCCTCGCGCTCGCCGGTTCCGGTCCCGGCCCGTTCCCGCGCTAGCTTGCTCGGGGACAAGCGCCCGGTCCGCCGGGTGACCTCGGGGGTCATTGATAAATACTTGCTACGCTGGGCGCTCGTTCCGTATACTCAGGCCCTCCGGGCGTTTCCGCCAGCTCGCGGCTTGCCCGGTTCCCGGGTGGAGGGCGAGCGTGGAGGCACCCCTTCGGGGGGGCGGGCTGCCGCAGGTGGCCCGGGCGACAGAGCGGCGGCGATGGGGGACGCCGCCGCGCCTCGCCGGGCTGCTCGCCGGTCTGCTCGCCGGGCTACTCGCCGCCGGGGGCCTGGAAACGCTGCGACTCGCCGGACTTCCTCCGGTGGGCACCGACCCGCTCGTTCTCCTCACCGTCGCCGGGTGCACCGCCGCCGGAGGGCGCGCGTCGGGCGCATCGTGCGGCGCACCGCTCCTCCTCTACCGCGGGGCCGGCTGGCTCGGAGGGGCGGCCGCCCCCGACGGCCCGACCGCTCTGCTCCTGGTCGTCTCCTCGACCGTCCTGGTCCTGATCGTCGGCGCGCTGCGCGAGCGGGCCGACCTGGCGATGCCCCGGCTGGACCGTGAGCGAGGTGAGCGTCGGGCGCTGGAGGCACAGCTCCTGCAGGCCCAGAAGATGGGATCGCTCGGTCAGCTGACGGGCGGCATCGCCCACGAGTTCAACAACCTCCTGACCACGGTCCGGGGCCACAGCGAGCTGCTGCTGGCGGACCTGGCGGACGATGCGCGGGCGAGGGAATCGGTGCTGCAGATCCAGGCAGCCGCGGACGGCGCGACGGCCCTCAGCCGGCAGCTTCTCGCCTTCAGCCGCCCGGACTCGCTCGGGCCAGGCGCGACCCCCGTCGCGGACGTGGTGAGGTCGACCGGCCAGATGCTGTGGCCCCTGATCGGCGACGCCATCCGGCTGGAGGTCCATGCGTCACCGCCGACGGGCCGTGTCCGGGCGATGCCGATCCAGCTGCAGCAGGTGATCCTCAACCTGGCGATCAACGCCCGCGACGCGATGCCCGATGGCGGGCGCCTCGAGCTTCGCACGTCCGACGTCGAGATCGACGCGGCGACGGCGGCAAGCGCCCCCGGGATGCGACCCGGTCGATACGTGCTCCTCGCCGTACGCGACACGGGCTGCGGCATGGACGAGGAGGTCCGGGCGCATCTCTTCGAGCCCTTCTTCACCACCAAGGCGCCGGGTCGGGGGACCGGTCTCGGGCTCTCGACCGTCTACGGTCTGGTCAAGGGGTGGGGCGGCTACATCGCCGTGGAGAGCGAACCAGGGGGCGGCTCGACGTTCCGGATCTACCTGCCGCGGATCGAGGAAGCGGCTGCCCTGGCGGAGGGACCCGGTGGCGCCTGAGGGCGAGGGTCGGGCGGATTGGTGAGCCGCAGAGGACTCGAACCTCTAACCAGCTGATTAAGAGTCAGCTGCTCTACCATTGAGCTAGCGGCCCACGGGTCCCGGCCGGACCCGCCGAAGCGGCGTCCGCCGTTCCCCTATCCTAGCGCACCCGGCGCCGTCCGCCCCTTCCCGCATGGCCGGAGGTCCGCTCGGTGGGCCGCGTCGGTCCGGACGGGACGGGCCGAACGGTCCTGCCGCCGGGCCGGCGCGGGACCTTCGGCTCTCGCTGCCCCGTTCCGGCGCGCCTACAGTCAAGCCAGCGGTCGGTTGGGGCCGACCGATGGAAAGGCACGGTAGACGGATGCGAAAGATCCTGCTCGCCTACGACGGCACCCCTGAGGCCGACATCGCCCTAGACCGCGCCGCGGAGCTGGCGAAGGCGCTGACCGCCAGCGTGGGCGTGGTGAGCGTCGTCCCCTTCCACCCGGGACGGATCGGGATCGATCCCTGGGACGACACGACGGTCCACACCGAGGAGCTGCTGAAGGCACGCGAGCGGCTGACCGGCCTGGGGATCACACCCGAGCTGCACCGGCCGGTCGGCGATCCGGCCGCCGAGATCGAGCGCCTGGCCGAGGAGCACGGCTACGACACGATCGTCGTCGGCGCCCGCGATCTCGGCGCCCTGGCCCGCGTCCTCCAGGGATCGGTCTCGGAGCACGTGGCGACCCACGCGCACGCGACGGTCGTCATCGCCCGCTGAGGCGACGACCCCATCCCGGCGGCGGCGAAGGTCGCCCCGCGGGAGGCTGATCGGCCGTCGCGTCGGCCGTCCTGCCGCTAGGGCCGGCCGATCTCGCCTCGCGCGAGCGCCACGGCCACGGTGGCGTGCTGCGGCAGGCTCGCTCCTGCCGCGGTAAGGCAGCCGTAGGCCATGACACCCGACCCGGTCGGACCGACGAGGTGGCGGGTCAGTTGCTCCACGTCGACGCCCTGGAGCAGGCCGATCTCGGGGCCGTCGACGATGACCAGATCGCCGGCGATCGACACGCGGCCGGTGACGGCTCGCGGCGAGCCGACGCTCGTTCCCCGCCAGACGCTTCCGTCCTCGAGCGCCAGGAGCGCCTCGGGCGCCTCGGGCGGGGACGACCCCTCCGGCATGGAACGACCGCCGGCTCCGGTGGCCTGGCGGTCGAGCGTGCGCACGTCCATCTTCGCTCCTTCCCGGCCTCTCCGGACCGGACTTAAAGGGTGGCGAACGTCGGCGAGAGTATAGCGTTCTCGAGGCGCCGCTGGCCGGTCAGCTCGTGGCGGGGACGATGCGGGTTCCGTCGTTGCCGAGAAGGGCGTCGGCGAGCGCCTCGGGCGCGGTCACGATCGCCTCCCGACCGCCGTCCTCGATGAAGCGCACCGCGGCGCGGATCTTGGGACCCATCGAGCCAGGCGGGAACTGCCCCTCGTCCAGGTAGCGGCGCGCCTCGGCCAGGGTCATGACCGCGACGTCACGTTGCGACGGCGTCCCGAAGTCGAGCGCCACCCGACGCACGCCGGTCAGCAGCATGAGCGTGTCGGCGTCCACCAGCGCGGCGAGCCGCTCGGCGGCAAGATCCTTGTCGATCACCGCCTCCACGCCGCTCAGGTGCCCGTCGGGGCCGCGAACGACCGGGATCCCTCCCCCGCCTCCTGCGATGACGATCGTACCCGTGCCGATCAGCGCTCGGATCGCGCGCGCCTCGATCACCTCGATCGGCTGCGGCGAGGGGACGACCCGCCGCCAGCCGCGGTCGGCGTCCCTGACCACCGTCCAACCTTTCTCGGCGGCGAGCTTCTCCGCCACCTCGCGATCGTAGAACGGGCCGATCGGCTTCGTCGGGTTCTGGAAGGCGGCGTCGTTCGGGTCGACCAGCACCTGCGTCACCACGCTGGCCACGGCGGGCGGCGCCCCGCTCGCGTCGAGGAGCGAAGCGGGCAGTTCGGCGCGGGCCTGCATCAGCAGGTCGCCGAGCGTCTGCTGGATCAGGTAGCCGATCTGGCCCTGGGTCATCGCGCCGAGGACATCGAAGGGCTGATCGGCGACGCCCAGCGCCCTGCCGGCCTCCGCCTGCAGGGCGAGCGCGCCGACCTGCGGTCCGTTGCCGTGGATGATCACCAGGCGGTGGCCGGCGGCGATCAGTGGCAGGACCTCCTCGCACATGACGCGCACGTTGGCGAGCTGCTCGGCGTTGGTGCCGAGCTCGTTCGCCCGCGTGATGGCGTTGCCGCCGAAGGCGGCGACGATGGTCCGGCGGCCGGGCTCGCCGGCCAGCGATCCGGTCACGGCGACACGGAACCTCCGCTACGGGCGACGCGCGCCGGGGGTCTCCCGCGACCCGGGCTGGCAGACCGTCGCTTCCGGGGAAGGTGGAATGATATCAGCCCGGGCCCGGCTGATTGTCGATCTGGGCGCGCTGGAGCCGGCCCGAGTAGTCGACGTAGATCGCCTTCCACTCCGTGAACGTGTCCAGCGCGGCGTGCCCTGCCTCCCGGTGCCCGTTGCCGGTCTGTTTCGTGCCACCGAAGGGAAGGTGCGTCTCGGCGCCGATCGTGCCCGCGTTGACGTAGACGATCCCCGTCCCGAAGTCGCGCATGGCGCGGAAGGCGAGGTTCACGTCCCGCGTGTAGATACTCGAGGAGAGGCCGTAGCGGGTCTGGTTGAGGACCATCGCCGCCTCCTCGTAGCCGTCGACGGTGATCACCGCGAGGACCGGGCCGAAGATCTCCTCCTGGGCGATCCGGGCCAGGGGCATGACGTCGCGGAAGATGGTGGGGGCGAAGAAGTGGCCGTGCTCGAGACCGGGCCGGTCGGTCGCGGGAGCGCCGCCGATGACCAGCTCGCCCTCGCCGCGCCCGACCTCGACGTAACCCGCGGCCTTGTCGAGCGCGCCCGCGTTCACGAGCGGGCCGACGTCGGTGGCGGGGTCGAGGCCGTTCCCCAGCCGAAGCCCCGCTACGCCCCGCGCGAGCCGCTCGAGGAGCGGCTCCACAACGGCGCGGTGGGCGATGACGCGGGAGCAGGCGGTGCAGCGCTGGCCGGTCGTGCCGAAGGCGCTCCACAGGATCCCCTCGGCGGCCAGGTCGGGGTCGGCATCGTCCATGACCACGATCCCGTTCTTGCCGCCCAGCTCGAGCGAGAGCCGTTTGAAGCGCCTGGCCGCCTCGACCGCGATCGCCCGGCCGGTGGCCCCGTTGCCGGTGAAGGAGATGACGGAGACGTCCGGCGAGGCGACGATCGGCATGCCGGCCTCCTCCCCCGAGCCGGTTACCAGGTTGACCGTGCCAGGCGGGAAGCCGGCCTCCGCCATCAGCTTCACGAGCAGCGTGGCGCAGTGCGGCGCGTCGCTGGCCGGCTTGAAGACGACCGTGTTGCCGCTCACCAGCGCCGGCATCATCTTCCAGCAGGGGATGGCGATCGGGAAGTTCCACGGGGTGATGATGCCGGCCACGCCGAGCGGTTCGCGGATGCTCATCGCCCACTTGTCCGGCAGCTCGGAGGGGACCGTGTCGCCGAACATGCGGCGTCCCTCGCCGGCCATCAGGAAGGCGATGTCGATGCCCTCCTGGACGTCGCCCCGCGCCTCGGCCAGGACCTTTCCCATCTCGCGCGTCATCGCCTGCGCCAGGCGTTCCTTGTGCTCGACCAGGAGCGCGGCGAAGCGGTAGAGGACCTCGCCCCGCTTCGGCGCCGGCGTGGCGCGCCAGCCCGGGTAGGCCGTTTCAGCGGCGCGGATGGCGGCCGCCGCGTCGGCAGCGTCGCTCGCCTGGAACTCGCCGATCACGTCGCGGGTGTCCGCCGGGTTGGTGCTCCGGAAGGTGCGCCCGGTGACCGACGGGCGCCACTCGCCGTCGATGAGGTTGAGGAACGTGGGAACGGTCCCGCCCGGCTGCGCGGCGGTGGCGGGCGCGACGGTCTCGGTCATGGATCGGCTCCTCGGGCGGCTGGGCCGCGATTCTAGCCCCGCGCTGCCGTACGACCCGACTCGGCACGCCCGCCGCGCCGTGGCTCTCAGTCGAGCGGGACCTCACCCGGGTGCGGCACCACGGCCGGTGTCGGGCCCCCGATCTGGTGCTCGAACGAGCGGAGCGCGTGGAGCGGCGCAAGAGCGACGACGACCAGGCCGAAGGTGAGGCCGAGCAGACCGTCCATGCCCCGGAACTCGGCGGCGAAGCCGGCGAGCGTGTTGCCGACGATCTGCCCCACCCCCAGGAAGACCGAGTAGAGGCCCATGATCGCGCCGCGGTCGTGCGGGTACGCCTCCGAGATGTCGGCCAGCAGGCCGAGCGCCGCCGGCGTCGCTCCGGCGAGCACGAAGAGGGCCACTGCGGCGACGAGCCCCATCCCCAGTGCCGCGACCGGGGGCGCCCCGAAGGTGTGATTGAGGATGAGAAGGTCGACGATGCCGGCGAGCGCCGATCCCGCGCCCAGGGTGATGATCGTCGTGCGGCGGAAGCGCCTGAACTGGTTTCCCCAGAAGATGATGCCGCCGACGAAGACGAGCATGCCGACCCCCAGCCCGGCGCTGATCTCGATCGGCGAGAAACCCTGCATCAGCAGCTGGTCCTTCGCGTACGGCGCGTCGGAGCCGCGCAGCTGGAAGACCGTCTGGAAGCTGAAGGTGCCGATCGCGGCGTTGAGGGCGATCCAGGTCGGCGCCAGCAGGAGAACATGCGAGCGCGTCAGCAGGTGGACGTAGCGGCGAGGGCCGTGGCGCTGCGCCTCCGCCCGGGGGACGGCGGCCGAGGTCGCCCGCACCCCGTACGTGTAGATCAGGTAGCTGACGCCGTAGAAGCCGGCGTTGAGGAAGAAGGCGGCCTGTCCGATCCGTTCCCACAGGACGCCCGCCGCGACGCCGCCGAGCGCCAGGCCCCCGAGCGTGGCGAGCTCGAAACGAGCCATCGCCCGGCCGCGCAGCCCCTCGTCGTCGGCGGTGGCCACCGCCAGGAAAGCCAGGATCGCCGGCACCGAGGCGGCGGTCGACGCCCCCTCCAGCAGCCGCGTGCCGAGCAGGAGCGGCAGCGACGTGGTCAGCCCGGTGACGACGACGGCGATCGCCCCGAAGGCGGGCCCGAGCTGCATCACCGGCCGCCAGCCGAGCCGGTCGCAGACGACCCCAAAGAGGGGCGAGAGAGTCAGCTCGGTGCCGTAGAAGGTGACCGCCACGAGGGCGACTTCGAGCGGGCTGACCGGCTCCCCGCCGTACCGCGGCAGGTCCTTTAGGTAGTGGACCAGCATCAGGCCGGTCAGCCCGGTCGAGAAGCGCAGCGTGAACGTCCCGACCAGGACGTTGCGGAGGGAGCGGTCCATGCGAGGTCGTAGCCTAGCAGCCCGGTGCGGCGTCGTGACCGAGGTCCGGGGGCCCGCGGACCTTCGTACCGTCGCGACGGGACCATCGTCCATCCGATACTCGCCCCATGGTCCGCCTCCGTCCGCCCTGGCGGCTGAGGCGAGCGGCGCAGCTGCCCGACAGCGCACGCGGTCCGGCCCTGGCTCGCGCCCTCGCCTGGCTCGGCCTGGTCGACGCTGCCCTGGTCGGCATCATCGCCGTCGTGCCGGGGCCACCCTCGGTCGACCTGCTCGTCGCCGGCGGCGGTCTCGCCGCGCTCCTCCTGGCGATCGCCGTCTTCACCATCCCCTACGAGTGGCGGCCGGAGCGCGCCTGGCTGGTCATCCTCGTCTCACTCCTGGTCATCTTCGTCGACCAGGCCGCCGCGACCGGCGGCGCCTCGAGCCCCTTTGTCCTCCTGGCCCTCCTCACCGCCGTCCCCTGCTCGGCGCTGCTGCCGGCGCGCACCGCGGTCGTGGTCGTCGTCGCCTGCGCCGCCGCCTACCTCGTCCCGCTGATCTTCCTGCCGCCACGCACGGGCGACCTGGACGCGGCAGCGGCCGGGGCGCTGGTCAGCCTCGCCCTTGTCGCCGGGCTCTACCAGGGTGTCGGCGCGCTGCGCCGCCAGGCCTCCGAGCTGAGTGCGGCGAGCCAGCGGCTGGGCGTCGTCAACGCGGTCCTGCAGAGCCAGCTGGGCGAGATCGAGCGGCGGGAGCGTGCCCAGCGGGCGCTTCACCGCCTCGCCTCGCTGGGCCCGGGCCGCGGCGATGCGCAGGCGGTCTGGGAGGCGCTGCACCAGGAGGCGCGGGGACTCTTCGCGCCGGACATCCTCCACCTGTGGGCGGTCGACGGCGCCCCGGACGAGGGCGGCCTCGTGCCGGCGCCCGGCCCGCGGGATCGGGACGGCCTGCCCGAACCCGGCGCGCTCGAGGAAGAACTCCGCGAAGAGAGCGATCCGCTCCGGCTCGCCGTCGAGACGCGGCGAACGCAGTACCTCGCGGCCATCGAGTCGACGCCCATCGGCTGGCGCCGAGCGCGGGCGCTCGGCGTGCGGAGCGCGGCCTTCGTTCCGCTGGTCGGCCGGGAGCGGGTCGTCGGCGTCCTGGTGCTCGCCTGGCGCGACGTGGAGAACCCGCTGCCACCGGACGACCTGGCGCTCTGCCAGACGCTTGCCCGCGAGTGCGGCGCGGTGCTCGAGGCGATCGCCATGGAGCGCGCCGAGGACGAGCTGCAGGACCGCATCGCCGCACTCTACGAAGAGGTCCGCGCGCTCTCGCTGCACGACCCGCTGACCGGCCTCCACAACCGGCGCTTCTTCGACGAGATCATCGAGCGCGACCTGCAGCGCGCCACGCGGGTGGGCGAGCCGTACGCGGTCCTGATGGCCGACCTCGACCGCTTCCACGCTTTCAACGAGACCTACGGGCACGAGGCCGGCGACCGCGCGCTCCAGGCCTTCGCCAGCGTCCTCCAGACGGTCCTGCGGGGCGCCGACGCGGCGATCCGGTTCGGCGGCGAGGAGTTCTTGATGCTACTGCCCGGCGCCGACCGCGCCGCCGCCTCCCGGGTCGCCGAGCGGATCCGTGCCGCCACCGCCCGCCTGGTGATCGGCCTGCGCGAGGGCGAGGGCCCGGCCGAGCCCGACACCCGGCGGCGTGCCCGCATCACGGTCTCGATCGGCTACGCCGTCTTCCCCGAGGACGGCTCCGAAGCGGTCGACCTGGTCGCCGCCGCGGACCGCGCCCTCTACGCCGCCAAGCACGCCGGCCGCGACCGGATCGTGGCCGCCTCGCGCGTCGCCTGAGCGACGCTCTCAGCGCAGGGCGATCCCGGCGATCAGCATCGCGGCGATGGCGAAGACGAGGACGAGGATCCCCGCGGCGCGGATGAAGGCAGATCCTCTCCGTTGTTCCGCCGCGAGCGGCGTGCCGCCGCGCTGCCAGAGCGAGGCGAGCGTCAGCACGTTGCCGGGGACGAGCAGGTAGCCCAACCAGAGCCCGGCCGCCAAGCCCCCGACGTGGGCGGCGTTGTCAACGAACCCGAGGCTGAAGCCGAGCGCAAGGTTGATGACGATGAGGCCGCCGATCTGGCCCATCAACGCCCGCGAGCGACGGTCCACGATGGGCTGGTGGGTGCGCATCGCGGCGAAGAGGACGCCGAAGAGGCCGAAGATGGCGCCCGACGCGCCGACCGAGTCGGCCGGCGTGAAGACGAAGCTGGCGACCGAGCCCGCAGCGGCGCAGAGCAGGTAGATCGTCACGAACGTGGCGCGACCGTAGATCGCCTCCACGATCGGCCCGGCAAGGAAGAGCGCGTACATGTTGAAGAAGAGGTGGAGCGGCGAGGCGTCGTCGTGGACAAGCACCGGCGTCAGCAGGCGCCACCACTCCCCGACGGCAAGCCGTGCCTTGTCGAGCATCAGCAGGTCGAGGAGCCGCTGCCCCTCCGGCGTGGCGACCGTGCCGACCCAGACGCCGACCGTCAACGCCAGGATCGCGTAGGTGGCGAGCGGGGTGCCGGTGCCGCCGCGTGCCCGGGCGAAGTAGCGTCCGGCGGCGCGCGTATCGCCCTGCTCCTTGGACAGCCAGCCCAGTCGCGAGGCGATCTCGGCCCGCTCGGCCGGCGGCGCACGCCGCTCGGCCTCGCGGTAGGCGGCGATGGCGCTCCCCGGGTCTCCCCCGCCGTCCCGTGCGAGGCGCACCCGGGCCGCCGCCACCTGCTTCCATGCCCGCCAGGCGACGGGCGTCTCGCCGGCCCTTGCCGCCGCCTCCCAGGCGGCCAGCGCCCCGGTCTCGTCGTCGGTCCGGTAGCGCGCCTCGGCCAGGCCGTACCAGCCTGCAGCGGTGAGGTCGGCGTCCGGGTGCCCGATCACCCGCGCGTAGGCGGCTGCGGCTGCACCGAACTCGCCCTCGGCTAGGAGGGCATCGGCGACCGCCAGGACCGCGAGCGCGTGCTCGCGATCGAGCGGGCCGGGCGGCGGAAGGTCGGGGGGCGGCGTCGACACCGCCGGCGAGTCTAGCGGAGTTGGCGCGCCCGGCAGGTGTCGGACGCGCGTTAGCAACCTACCGGATTCCGATCGAGGGCCGCGATGACTGGATCGCCGCGGCGGCCAGGCATCTCGCATGAGGGCCGGGTACCTGCGCGGCGTCCCCTCGCGGCTTGCGACGCCGCGCCAGCTGGACGTCCTCGCCGCGTACGTCGCAGCCGGCGGGTCGGTCCCGGAGGCGGCCGAGCTCGTGGGCATCCGGCCGAGCACCGCGAAGCGCCACCTCGCTGACCTGCGCGCGCGGTCGGGTCTCACCACCGAGCAGCTGATCTACGTCGGAAGAGCTGCCGGGTGGCTCGTTGTCCCGAGTCTGGAGTCCCTCTGAGCCATGCGCTCCCCCCACTCCCGCCCGGCGTCAGTCGCGGACCAGCCATCTGAGGGACCGCTCGATAGGAACAGGGGCTCCTTATGGAGTCGGCGGAGCGAGAGGTCGCGAGCCGCTCAACGTCAGCTCACCCACGAGAAGTCGATCTACTGGCGGCTTGGCCGAGATCGGTCGGCCTCGCCGCTGTGCTGCGGTGTGGGCAGAGCGTCGTCATCGAGGAGCCGCCGAGCGAACAGCGACGTCGTCAAGCGGAGCACCTCATCGCCGGCGAGCGGTCGCCCGAGGAGCTGCTCGACCCGGGCGAGGCGATAGCTCACCGTCCGGACGCCGACCCCGAGCGCGCGGGCGGCGGCTCTGAGGTTCTGCCGAGCCGCGACGTATGCGCCGACGGTCCGGAGAAGCTCCTCGCCGTTGCGGGGCGCGTCAAGGATCGGCCCGAGCTCGCGATCGATCGCGGCGCGGAGGAGCCCCTCGTCGGCGAGGAGCGCGCGCTCGAGGAGCAGGTCGTCAGCCGTTCGGTGGCCGCGGAGCCCGAGGCGCTCGGCGACGAGGAGCGCGCCGAACGCGGCCCCGAAGGCGGGGGCGACCCTGGCCAGACCCGCCGCGAGCGGCGCCTCTACGGCGAGCCAGCCCTCGGGCCCGGCCAGATCGTCGAGGACTGCGTCGAGGGCGCCGACGCCCGGCCAGCTCGATCGCGCGAGCAGGACGAGGCGACCCCGCGTGGTGGCGATGATCGGGGGGCTCGCGGCGCCATCCCGTCCGGACCGGCCCGGGCGGTCGAGGGCAAGGGTCACGCGCAGAACCTCGGGTGCTTCGTCCTCGAGCTCCCGGTCGATCCCCGCGACGAGGACGCGGTATCGGTCACCGGGGGTGAGCCCGAAGTGGGCGGCCCGGCGGGTGATCCGGGCGGCAGCGGCCGGATCGTCGGGCGCTAGCTCGAGGAGCTCGTCGAGGAACTCGCGGCGAGCGGCGCCGGTTCGGGCGGCGATCTCCCGTTCGGCCTGGCCGTAGCCCTCGGCGAGCGCGCCGGCGGCCGAGTCGCCCGCCTTCAGGAGGGCCGTGCCGAGCGCGGCGAGGGCGGCGGAGTCGCCTGTCGGGGGGCGCGAGGCGGCCGCCCACAGGACCCACCCAGAGGTGAGGTATCGATCGAGAAGTCGCTGGAGGGGCTCTCCCTCTCGCGCGGCACGTGAGCCTGCGAGGCGCAGGCGAGTCAACTCATCCGGGGTGAGCTCCTCGGTACGAAGAAGGGCAGCGATCGTCGACTCGACGGCCGCGCGCGTGGACACGGCGAGCGCCTCTAGGTCTTCGTCAGGGCTGGCCACGTCTCGGACGATCTCGGCGACGATGGGCTCGAGCTCCTGCCGGAGGGCCTCGATCAGACCGGCATAGAGCGGGGGTGATCGATGGGATTGCCTCATCCGGGCAGGATACGACGGTCTGAGTTGCTGCATCGTGGTCTTGTTTGCCCGGAGCAGGACCAGCGACACTGTCCGGTGCGAGGCCAGCCATGGGGCTGCCAGCCTCTCACCGCCCGGGCCCGCCGATCGCCATCGCGGTCGACGGGCCGCCAGCTTCCTCCAAACGGCGGCCGGCCTCCCTCCGACCGCCGTCCTCCCATCAAAGGATCGCCACCAGTTGGACTCGACCTCCCTACTCGCCGTCGGCTTCACCGTCTTCATCGTGGTCGCGCTCGCCCTGGACCTCGGCGTCTTCCATCGCAAGGCCCATGTCGTCGGCGCCCGTGAGGCCCTTGCCTGGACCTCCGTCTGGGTCACGCTGGCCGTCCTCTTCGGGATCGGGCTCTTCCTGGTACGAGGCGGGCAGACCGCGATCGAGTACTTCACTGGCTACGTGATCGAGTACTCGCTCAGCGTCGACAATGTGTTCGTCTTCACCCTCATCTTCGCCGCCTTCGCCGTCCCGCGGAACCTCCAGCATCGGGTGCTCTTCTGGGGCATCGTCGGCGCTCTCGTCATGCGCCTGCTCATGATCGTTGCCGGAGCCACGCTGATCGCGCAGTACCACTGGGTGCTCTACGTGTTCGGAGCATTCCTCGTGTTGACCGGCACCCGGATGCTCGTCGCCCGCGGTGAGCACGAAGCGCATCCCGAGAACAACGTACTCGTCCGGTTCGCCCGACGTCACGTTCGCGTCACCGACGGCTTCCACGGCCAATCGTTCTTCATTCGGACGGCCGCCGGCATCGCCGCGACACCGCTGTTCCTTGCGCTCCTCGTCGTCGAGTTCAGCGATCTCATCTTCGCGGTCGACTCGATCCCCGCGATCTTCGCCGTTACGACCGACCCGTTCGTCGTCTTCACGAGCAATGCCTTCGCGATCCTCGGCCTGCGGTCGCTCTACTTCCTGCTCGCGGAGGCGGCCGCCCGCTTCCGGTACCTCAAGGTCGGGCTGGCGCTCATCCTCGTGTTAGTCGGTAGCAAGCTCCTCGTCGCAGAAATCCTGGAGATCCCGTCCCTCGTGTCCCTTGCGATCGTGCTCTCGATCCTGGGGCTTGCCATCGCGATCTCGCTCCTCCGATCGACACCGCTCGCGGAGGACCAGTCGCTGTCGGGGGAGCCTGACGGTGACCGCTGACCATCCGCTCCACGAGAAACTGCCGTGCCCAGATCGTTCGGCGCCCGTCGAGCCCAGCTGAGCGATGCGCTCCCCACTCGCCCAAGATTTGGCCCCGCAGGCGTAGCACCGCAGGCGAATAGACCGCCGCGCCAACCTGGCTCACGCTTCGGGCGGTGACACGATCCACGCCCGTAGGGGTCTGAGAGTGCCTTGGGCTCCGCCGCGCCGCTGCCTATGGTCCGGCTGTCATCGTCGGCAAGACGGGCCGCGCTGCGCCCTCCATGAGCGCGTCTCTCCGCGCAACCATCGCGGCGTGCCGCGTCAGGCGCGGGGCTACGACGCCGCCTACGAGGCTCGGCGGCGCGAGCTGCTCGGACTGCCTTGCCACTGGTGCGGCCAGCCCGCCGACACGGCCGATCATTTCGGGGGCGGCCTCGTGCCGGCCTGCGGCCGCTGCAACTTCGGGCGAGGCGCCCGCACGCGGTGGCGGGGAGGGGGGGGTCAAATCTCCTCGCTGGCTCCGCCCCCTAGGACCGCATGGCACCCACGTTCGCGCGTGTCCAGGTTTCGCGGTTTTGGTCACGCACGAATCGGGCGAGCTGAGCACGAAAGATGATGCCGAAACGGCCCGAAATGAGACCCGTTTCGCCCACGGGCGCCACCGGGCGCCCACGTGCCGCGATGAGTGAGCGCCTGGCCACTGGCGCCACCCCACGGAGAAGGGCCCCGGACGTGCGCCCGGGGCCCGTGGTGCGGCTGCGGGCGGTCGGGCTATCCGGCGTCGGGCTCCCCCTCGCCCTCGAGGAAGCGGGCGACCTCGGCCAGCCAGCCGTCGGCGTCCTGCCCGGCGCCCAGGTCGCGGTCGAGCCTGACGCCCGGGTACGCGTCGACGCGGTGGTACAGCCAGTCGCCACCGGGCAGCCGGCGGACGTCCTGCATCACCCGCTCGAAGCGCTCCTGGAGCTCGTCGAGCCCCTCGCGGATCTCGGCGACCTCGGCGGCGAGGTCGACGCGGTGGGTGGTCGCGTCGGCGCTCATCGCCTACGCCTCGGGGACCTGCGCGGCCACGGTCGCCTTGGCCTTGCGGACCTTCGGCGACTCGGGCTTCGGGGCGCGACCCCTCGTGGCCGGCTTGGCCGCGGTGGCGGGCGGCTTCCGGACCGCCTGCCCGGAGAAACGGGCCTCGCGGCCGATCGGATCCGGTACCTCCTGCGCAACCCGCTGTTCAACGGCTGGATGCGCCGCCACCGCGGGCCCGACGAGCTCCGGAAGCCGGCGCCATGGCGCACGCAGCCCCCTGTCTCGGACGCGCTGTGGGCGCAGGTCGAGAAGGTGCGCCGGGGAAAGACGCGCGGCGGTGGACCGCGCAACCGGGGGCGGGTCGACCTCCTGGCAGGCTTGCTCGAATGCGTCTGCGGGCGCCGGCTACGGTCCGACGGGGCATTCGCCGACGGCCAGCATCGGAAGCTGCACCCTGATCCCTGCGACGCATGGGGCCGGCGCGCACGCCTGCCCGACGTGACGTGGGAGGCACCAATCCTCGCGCAGGTGAGTGGCATGCGCCTCGACGACGCCGTGCTCGCCGAGGTGATCGACGCCCTGGGCGTCAGCGGCCAGCCGACCTCGCTCGACCGGGCACGGTTGGAGAGGCAGATGCGAGATCTGGCGCTGGAGCACGTGGCAGAGCGGATCGGGGACGAGGGCTACCTGGCCCGGCTGGGTCAGATGCGCGCGGCGCTCGCCGAACTCGACGCGGTCCCGCACCGCGACGTCCCTGCCGAGCGCGTCGTTGAGTGGGTCCGGGCCTTGGCAGACACGTGGCAACGCGCCGACGTCCCTGAAGCGAAGGCGGAACTACTCCACGCCATCTACGAGCGGATCGTGGTGGTGGGGCGGCGTTTCGTCGGAGCGCCGCTCACACCGGCAGCCTATGACCACGGGCTCGCGGTCCTGCTGCCGGAGGTTGTTATGGCGCGCCCGGCAGGATTCGAACCCGCGACCTAGTGGTCCGAAGCCACTCGCTCTGTCCGCTGA
>MGMJ01000128.1:0-1266 GCA_001794945.1 Chloroflexi bacterium GWC2_73_18
ACCGGCTTCTCGGTCAGGTGGACCATGGCGTTCGGGTTGACCTTCTTCACCGGCCAGGTGTCGGGCACGTTGGGCGGCCCGAAGAAGCGATGGGCGGCGCCCTCCCGCCAGCCGTAGAAGCACCACTCGTGGTTGCCCATGAAGTCCTTGCGGGTGAGCACCGGGTGCTCCTTGATCCAGATGATGGCCTGGCTGAAGTAGAGCCCCGCGGCCCGCAGGGCGGGCGGGTAGTTGGCGATGTTGGCGTAGCCGCCCCAGACGTAGAACCCTCCGCCCGGGCGGAGGACCCGCGCCGCGTTGCCGAACCAGGCCGCGAGGAGCGCCGCGTACGCCTCGTCGGAGAGGTAGTCGTTGGCGAGCGCCCGGTCCTTGGCCCGGAGCTTGCGGTCGGTGGGCCGCGCCTTCTGCGGGTGGCGGGCCAGGTCGAGCGACTGGTGGTGGGTCTGACGGAAGGAGCTCAGGCCCGCCGCGATGGCGTTGTTGGAGCGCGGCTCGACCCGCACGTTGTAGGGCGGGTCGGTGTTGACGAGCTGGACCGCCGCGCCGTCGAGGAGGCGGTCGAGGTCGGCGGCGCTGCCGGCGTCGCCGCACAGCAGGCGGTGCTCGCCCAGCCTCCACAGGTCGCCCGGTCGGGTGGTGGCCGCATCGGGTGGGGCGGGGATCTCGTCGGGGTCGGTCAGCCCGACCGTGCCGCCGGCGGGACCGCGCAGATCACCGAGGAGAGCGAGCAGCCCCGCCTCGTCCACGGTGACGCCGGCCAGCAGGGCATCGAGTCGCTCTTGGTCGCGCTCGGCCATGGCGCCGATCGGATCGAGGGTGGCGAGGACCAGCCGCTCCTCGTCTTCCGACAGATCGACGTAGAGCACGGGCACGCTCGGCTCGCCGCGGCTGATGGCCTCCTCGATGCGGGCGTGCCCGTCGACGACATGACCGGTGAGGCGGTTGACGAGGACCTGGGCGACCCAGCCGACCTCATTGAGCGAGCCGCGCAGGGCATCGCGCTGGGCGGCCGGATGCGTGCGCCAGTTGCCGGGGTTGGCGAGGAGCTGGTCGGGTGCCGCCTCGCCGGAGCCGACGATCCGGCTTCGCCAGGGGACGGAGGGGGCCGCGCCGACGCGCGTCTTCGCCGTCATCGGGCGATCCCCGATCTTCGGCCTTGCATTGTCGGGCCACCGGAGCCATGGATGTGCGGCCCACCGCCAGATGGGCGGTGGCCAGCGAAAGGACGACGGACATGGCGGATCTCCGCAGGTGCAACGGGTCGGC
>MGMJ01000128.1:1293-2236 GCA_001794945.1 Chloroflexi bacterium GWC2_73_18
CCCAGCCCAGCCAGAAGGACGGTCTCGGCCGGATGTGCAAGACCCACTGGAACCAGTACACGACCGCGCTCCGGAAGGCGGCGCTCGAGCGCACGGCCGCGGAGGGCGGCACGCCCGAGGGGCAGGCGGCCCCGAAGCCGCCCGCCACCGCGGCCAAGCCCGGCACGAGGGGTCGCGCCCCGAAGCCCGCGTCGCCGAAGGTCCGCAAGGCCAAGGCGACCGTGGCCGCCAGCGAGTCCCTCGGCGGCAAGGCCGACACCGAGGCCATCGGCAGCGACGAGGTCCAGGCGGCGCACGCAGCGAGCGCAGGGGTCGCCTCCGACGCGACGCAGGTCCCCGAGGCGTAGGCGATGAGCGCCGACACGACCACCGACCGCATCGACCTCGCCGCCGAGGTGGCCGAGATCCGCGAGGGGCTCGACGAGCTCCAGGAGCGCTTCGAGCGGGTGATGCAGGAGGTCCGCCGGCTGCCCGGCGGCGACTGGCTGTACCGCCGCGTCGACGCGTACCCGGGCGTCAGACTCGACCGGGACATGGGCGCCGGGCAGGACGCCGACGGCTGGCTGGCCGAGGTCGCCCGCTTCCTCGAGGGCGAGGGGGAGCCCGACCCCGGATAGCCCGACCGCCGGCAGCCGCACCACGGGCCCCGGGCCTACGTCCGGGGCCCTTCTGCGTCCGGTGGCGCCAGTGGCCAGGCGCTCATTCATCGCCCGCCTCCGTGGCCCTGTCGCGCCCGTGCCGCCCCGTCGGCGAAGTTGCAGTGGGCGCAGGCCGGCCGCAGCCCCCCGGGCCCGTGATCGGCGGTGGTACCGATCCCGGTGCAGCCCGACAGCTTGAGCGCGCAGGGCAGGCCGAGGAGCTCCCGGCGCTCGTGCTGGTAGGCCCGGTCGTAGCCGCGGGCCTGGCGCGAGCGGCCGTGGTGGTTGCGTGAGCCGAGACGGGC
>MGMJ01000128.1:2313-2632 GCA_001794945.1 Chloroflexi bacterium GWC2_73_18
AGACGGCGAGGGGGGCGCTCGGCATCAGTAGCTCCGCCTGGCGAGGCCGCGTGGAGTAGGCCTCGAAAACGGCGATTCAGGGGCACTTTTCGATGGGGTTTTCACGCTCAGCGGTGCCCGATTCGTGCGTGAGATAAAAGAGCGAAACCTGGACACGCGAGAACGTGGGTAGCGCGCGGTCCTGTATCCGCCGAGCGCGCCAAGGATTGCATCCCCCCTACCCCCCGTCCCGACTGGGCTGCCCGACGCTCCGGCGTCCGGCCGCGCACCTCGCGCGTTGTTGCAGTGACCGCAGCTGGCGCGCAGGTTCGCCATCGTC
>MGMJ01000128.1:2688-2923 GCA_001794945.1 Chloroflexi bacterium GWC2_73_18
ACAGCCCGCCAGCCGAAGCTGGCAGCGGTAACCGTCGCGCTCGAGGACGAAGGGCCGGAGCCGGACGTAGTCCGCGCCGAGGCCGCGGTGCTGGCGCGGCACGCCGCGGTGGTTGTGGGGGGACGTCCGCGCATGGCGCGCGCAGCGGGATCCGTGCTGCCGCTCGTGGCAGCCGGGCTCGAGGCAGCGGCGCGGCGGAGCCCAAGGCACTCTCAGACCCCTACGGGCGTGGATC
>MGMJ01000128.1:3000-4699 GCA_001794945.1 Chloroflexi bacterium GWC2_73_18
GTCAATGGCAGCCCGGTGGTCAGCGCGCGGCTGGCACGCGGGTCATGCGCCGACGACGATCACATCAAAGGATCGCGCGGTGGTCATCCAGGACATCCGCTTCACTCAGTTGGACAGAGCCTCGCAGACCAGCGACCAGAACCCTTCGCCCGTGCTGATAAATTCAAACGGCTCGGACTGCATCATGAATATGCCGATGAGCTGCTTGACGGGATCGACCCAGAAGCGGGTGTTCCAGGAGCCGGCCCAGGTATACGTGCCTTCTGAACCTGCGAGCCCCGGTGCGGACGGCTCGGTGCTGACCCCGACGCCGAGACCGTAGCCCTCGCCCTCGAAGACATGGTCCCAGACGATGATCGGGTGGAGTGGCGCGGCCAGGTGATTACGAGTCATCAGGGCGACCGTTTCGGGCTTGAGCAGGCGAACGCCGTCCAGCTCGCCGCGCCGCAGCAGCATTCGGGTGAAACGCAGGTAGTCAAGGGCCGTCGAGGCGCAGCCCCCGCCGCCTGACAGCAGCGGGATGTGCTCGGTGATCTTATTCGTGTCTGGATTGTCGACCCGGCGCAGCCCGCCGTCACCCGACTCGTACACGGCGGCCAACCGCTCCACCTTGTCCGCCGGCACGTGGAAGCCGCTGTCGACCATGCTGAGCGGCGTGAAGATCGCGGAGGCGAGGCACTCGTCCAGCGGCTGATTCGCAGCGACCTCGATCACTCGACCAAGGACGGTATGCGACCAGCCATACCTCCAGCCTTCTCCTGGCTGATGCGCGAGCGGGTGCGCGGCAAGTCGTCGCATCAGCTCCGGCAATCCGTAGCGCGTATCACCGAGATTGTCGTACGCGGCCTCGAGCGCCGGATGTGGAGCGTCGCCGGCCAGCCCTGACGTGTGCGTCAACAGGTGGTACACGGTGATCGGCCGCTCAAGGGCCGCCAGCCTGACGTGCCCGTCGTCGACGCGGTCGAAGACCTGTACGTCAGCGAATTCGGGGACATAGCGCGAGACCGGGTCGTCGAGTCGCAGCCTGCCGGCTTCGACCAGCATCAACGCGCCGACACTGGCAATCGGCTTGGTCATCGAGGCAATGCGAAAGATCGTGTCCGGCTCCATCGGCTTGCCGGCCTCGATGTCGCGCAGGCCGATGCATGCGAGTTGCGCGACCTGATCATGTCGAGAGACGAGCATGACGGCCCCGGCGATCTCGCCTCGCTCCACGCAGGATTCGACGTACGCGCGGGCGCGCCCCAGGCCTGGACTCGACAGGCCGAGGTCTTCGGGGGTCGCTGGCATGCGTCACCTCATCGGCTTGAGATCGGACGTTCTTCCCTCGGCGAGGCCGGGGCACCTGGGGAGTGTGCGCTCCAGGGGGACGCATCGTGAGGTGCCGATGGAGCACAGTCAGAATCCCCATGGGTGTCGGGTGGAGGGTCGTCCCGAAGACTGGACACCCGATGGGCCTGCAGAATCCGGATGGGCTCGCACAGGTGGTCGCCGAGGTGCTGGCCTCGTCCTGCCGCGAGGTAACGCCTTCGTCGCTCAGCTGGGCTCGAGGCTCGGGACGACCAGCCAACCGCCAGCTCGTCCGGCGTAGATCAGCTGCTCGGTGGTCAGACCCGACCGCGCGCGCAGGTCGGCGAGGTGACGTTTCGCTGTGCTCGGCCGAATGCCCACGAGTTCGGCCGCACCTGGCACCGACCCG
>MGMJ01000128.1:4710-33952 GCA_001794945.1 Chloroflexi bacterium GWC2_73_18
GTACGCGGCGAGGACGTCCAGCTGGCGCGGAGTCGCTGGCCGCGAGAGTCCACCGCGCAAGTACCCATCTCTCACGCGCTTCGTGCCGTCGCCGGGAGGAGGTCCCGAGGTGTCCGGTTGATCATCACGAAGCGCAGCGATTGCTGAGTTAAGGAGGCTCTAGCCCTCTCGCCCCGACCAGTCCCATCCTTGCGCTCGCGTTGCTGCACGCCGTCCCGTGCGCCGCCTCGCCCTCTTCGACTGAAACAGGATGTGACGGTTTCGGCCAACACGGTTTCTCGGGCTCCGCCGACCCGCCGCCGGAGGAAAGCTCATCGGGCGGACCGCCCAGCCGCCCCGCGCTCCTATGCCTCGGCGATGACCCCGATCGAGATCCGGAAACCGGCCCGGCGCTGCAGCGGAGGCATCAGGGTGCCCTGGCCGATCGGTGTGTCACCGGGGAACCAGCGCACCCACTCCTCGTTGAACGCGTCGAACTCGGCCGGGTCGCGCAACGACCAGTTCGCCCAGACCACCTTGTCGAGCGAGCTCCCGGCGGCCTCGAGCCGCTCCTTGAGGTTGCGCAGGCACTGGCGCGTCTGCTCCCGGATCTCGCCGCTGACGACCCGACCGGTCTCGGCATCGACGGGCCCGATCGATGAGACGTAGACCATCCCTCCGGCCGCGACCGCCCGGCCGAGACCGACGGAGGGCCGAGCTGCATGGGGCAGCCCCGCCGTCTCCCCGGCGACCCATCTCCCCTTCCCCGGGCGGGCCGGACCCGGTCGCGCCGGGTCTTCGGCAGGGATGCCGAACTCGCCGGGCGGCAGCTCGATCCCGCTGACGCGGAACTTCGGCATGAACGTCGGCCGGATACCGGTCGGCTTGAGCATCCCCTCGACCTTCCCGTCCCGAACGCCGGTCTGCTCGAAGGCGAAGATGTCCTCGGTGAGGATCTCGTCCTCCTCGATCCCGTAGACCTCGGTGATGTTGACGATCTTGCGCGAGCCGTCCCGCAGGCGGGCCGTATGGACGATCAGGTCGACCGCGGACGCGATCTGCTCGCGGATCGCCCGCAGCGGCAGCTCGTACCCGGTCATGAGGACCATCGTCTCGAGGCGCCGGAGCATGTCCCGCGGGCTGTTCGAGTGCCCGGTGGAGAGGGAGCCGTCCTGGCCGGTCGTCATCGCCTGGAGCATGTCCAGGGCCTCGCCCGAGCGGCACTCGCCGACGATGATCCGGTCGGGGCGCATGTGCAGCGCGTTGCGCAACAGATCGCGGATCGTGATCTCCCCCTCCCCCTCGAGGTTGGGCGGGCGCGATTCGAGGGTCACCACGTGCGCCTGGCGAAGCTGCAGCTCGGCGGCGTCCTCGATGGTGATGATCCGCTCTTCTTCCGGGATGAACGAGGAGAGCACGTTGAGCGTCGTCGTCTTGCCCGAGCCCGTGCCGCCCGAGACGAAGAGGTTGAGTCGGGCCTCCACGCAGGCCTTCAGGAAGCCGAACATCTCCGCCGTCGCCGTGCCGAAGCGGACGAGGTCGTCCACCGTGAACGGCTTGGCGGCGAACTTGCGGATGGTGATCACCGGTCCCACGAGCGAGAGCGGCTCGATGACCGCGTTCACCCGCGAGCCGTCGGGAAGGCGGGCGTCGACCCTGGGGCTCGACTCGTCGATCCGCCGCCCGATGGGGCTGATGATCCGGTCGATGATCAGTTTCAGGTGCTCGTCGCTCTGGAAGGCGACATCGACCCGCTGGATCTTCCCTCCCCGCTCGATGTAGACCCGGCGCGGGCCGTTGACCATCACCTCCGTGATCGTCTCGTCGTGGAGGAGCGGCTCGAGCGGACCGAGGCCGGTGACGTCGTCGACCAGCTCCTCGATGAGGCGCAGTCGCTCGTCCCGGGTCACGGCGAAGCCGTGCAGGCCGATGATCCGGTCGACGATCCCCTCCATCGTCCCCCGGATCTCGGTGGGGGGGACGTCCTGGAAGGAGCCCGAGGCGCTGATCACCTCTTGCTGGAGGCGAAGCCTGATCTCCTGCAGGAACTGCTCCCGGGCCTGACTCGGTCGAGCGGGGGGCCCAGCGGGCGCCACGGGGCCGGCATCAGCGGTGTCGGCTGGCCGTCGCGCCCGCTCAGCCCGGCGGAGCAGGGACATGACCTACTCCTACCTCGGGCCTGCGTCGTGACGGCATCTGGGCTTGCGCACGTGAGTGGCGGTTCGCCTCCCTTGTTGAGCTCGCTGAGAGCATACCTCCGCCCTGCCAGGGGCGGCCGTCGACAGGACCGGCATGATGCGCGAAAGCAGCCCCCGATCGCCGGCTTCGTCCCGCCGCCGCGTTTGGCCCGTGTGCAGCGGGCACGTCGCCACGGCTCTCGGTGCTGGCCCGATAAGGGCGTGGCCGATCGACCCGATGGCGCGCCTCCCGTCATCTCGATCCGAAGCGGCGAGACCCCCGGCGAACCCGTAGGTACCGCTGGCCCGTGTTACACTGAACCCGTGTAGCACGGGAGGCAACGAGACCATGGCCAACCTGACCATCACGGTCGATGAACGGCTCTTGAAGCAGGCCCGCATGCGCGCCCTCGAGGACGGGACCTCGGTCAACGCCCTGCTGAGGGCGTACCTGGAGCGCTACGCCGGCGTCGGAGACACGGGCGAGGCCCTGAGCGGGTTCGCGCGGCTCGCCCGACGAAGTGCGGCGACCAGCGGCCCACGCGGTCGCACCTGGACGCGCGACGAGCTCCATGACCGAACCGACCTTCGTTGACACGAATGTCTGGGTCTACGCGGTCGATGCCGCGGACCCGGCCAAGCGCAAGCGTGCGCTGGAGGCCACCGCGCCGGCGCCGGGTCGCGACCTCGTCGTCTCGACGCAGGTCCTGACGGAGTTCTACGCCGTCGTCACGCGCAAGCTTGCCGTGCCGGTGTCGGTCGAAGACGCCGAGGCGATGGTCCGCCAGCTCGCGGTCCTGCCCGTTGTCGCGATCGACGCCTCGCTCGCCGAGTCGGCGATCGCCGCGAGCCGTGAATGGCAGATCTCGATCTGGGATGCCCTGATCCTTCGAGCCGCCGAGGTCGCCGGGTGTCGGCGTGTCCTCAGCGAGGACCTGGCAGATGCTACGACGTACGGTTCGGTCGTGGTCGAGAACCCGTTCGCGAACACTCGCTAGCTCTCGCCCGTGACGGCACGCTCCGGCAGTTGACCTTACTTGGATGGCCTCGAGCCCTCTCGCCCCAGTGGTCTGGACAGCCACGTCGTCCATTGGTGGTCCGCCGAACCCGATCGGATCAGCCCTGCAGCCAGCAGGGCCATCAGTGACGCGGACGAGCTCGCCGTCGCCGACATCTCCTGGTTTGAGCTGGCCTGGCTGGCCCGACATGACCGGATCGTGCTGACGATCCCGATCGCTGCCTGAATCCAGCAGCTTGCCGCGCAGGTCCGGACGATCCCCATGACGCCGGCGATCGCGCACACGGCGGTCAGCCTGCGGTCATCGTTCCCGAGCGATCCCGCCGATCGGCTGATCTACGCGACCGCGATCGAGCAAGGCTGGCCGCTGATCACCAAGGACCAGAGGCTGCGGAGGTACCGCCACCCCCGCCCGGTGGCCGTCTGGTAGCGAGCGCATCAGCCCACCGGAATGCGCCATCGGTCGGCGCCGACGAGCACGCGGCGAAGGCCGAAGGCGCGTAGCCGGCATCGCTGCTGGCGGACGCGGTGAGCCGGTAGCCGGGCATGTCCACCGACAGCTGGGCCACAGTCGATGGCGACGGGGCCACCTGGGAACCGCCGAGCAGGCCGTCAGCGACGGCTCATCGGTGGATCCGGGCCGCCAACGCCTGCACCCGCGATGACCGCGCGTCCCGCGAAGGAGCTCTCGGGTTCGGTCCCCTTCCAGGGCCGGTCGAGCAGAGACGTCCGCGCCACGTCAGCCGCGATGATCTCGGCCGCAGTCTGCGCCGCCGACGTGGCGGACGGTGCCTGTGACTGCCGCGATCGGGCCATGAGCACGCCGGCCACGACCCCGGCCAAGAGCAGCCCGCCCACGAGCAATGGCAGCACCGGCGGGCCGCCGTCTGTGCTCGCGGTCGGGGCTGCTGCGCCCGCCGGGGTCGGGGTCGGTGTCGGCGTGGGTGTCGGCGTGGGTGTCGGGGCCCGCGTGGGCGCGGGGGTCGGCGCGGGGGTCGGGGTCGGGGTTGGGCTCGGCGTGGGCGAGGGCGTCGGGCTGGGCGTGGGCGCGGGGGTCGGCAGGGCTCCCGACCGCGCCACCCAGCTCAGGCTGGCAGGGTCGAAGACGCCCAGGTCAACGACCTCGACGCCGTCGCCCAGGACCGCGAAGAACGCAACGGTTTCCACGCCGCCGGGGACAGCTGCTTCGGGGAAGGCCATGGTCACCCGGTCAGTGCCGACGATCGCGACGATCTCGTCGTAGTCGGCCGCGAAGGTGAACGTTCCATCCCGATACTCGGTGCGACCGAGCTTCCACTTCCCGTCGTCGAGGTAGGCGTCGAAAGTGGTGTCTCTGCCCTGCAGCTCCAATGCCGGGCCGGTGTAATTGGGGTGGAGAGCGCTGTCGAGCGAGATCCCGAACTGGACGACGCCGGGTGCGGAACCGGGGAACGGTTCGGTGAATTGGACGCCGACGACGATGAGTTCGGTCGCGTCAGCAAGCAGTGCGCCGGGTACCTGGGGGAGGACGACCTCGAAGGCGGTCCGGTCGACGAACGCCAGCGATTGCACTGCCGGGGCGTCCGGCTCGATCAGCTTGAGAACTGCGGCGCACAGTGCGTCCGGAGCGTCCGCCGGATCGCCGGACCGGTCGCGCGCATCTCCGGTGGGGTCCTGGTAGAGAGCAATCTTGCTCCAGTCGGTAGAGATCTCAAGTCCGCCGTCCGGGCCCTTCCTGACGATGCTTGCTGACTGGGCGCTGAAGAAGTCCTCCGCCGGCTTCGCCTCGGGGCCGAGACACAGGATCGGGGCTGCCCGCACGGGTGCGAACAAGCTGAACACGAGCCCACCGGCGAGTAGCAGCAGGAGCAGGCTGCCGAGATGGCTCACGAAATGACGCCGCGGGGCGCTCACGGGATCTCTCCCGCCCAGCCTGACCGTGGAGGGCTGAACGCTCGCCGCCAGGCAGACCACCGTCGCCCCTGGCTCATCCAGGGTTGCTGCTGGAACACCGCCGCGACGGGGACTCCGTCGCGACCCAGCTCGGGCGGGAGCAGGGCCAGGCGCGGCCCGAGCTCGTCGAACAGCCCCGGAGCCATCATCTGCGAGGGACCGTCCAGCCGTCGGCCACCCGGGCGTCGCTTGAGGTAGTCGGCGATCTCTCCGTCCAGGAGCCCCGCGTCGAGCGCCTCGAGGAAGGCGTCCAGGTGCGAACCCGGCACCGCAGCAAACGCCGTGCGTCGACCTGAGACCAGCACGAACACGACCGCATGCCAGGTGACCATCACAGGGGCCATCTCGAATCCCTGCCGGCTGCGCTGCGGAAGTGCGGCTCCCCAGGCTGCGGGCGCAGGCCGTCGGGTGGACCGAGCGCCATCGCTGGCCGGCTCCGGGCCGAAGGGCGTGTGCTCAGCCAGTTCGCAAGGCAATGGCCGATCTCCGTCCACCTCGGCCTGCACCAGCCGCAGCTCCTCAGGGCTGGCGATATCGGCGAGGGCCTCGCGAGCGGCGCGCCAGCCACGGCGCAGGACATCCTGCGCGGTGAGCTGCCCGCCCTTCGCCGATCGCAGCCTCGCGGACCGTCCATCGGCGTACAGGTCGCCGCCGAATGCGCGGCGGTCGACGTACCAGCCGAAACGCTCCACCGCCGGGTCCACGCGCACGAGCAGCTCCGGGGGGAGCCGCTGTCGCGGCAGGTCTCCGTCCGACAGCGCCGTCTGGCAGGCCAGCACGCTGCCGACAGCAAACAGGGCCGCTGCCGCGAGCTTGTCCCCCTCGACGAACTCGCCACCGAGCTCCACACGTCCCGGACGCGGCCGGATCAGCAGGCCCGGCGAGTCGCGCCTGCCCATGAGCAGCATCATGGCGGGGGCAAAGATCGTTGCGTATAGCCGGCACACGGGCTGCGTCAGCTCGTCCGGGACGCTGACCGAGAGGTGGGTGGAGCAGCCCACCAACCGGTGGCGGGGAGGTAGCCGGCTCGCGAGGGCCGCACGCTCATGCGAGGCACGCAGCGTGAGCTCCTCGGTGAAACCTGGCCCTACCCGCGTCGGCGCGAGCGCGATCTCCGCCTCGGCGCCGTCGCATGTCACCGCGGCTCCCGACGGCAGGCGGTACGCATTCGGATCAGCCGGATCGAGATTCGGCTGCCCGAGATGCAGGTCGTGGACGAGCGACCGGAAGTCTACTGCTTCCTCACCGAAGAACACTCGGAACTCGTGCTCGAGCCCCATGCGGGATGGAGCGTGGTCGGGCTGCAGCAAGGTCCGCAGGCCCCGATCTCGTGCTATCCCCATTCGGTCTGGTTCCCGCAGCACCGTACGACGCCGAGCAGGATCGCTCAGCGCCGCGGCGGTGGGTTCAGCCCCCGCCGCCGTTCGAGCTCCCGAAGCCTGTAGTCCGCCTTCGCCCAGACTCCGCGCTCGACGCGCTGACCGGTCTTCGGGTCGACCCAGTCGTCGCCCTCGAGCCGCGCCCTTTGATAGCCCTGCTCGAATTCGGCCCCACCCTGTCCGTCCAGGCGAAGCTTCGAGCCATCAGGGTACGTTGACTCATGCGGCCCCTGATGCAGGATCTCGCGTTGCTTCGTCGGGGCCAGTTCGCCTCCATCCGGAGGCGCAGCCTGAGGCGCACCGGACGGCGGCGGCGGGCTCTCGCTCGCGGTCCCGGTCCCCGGCGCAGCGCTGGTCTGCTTCCCCGGCTCGGGCGCCGTGCTCGTGCCGGAGGTCGTGCTGCTCGAGGTTGCGCTCTGGGTCGCGCCGGCGGCGTCGTTGCCCTTTTCCATCCTGGCTCTCCTCAGCTCGGTGGATAGATCCGCCGCCGCCCCAGCTCTGTCTCCTGGAGCATCTGAGTCGCCCTGTCGGCCAGATCCTGCGCCGCTGGCTGACCGGTGGCCGGGTCGACCCAGCCGTCGCCCTCCAGCCGTGCCGTCCGTCCCGTCGGGTCGAGGTATTCGGCCCCGCCCGTGCCGTCCAGCCGTAGCTTCGAGCCGTCGGAGTCAAGCACCTCCCCTCGCGGGTGCGTCGTCGCAGCCCCACCGCCGGAGCCGGGCGCGCCTTCGCCGGCCAGCGGCGGCACCGGTTCGCTGAAGGGCGGCGGCGCGGCGGTCGCTGTGCCCGTGCCAGCCTCCGCCCCTGCCCCCGACGCAATCTTGGGGCCGGTGCCCATCGGAGCGCCGCCCCCCGCCTCGTTGCCCTTTTCCACCTCTACCTCCCATCTCCTCCGCGAAGGCCAATCAGGGCTGCACCGGACCACGCCAGGTTGGGCGAGGACCCTCAGGGTGCGCCCTGAGATGCGTGTCGGCGTCCGCGCCGCGCCGCCAGTCAGCGACGGGATCGCCGCCCAGGCCTGGCGGCGCCTGCTGGCCGGTCTCGGAGTTGTACCACTGGCGGGTCTGTTCATTCCAGCGGTACGACTGGCCCGAAGGCGTCTCAAGGCCATAGCCGCCGGCTGCGTCCCGGTTGAGTGTTCCTTCGGGAACCTGGGTCTGGCCGGTGCGCGGCACGCCCTTCCACGTTTCCGGCATCGGCTGGCCTCCCCAAGCCTTCTGCCAATCCTCCGCTGGATCTCCCCAGCCGGCGGAGCCCGGATTCTCCCGGAGTTCCGCCGTATCGAGCCAACGCCCCCGTTCCTGGTCCCAGACGTGCTCGCGACCGTCTGCATCGGGTCCGCGGAATGTGTTGCCCCGGGCATCGCGGCGGAGCTTCGTGCCGTCGGGCAAGGTCGTCTCGCCGATACTCGGCGTACCGGCCCACGGGTCGCGTTCGCTCGTCGGCTCTGTCCCGCCTGCCGCCTGGCCGCCTCCACCCGTGCGCTCGAGGTCGGTCCCTTGATCCGCCGGCAGAGAGGTCGCTCCTGCCGTCGACCCCCCACCTCCCGCTTCCTCCCCGCCGGATGCCTGCTTGACTTCACTGCCCGAGCCTGCCGAGCCTGCCGGCTGATTCCCCTTCTCCACGCCCGCGCCCTCTCCCGTCCGCGAACCGTCGGCGCGCCGCACACCCGCTGGTGCGCCTCTGCAGGCCGAGCCTGGCGGGCATTGTATGCCGCCGGTCAAGGTGCGAAAGTCATTCCCGTTGCGCAGGTTCGGCGAGATGCCCTTCGGTGTCAGGCGGGCCCGGCGCCACGCGCCACCCGAGGTTCCGCGGGACTAGCTGGCATCGCTGCTCGCAAAGGCGGTGATCCGCTATGACGGAGGCATCGGTCGAGAGCTCGGACGAGACCGGTGGAGATCGGCCAACGCTGGCCGAGGCATCCGCCGCGGAGCGCTTCTTCCCGAAGCGGATCGGGAACGACCGGGTTCCGCCAGAAGCGTCCCGAACTCCGACAGCACCTGACCGGCACGCCGGAGGCGCACCTCGTCGGGTCGATCCTCGGCCACTCGCCTCGGGCGCTCCAGTCCGCGCCAGGCCCGGCTGAACGCCTCGATCGTGATCTCGCCGCCGTTGAGCTGGCGCTGGAGCCGCTCTCGGGCAATCACGAGCTCGGACGGGTCTGGCTCAGCGGGGGGCACCGTCTCGGATCGCATCGCGCCCGAGACCTGGCGGAGATCCGACTCGTCAAGGGTGATGCGCTGGAACAGCGCCGCGATCTGCTCCTCGTACCGCTCGGCGCGATCGGTGGCCGATGGGCCGCAGGTAGCTCCTGGGTCCGATCGAAACGCGGCCACCGCGATCAGGAGTAGGATATGCCGTCTGCGGGAGGCGTTGATGGGCGGCCCCGTCCCGTCGGCTGGGCTGTGCCAAGCCACTGGCGAGCTCCACCCGCTGCATCGCGTCGCGCGGCTACGTGTGCCGTAACGTCCACCAGGAGTCGAGCCATGGCCCTGTACCTCACCCGCTTCAGCTACACCCCCGAGACGTGGGCGCGGTTGGCCAAGAACCCCGAGGATCGACGCGACGCCGCGCGATCCTACATCGAGTCCGTCGGGGGCAGGCTTCACGGCTTCTGGTACGCGTTCGGGGAGTACGACGGGTACACCCTGTGGGAGGCTCCGGACAACGTGACGATGGCAGCCGTATCGATCGCCATCAGCGGCGGTGGGGCCCTGGCGAAGTTCGAGACGACGGTCTTGCTGACCGTTGAGGAGACGCTGGAGGCACTCGGGCGGGTCGAAACCGTTGGTTATCGTCCACCTGGCGCGTAAGGACCCCCGCCGGACCGTTCCAGGTGTAGGCACCGGCGCGCGAGACCTTCGCCCGCCTCAGCCCGGCGACGCGTTCTCGTCTGTGCGTGCGATCCCGCTCCTCGCCTGACGTTCGGCCGGGCTCCGTCAGCTGCCTCCGAGCCCTCGCGAAAGCATGACCGTGACCGGGTTCTCGGACCCGGCTCGGGACAAGGGCACGAGTGCCCGGGAGGTCGCAATGTCCGGCGTCGAGTCCATCAGCCTCGATACTCCTCAGGAGACCCGCACGTTCCCACACGAGGAGGTCCAGCTCGTCACCGTCGGTGGCTCTGCCGTCGGTCGGTTCACGTTCGAGCCGGGTTGGCGCTGGTCAACATCGGTCAAGCCGATCGTCGGCACCGACCGATGCGAGAATCACCATGTCGGCTACGCACTCTCGGGGCGCATGCACGTGGTTGCTGCTGCCGGAATCGGGACTGAGATCGGGGCAGGCGAGGCGTATGACATCGCCCCGGGCCATGACGCGTGGATCGTCGGGAATGACACGTTCGTCGGCCTCGAGTTCAGGAGTGCAGATCAGTACGCGAAGCCGAAGTAGGCCTCGGCCGAGCGCGCCGGCGAGGGCGTCCAACTCGCCTGCAAGAAGGTACGACGCTCCTGAGGCTGGATTGCAGCGCGTCGACGTCGGCGCGGGAGTCGTCGCCGCGCACCGAGCTGCAATGGCCGCAGCTTGCCCGAAGGTTGCTCGCCGCGGCGCTGCCGCCCTGCGATCGCGGCACGATGTGGTCGGACGGCGACCGCGGCACGGCCATGTCGGGGTGGGCGCTCATGCGCTTCGTGCGGCTACTCTGCCGGCAGGCTTGACAAGGCAGATCGAGATGGCCAGAAAGGCCATATGAAGACCGCCACGATCACCGAGGCCAAGAACCGGCTCAGCGCGCTCATCGATCAGGTGCGGGCCGGGGAGAGCATCCTCATCCTCGATCGGGGTCTCCCGGTCGCCCGCCTCGAGCCCGTCGCGGCCCATCCCGACCCCACGGGTCGCCTTCGCCGCCTGGAACGCGCCGGCATCGTTCGCGTCGGCAGCGCGCCGCCCCTGCTCGATCTGCTGCGTCAGCCGGCGCCACCGCTGGCCCCGGGCGCGAGCGCCGTCTCGGCCGTCCTCCAGGAACGGCGATCCGGGCGGTGAGGTTCTGGGACAGCTCCGCGGTGGTGCCGCCGCTCGTGGTCGAGACGGCGAGCGAGGACGTGATGCGCGAATACGAGCGCGACCCCGAGGTCGTCGTCTGGTGGGCGACCGAGGTGGCGTGCGTCTCTGCCCTTGCCCGGCTCGAGCGCGACGGCAGCCTGGCCGGGCGATCGATGGTCGACGCACTTTGGCGCCTCGACGGGCTTGCACGGGCATGGCGGGAGGTTCAGCCCATCGCGCGGGTCCGCGAGACGGCGGTGCGGCTGCTCCGCGTCCATGCTCTGCGGGCCGGGGACGCCTTCCAGCTCGGGGCGGCGCTCGTGGCCTCCGAGGATCACCCCGCGACGCTCCCGGTCGTGACGCTCGACGACCGACTCGCCCAGGCGGCGGAGCGTCAGGGGTTCACGGTCGTGCGTCCGGATCAGACCTGAGGCACGAGCCCCGCCGACCTGGGTCGTCGGCATACCCAACGGTGTCCGTTGTCGGCTGGAGGAGATCCCCCGGGCGCCGCGGCTCGTCACCCTGGTCGGCCCTGCCGCCTCCCCCGGTTGTTGCACCCGCCGCCGTCCCGCAGTTAGACTGGTCTCAGACCAGATGGAGGACTCATGCGGCGAATCGGCGCCTACGAAGCGAAGACCCACCTTCCCCGGCTGCTCGACGAGGTGGCCAACGGGGAGGCCATCACGATCACCAAGCACGGCGTCGCGATCGCGGTGCTCGCGCCTGCCTCGACCCGCCCGACGCTGACCGCCCACGAGGCCATCGTCGGTCTGCGCGCCTTCCGCCGGGCCCACCCACTCGATGGGCTATCTCTCCGCGAGCTCATCGACGAGGGCCGCCGGTAGTGTTCGTCGTGGACGCCTCGGTGGCTCTCGCCTGGTGCTTCGCCGACGAGGCATCCGAGCTGGCAGATCGCATCCTCGATCAGCTCGAGCACGACGAGGCCCTGACCGCGGCGATCTGGCCGCTCGAGGTCGCCAACGGTCTCCGCACCGCGGAGCGGCGAGGTCGCCTCGACCTGGCCGACCTGTCGCGCGTCCGCGAGCTGCTCGTGTCGCTGCCGGTGCAGGTCGAGGGGGTCCCGCTGGACGCCGCGCTGGGCGAGGTGACCGAGCTCGCGCGCCAGCTCGATCTGACCGCGTATGACGCCGCCTACCTCGCGCTTGCGGCGCGGCGCGGGCTCGCCCTGGCCACCGTCGACGACCGGCTCAGGCGAGCCTGTGAGCGGGCCGGCGTCGAACTCGTGGGGTGACTGCTTCGCGCAGGCGTGCTGGCGATGATGAACTCGCCACCGGCGAGTGTGGCAACGAAGCACCCCGCGCCACTCCGGCGCGCGAGTCAGCCGGTCAGCGGCGGACGGTCGGGATGGGCGACCGGGATCACGGTCAGGCCATCGAAGCTGGCGAAGTCGTCGGGATTGCAGGTGTACAACGGCAGTTCATTGGCGATCGCGATGGCCGCGATCATCGCGTCGTACACCTGGGCAGAGGCCTTCCGGCCGGATCGCCGCAATGACGCCGCGACTCGGCCGAACGCGCGTGCCGCATCGGCGTCAAACGGGAGCGGGTCGAAGTCGGTCTCGGCCTGCTGGAGGTGGGCAAGCCGCGCGGCGCGCCCGGCCTCGCTCGCCGCCACGAGCGGACCGACGGACAGCTCCGCGAGGGTGATCGCCGAGATGAGCGGCCGCTCGGGAAGGAGCGACGGGTCCCGCAGGCGAGGCAGCAGGATCAGCGTGCTCGTGTCGAGCAGGCCGAGATCGCCTGCGATCACAGGCCGGGATCGAGCGTCGCGTCGACGTCGGCGCGGAGCGCGGCGTCGTCCACCGGTGGCAGCCGCCGCCATCGCCGCAGCAGCATCGATGCGGTGACGAGCGTCGAACGCAGGGGGCGCAGCTGGGGCCCGGCGCACTCATGCGGCACGTCGGGCGGAACGGCTCTGGTGCCGTGGTCCCCGCCAAGGTAGCGTGGCCGCTGTCGCGGGAGGCTGTGACGCGCGATCCTTCGCCGCGGCCGCCCGGACCGCGCCGAGCCACTGGCGAGCCCGACCCGCCGTGGGGTGCCTGGTTGCACCCGGGAGTCACGCGATGTCCACCCAGGAACTGACACCGTCCTCGCGCCGCGCCCTGCTCGCGGCCGCGACCGGAGGAGCAGCGGCTCTCCTTGTCGACTCGCTCGCACGGCCGCGGCCCGCCCGGGCCCTCGACCCCGATGACGTCCTGCTGGGGGGCGTGAACGACTCGGAATCGACGACGACGCTGCGCAATATGAGCGGTGCCGCGACCGTGCTCATGGCCGAGAGCGTCGACGGGAGCGCGATCGACGCGCGGAGTGACGCGAGCCAGGCGATCTGTGCCGTGAGCAACACCGAGGTGGCGATCACGGCCGTCAGCAAGCAACGCATCGGCGTCGTCGGCTGGGGCGGCGAACCGGACGGCAGCGGTGGGAGCGGCACGACGGGGGTGATGGGGCAGAGCGGCGGGGGCTACGGCGTCGCCGGCATCGCCAAGACGGGCGAGGGGGTCCACGGGTCGAGCGAGGCCGGCCTCGGCGTCTATGCCAGGAGTGACTCGGGGATCGCCGTGTGCGCCGTCTGCCTTGGCGGCACGGCGATCGACGCCTGGACGGAAAGCGAAGACCCCACGATCGCGGCGGTCGATGCCCGTCACGAACAGGGCGAGGCCGTTCGCGGCTGGAGCGGGGCGGCGACCGGCGTCCACGGCATCACGGAGGGCTCGTTCGATTGGGCAGGGAACCGTGATGTGGTGGGCGTTTTCGGCATCAGCCGGTCCGTCGACGGCTTCGGCGGCAATGGCATCGGTGTTGAAGGGCGGAGTGAGACCGCCATCGGCGTCCTCGGCGAAGGCCAGCAGGGCGTTCACGGCCGGAGCGACAGCACGAGCGGCGTCGGCGTCACCGGCCAGTCCACCGCCAACAGCACCGGGCTGCTCGGTCACAGCCGGCTCGGTAGGGGCATGCCGCCCCCCGCCGCGGCCAAGACCGGCGTCTACGGCTACGCCGACCAGGACGCCGGCGCCAGGGGGGTCTACGGCCGTTCGACCGCCGGGGCGGGCGGCTACTTCAGCGCCACCACCGGCTATGCCCTGCGCTCCAGCGGGCGGGTCCGCTTCGAGAAGAGCGCCGGGCTCGCCACCATCGCCGCCACGAGCAACAAGGTGACCGTCAGCCCCGGCATCGACCTGACCGCCGGCTCCAAGGTCCTGGCCACCCTGCAAACGAGCGCGGGCGGCACGACCACGGTCCACCGCGTGGTCAGGGACACCGCCAACGACATGTTCACTATCTACCTGACGGCGCCGGCCACCCAGAGCTGCACCGTCGCCTGGTTCGTCATCAGCTGAGGGGCAGCGCGAGCGGCGCCATCGCCGGGACGTCCGCTCCCGCCCTGACCAGGACGGGCGTGCCGATTCGTCCCGGCACGGGGCTCGCAGCGGATCGAAGCGAACCCCGAGATGACACGACTTCGCGTGCCGCGTCGTCGGCGTCGAAGGCGAAGGCGGTCTCGACGAGCTGCGCGCGCACGAACGCGAAGCCCGTCCGATCGACGAAGCTGACCCGGCGCGTGCCGGCCGCCCGACAACGCCCCGAGCGCCGCCTCGTGAACCGAAGAGTCGACGGCGACGACATTGACGACGGGGAGGATCGCCTCGAGTCGACGCTCGACCGCGCCCCGGCCGAGGCGGCGTGAGACGAGTGCCGCCGTTTCGGCGACAACGTACGCGTGCGCCACGAGCTCCGCGCCCTGGAGCCGCCCGAGGACGCCGACCGCGGCGGCGTGGTTCGCGTCGTCCTGACATGTATCTGGGGGCGCCTCCCCCGTTGGACCGGCGAAGTAGCCGCCGGTATCGCGCTCGATCGACGGTGGCGTAACCCGATCGAAAGGATGGCTGGCGAAGAGTTGCGCCATGACAGTCCCGACCCTCATCCGGCGATCGGCCGGCAACGACCGGTCGCCCCGGCGAACGCTCGGGCAGGTCGGCAGCTTCACCCTGATCGGCGTCGGGAGCACGCTCGCCTACGTCGCCCTGTACGCGCTCCTCCGGGCGGTCTCGCCGGCGGCGGCAGCCAACGCGGCCGCGCTCGTCGTCACGGCGCTCGGCAACACCGCGGCGAATCGTCGGCTGACGTTCCGCGTCCGTGGCCGCGATCGCCTCGCCCGTGACCATGCGGCCGGTCTTGCCGCCTTCGGGGCGGCACTGGCCATCACCTCTGCCTCGCTCGCCGTGCTCGACCTGGCGATACCGGACCCGAGCCGCACGGCCGAGATCACCCTCCTGGTGGCGGCGAACGCCGCGGCCACGCTCGTCCGCTTCCTGCTGCTGCGTCTCGCCCTCGACCGGACCCGTCCGATCGGCCTCACGGCCCGGCCCCCCCGTCCGCCGTCCGCCGTCCCCGTCCTCGAGAGGATCGCCCGATGACACCAGGAGGGTAGTCCAGTGACCGCCGTCACCCAGGAGACCACCACACCGCGTGCCGGTCTTCTCGCCGGGCTCCGGGCCCTCGTCCGCGGACGGGCCGGCGAGCCGGCCTGGGTCCGGCCGGCGTTCCTGGGCGTCACCGCCCTGGCCGCCGTGCTCTACGCCTGGAACCTGACCGTCAGCGGATACGCGAACGCCTACTACTCGGCCGCCGCGCTCGCCGCCTCCAAGAGCTGGTCCGCCTTCTTCTTCGGCTCATTCGACGCGGCCGGCTTCATCACGATCGACAAGCCACCCCTCGCCCTCTGGCCGATGGGGCTGTCGGTCCGCCTGTTCGGGCTGAGCTCCTTGAGCATCCTCCTGCCCGAGGCGCTGGCCGGCGTGCTGACCGTAGGGCTGCTCTTCGGAGTGGTGCGGCGCTCGTTCGGCCCCGTCGCGGCGGTCATCGCCGGCGTCGTCATGGCCCTCACGCCGGCGGCCGTCCTCATCTTCCGCTTCAACAACCCGGACGCGCTCCTGACCCTCCTGCTCGTGGCGGCCGCGTGGGCGCTGCTCCGTGCGCTCGACAACGGCAGCCTCCGCTGGACGGCGCTCGCCGCGACGTTCGTCGGGCTGGCCTTCCTGACGAAGTACCTCCAGGCGTACCTGGTGCTGCCGGGCTTCGCCCTCGTCTACGGGCTCTCCGCGAACACGACGCTCCGCCGCCGGGTCGTCGGCCTCTTCCTGGCGGCAGTCACGGTGCTCCTGACGAGCGGCTGGTGGGTGGCGATCGTCGAGCTGATCCCGCTGGGCAGCCGTCCGTTCATCGGCGGCAGCACGACGGGCTCGGCGCTCGACCTCATCTTCGGCTACGACGGGCTGGGGCGGCTGTTCGGTAACGGTGGGCCCGGTGGTGGCGGGGGCGGCCCCGGTTTCGGCGGGGAGGCCGGCCTCTTCCGGCTCTTCAACGACGACTGGTTCGGCGAGATCGCCTGGTTCATACCGCTCGCCGTCGCGAGCCTCCTCGGGGGGCTCTGGCTTCGGCGCCGCGGACCGCGGACGGATCGCCGCCTGGCCGGCTACCTGCTGTGGGGGACGTGGTTCGCCACGCACGTGCTCGTCTTCAGCTACATGTCCGGCATCGTCCACTCCTACTACGCGGTCGCCCTGGCCCCGGCCGTCGCCGCCCTCGTCGGCGCCGGGATCGTCGATCTCTGGGCGCTGCGCGCTCGCGTCCGGCTCGGCGGACTTGCCCTCGGCGTCGCGTTCGCCGGGACCGCGTGGTGGGGCTGGCAGCTGCTCGGCCGGACGCCCGAGTTCGCCCCGGGCCTCGGGCCGGTCGCGGTCGGGCTCGCGGTCGTGGCGGCGGCCGTGCTCGTCCTCTCCTCGGCCCCGCGGCTTCACGGTGTCCTCGGGCGCGTGCCGGCGGCCGCGACCGCCCTCGGCCTGTCGGCGGCCCTCCTGGCTCCCGCCGCCTATGCCGCCTCCACCATGGGGACCGCGTACAGCGGCGGTGACCCGCATCCGGGGCCGGCGACGGCCGGGGGCCAGTTCGACGGGACTGACGGTGCCCGTGGGCCCGGCCCCGGCGGGTACCGGCCCGATGAGGGTCAGCCGCCCGGCGCGTTGCCCGGCCTGCCGGATGCGGCGAGCGGCCGTCCTGGCGGCGGAGCGCCGGGCGGGAGCGCGTCGGTCGACTCGGCCCTCGTCGGCTACCTCGTCGCCAACCAGGGCGGCGCGACGTGGATCGTCGCCGCGAACTCGGCGCAGGAGGCCGGGTCGATCCAACTGGCGACGGGACTGCCGGTCATGGCGATGGGCGGCTTCACGGGCTCCGACCCGGCTCCCACGCTCGACCAGTTGAAAGGCTACGTCGCCTCCGGCCAGCTGCGGTTCGTGCTCGTCGGCGGGGGCGGGGGCGGTTTCGGCGGCCCGGGCGGCTCTGGCGAGACCACCTCGGAACGAACCTCGTGGGTCACGAGCGCGTGCTCCGCCGTGGACTACGGCGGATCCGGGTCCAGCGCGCTCTACGACTGCGCGGGCGCCGCCTCGTAGTGCGCGGGGTACGATGGCCCCAGGAGCTGAGGAACCCCGATGCGCGTGCTCGTCGCCGAAGACGACCCCGGCCTCCGCGAGGTCCTGGTCCTCGGGCTCGAAGACCACGGCTACCACGTCGATGCCGTCGAGCGGGGTGACGACGCCATCGAGATGCTGAAGTTCTACGACTACGACGTCGCCGTCATCGACTGGCGGATGCCGGGCGCCGAGGGGATCGACGTCGTCGCCTGGGCCCGCAAACACGATCGACCGACCGCCCTGCTCCTGCTCACCGCCCGCGACGCGCCACCCGATCGGATCCGCGGGCTGGACACCGGCGCCGATGACTACCTCGTCAAGCCGTTCGACTTCGGGGAGCTCGTGGCCCGCATCCGGGCGCTCCAGCGCCGGCCGCGCGGCGTGGACGCGCCGGTGGTCAGGCGGGGCGCGCTCGCGCTCGACCCGGTACGCCGGGAGGTGACGGTCGACGGACGTCCGCTCCCGCTGACCGTCACGGAGTACGGCATCCTCGAGCTGCTCATGCGCCGCGCCCCGGCCGTCGTCGGCCGGAGGGCGATCGCCGAGCACGCCTGGCGCGACGAGACCGATCCGCTCGGCTCGAACGCGATCGACGTCCAGCTCAGCCGGCTGCGCGCGAAGCTCCCGGCGGCCGGCGTCCGCATCGTGACCGTGCGGGGCGTGGGCTACCGGCTGGAGGAAGCGTGACGGCGACCGGACTCGGGGACGTCCGCGGTCCGTCGGTCCGCGCCCTGTCGATCCGCGTCGCACTCGCCGCCAGCGCGATCGTCGGCGTCGCCTACCTGGCGATCGCGGTCGTGGTCGCGGTCATCGTCACGGACGCCCTGACCTCGCAGATCGACGGGCACCTGGCCCAGGTGCTGGCGCACGTGGCCGGCCAGCCGCCGGATCCCCCCGACGGGTTCGGGCCGCCCCCGCCTGATCGCCCGTTCGGGTCGCCCGTCCTTGTCTGGACCGTCCACCCCGACGGGACGGTGAGCAGCATCAATGCCTCTGATGCCGACCTCCCCACCGCGTACCGGCGCGTCGCCGGCCCGGAGACGGCCTCGATCAGCGGCGTCGATGTCCGGGTCCGGGGCACGGCGCGCGGCGTCGACTACGTCGTCGTCGGGCAGACCATGGAGAACGTCTCGCAGACGCAGTCGACCCTCATCGCCGCCGAGATCGGGATCGGCGCGGCGCTGCTCATCGTCGTCTTCCTCGGCGCTGTCGCCATCGGCCGGCGGGTCGCCCAGCCGATCGAGCAGGCGCGCCGGCAGCAGCTCGAGTTCACCGCCGACGCGTCCCACGAGTTGCGGACCCCACTGTCGGTGATCGAGGCGCAGACGAGCCTCGCCCTGGCCAGGGATCGCCCCGGAACCTGGTACCGGACGGCGTTCCAGCGCGTGGACGGGGAGAGCAAGCGGATCCGCCGGCTCGTCGACGACATGCTCTGGCTGGCGCGGTTCGACGCGACACGGGGGCAGCCGGATGCCGAGCCCGTGGACGTCATGGTGCTCGCTGCCCGCACGGCCGATCGCTTCGGCACCGTCGCCGAGGCGCGTCACCTGGCGCTTGCCGTCCGTGGCTCGGCGGAGAGCTCGATCGTCACCGTCCCGCCGGAGTGGCTCGATCGGTTGCTCGGTGTCCTCCTCGACAACGCCTGCAGGTACTCGCCGGAGGGCGGGGCCGTGGACGTGTTGGTGGTCAACGAGGGCCGGCGCGTCCGCCTCACGGTGGACGATTCGGGCCCGGGCATCCCGGCCGAGGAACGCGACCGGATCTTCGACCGCTTCCATCGCGCCACGAAGACGCCTGGCGGCGCCGGACTCGGCCTGGCCATCGCCGACGCCATCGTCAAGGCGACGAATGGTCGCTGGCAGATCAGCACCTCGACCGCGGGCGGGGCCAGCATCTCCGTGAGCTGGGCGCGGTCGATCGGCGGACGGCACGAGAGCCACGCCGTCGAGGGGTCGCGGGCGGACGTGCAGGCATAGCCGGACGCGCCGCACCCGCAGGGGAGCTGCCTGACGCCCCGCTCCAAACAGCGAGCATCCTCTCTCTCGTGCCGACCCGTCTCGCGGACGGCCGGGGCCGGAGCGGCGCGCCGGAGCGCTCCCCGCCGGGTGCGGCGCCCGGTACGGTCGGGGCGGCGGAGCCGGCGGTGGGAGGAGGGGGCGCGGCCTGCCACCCGGGGTGGCGGGATCGCCTCCCGCCACGCGTGGGTCGGCGGCCGAACCCGCGGTTGGTGCCACCTCCCCGGCGTGGGGAGCGCCGCTCTTGCCACCTGTAGTGGCACGGCCCGTGCCCGGCCGCGGCCGCCCGTCCCGGCGCCGGCCGCGGCGGCCCGGCCCGGCGCCGGCCGATCGGCCGGCCCGCCGGATGGGCTCACCCATGCCGGGCCACCCGGCACGGACGATCGGAATTCTTGCGAGGCCCTTCCCCTCGTGGCGCGATGGGCCGAAGTCGGGTATGCTACCGGTCTTCGTGCTCGATAGGGCGCCCCGGTCTGCGCCCCGGTCCCTCAACCGTCCGATCCCGATCCACTCCACGCCCTGACCGGGCCCCGCGACTGCGGGTAGGGCCCCATCAGGAGCGTCTCTCCCATGTCATTCGATCGACTCGGGCTTGCGCCCGAGCTTCTCCGCGCCGTCGCGGACCAGGGCTACTTCGAGCCCACCCCCGTCCAGCACGAGGCGATCCCGTTCGTCCTCGCCGGCCGCGACCTGCTCGCCGGCGCCCAGACCGGCACCGGCAAGACCGCCGCCTTCGTCCTCCCGATCCTGCAGCGGCTCCACGCCGCGCGCGGGGCCACCGAAGGCCGGCGACCGATCCGCGTCCTCGTCCTCGTCCCCACGCGCGAGCTGGCGATGCAGGTTGAGGAGAGCGTCCGGACGTACGGCGCCCGTCGCCCGATCCGCTCGGCGACGATCTACGGCGGGGTCGGCTACGAGCCGCAGGTGCGCGCGCTTCGCGCGGGCCCCGAGGTCGTCGTCGCCACGCCGGGGCGGCTCCTCGACCATGTCGGCCAGGGCACCGTCGACCTCGGCCGCGTCGAGATACTCGTCCTCGACGAAGCCGACCGGATGCTCGACATGGGCTTCATCCGCGACATCCGGCGGATCCTCGCCCTCCTCCCCGCGCGCCGGCAGAACCTCCTCTTCTCGGCCACGCTCTCGGACGAGGTCCGCCGCCTGGCGGAAGGCTTCCTCGAGCGTCCCGCGTCGGTCCAGGTGGCACCGCGGAACACCGCCGCCGAGCTGGTGCGCCAGGTCGTCCATCCCGTCGATCGGGAACGGAAGCGCGAGCTCCTCGGCCACCTCGTCCGCACCGGCCGGCTCGACCAGGCGCTCGTCTTCACCCGGACGAAGCACGGGGCGAGCCGGCTGGCCGAGCAGCTCGGGCGGGACGGGATCGTCGCCGCGGCGATCCACGGCAACAAGAGCCAGCCTCAGCGGACCCGCGCCCTCGCCGACTTCAAGGCCGGGCGGGTCGCCCTCCTGGTGGCCACCGAGGTCGCCTCGCGCGGCCTCGACATCGAGGCCCTCCCGCACGTGGTGAACTTCGAGCTTCCGACCGCCCCGCAGGACTACATCCACCGCATCGGCCGGACCGGCCGCGCGGGCATGGATGGCGAGGCGATCTCGCTCGTCTGCGTCGACGAGGCGTGGCTCCTCCGGGACATCGAGTCGCTCCTGGGGCAGCGGATCCCGTCGGAGGCGGTGCCGGGCTTCGAGCCGGACCGGACGATCGCGCCGGAACCGATCCGCCTGCGGACGGGCGTCGGCTGGCCGACCCGGGGCGGGCGCCCGATGGGCGGGCGACCGATGGGTGGGGCTCGATCGCGGCACGCCCGCGGCTACTCACCGGGCCGGGGGGCCGCTCGACCGGTGCGCGCGGCCGCCCTCGTCGACTCGTGGCGCCCGGCCCATGGAGCCGCGCGCCCCTTCGTCACCCTCCCTGGCGAACGCCTGGCGCGGAACGGCGGCCGCCCCTCCTGACGCGCCGAGCCGATTGACCCGAGCCCGCTCGCGACGCGGGTCCCGGCGAGGCCGTCACGGCGTCCCGAGTATCATGAGGCGAAGAGCACGACCCGCGATGTCGCGCTCAGGAACGCCGACCTGCAGGTCCCACCGAGCCGCCTGAGCGGCGGTCCCGCCTGGCGCAGGCGGGCGCGGAGCGCCCGGCCAGCATCCCGGCGACGTGCGAGGAGGTACCAGGTGAGTACGCCTACCCTGGCGGAGTGGCAGACGGCCCAGGCCGCGAACCCGCCGGTCATCAACCACTGGATCGGTGGCCGGACCGTCGAGCAGCCGCCGGCGCGCACGCAGGACGTCTACGATCCGGCGACCGGAACCGTGAGCGGACGGGTCGCCCGGGGCGGGGCGGAGGACGTCGACCTGGCGGTGGCGGCCGCGCGGGCCGCCTTCCCCGCCTGGCGCGACCTGCCGCTCCTCGCGCGGAGCCAGGTCTTCTTCGCCTATCGCGAGCTCGTCTGGCGTCATCGCGAGGAACTCGCCCGGCTCATCACCCGCGATCACGGCAAGACCTACCCCGACGCGCTCGCCGAGGTGGAGCGCGGGATCGAGACGGTCGAGTTCGCCTGCGGGATGCCGGTCCATCTCGCCGGGATGAACACGCCGAACGTCTCGACCAGGGTCGACGTACTGACGCTGCGCCAGCCGCTCGGTGTCACGGCCGGGATCAGCCCCTTCAACTTCCCGGTCATGGTCCCCATGTGGATCTACCCGATCGCGATGGCCTGCGGCAACACCTTCGTCTGGAAGCCGTCGTCACACACCCCGGGGGCGACGCAGCTGCAGGCCGAGCTCTGGAAGGAGGCCGGCCTGCCCGACGGCGTCTTCAACGTCGTCTACGGTGGGCGCGAAGCGGTCGACGCGATCCTCACGCACCCCGACGTCTCCGCGATCACCTTCGTGGGCTCCACGGCGGTCGGGCGCTACGTCAACGAGACCGGCACCCGCCACGGCAAGCGGGTCGGGGCGTACACCGGCGCCAAGAACGCGATGGTGGTGCTGCCGGACGCCGACATGGACCTCGCCGCCGACTCGGCGATCGCCGGCGGCTACGGCTCCGCGGGCGAACGGTGCATGGCCCAAACGCTCGTCATCGCGGTCGGCGATGCCGGCGATCGGCTGCGCCCGCTCATGCTCGAGCGGATGGCGCGCCTGAAGATCGGTCCCGGCCTGGAGCCCGGGGTCGACATGGGCCCGATCTACTCGGCCGAGCACCGCGCCGGCCTCATCGAGTGGATCGACCGGGGCGTCGACGAGGGCGCCGAGCTGGTCGCCGACGGGCGCCCGTTCCGCCATCCCCAGTACCCCGACGGGTTCTACCTCGGGGTCACCCTCTTCGACCACGTCCGCCCGGAGATGACCATCTACCAGGAGGAGATCTTCGGGCCCGTGCTCGGCATGGTCCGGGCCGACACCTTCGACGAGGCGCTCGCGCTCATCAACAGCCACAAGTACGGCAATGGAACGGCGATCTTCACGACCGACGGCGGCGCGGCGCGCCGCTTCCAGCTCGAGGTTGACGTGCCGATGATCGGGGTGAACGTGCCGATCCCGGTCCCGGCGGGCTACCTCTCCTTCGGTGGCACGAAGCAGTCCTCCTTTGCCACCCTCCAGATGCGGGGCGAGGATGGGATCCGCTTCTTCACCAGGCAGAAGGAGGTCACGATCCGCTGGCCCGAGCCCGGCGCCAGGGGTCCGCTCAGCCTCGTCTTCCCCTCCAACCGCTGAGGCCCGCCGCCCAGGCCCCGGCAGCGGGGCGGGAGCCGCTACTGCGTGCGCGGGAAGCCGAGGTCGATCTTCGAGGTTCCCGGATCGGGCCAGCGCGCGGTGACGGCCTTGGCCCTGGTGTAGAACTGGATCCCCTCGGGCCCGTACATGTGCAGGTCACCGAAGAGCGAGTTCTTCCAGCCGCCGAAGCTGTAGTAGGCGACCGGCACCGGGATCGGGACGTTGATGCCGACCATCCCGGCCTCCGCCTCGAACTGGAACTGGCGGGCGGCCCCGCCGTCGCGGGTGAAGATGGCCGTCCCATTGCCCCACGGGCTCTCGTTCACGAGCTTCACCGCGTCCCTGTACGTCGGCACGCGGACGACCTCGAGGACCGGTCCGAAGAGCTCGTTGCGGTAGCTGTCCATCTCGGGGGTGACGTGGTCGATGAGCGAGGGGCCGAGGAAGAAGCCCTCTCCCCGGCGGTACAGCTCATGGTCGCGGCCGTCGGCCACGATCGTGGCGCCCTGCTCCCGGTCCCGGTCGAGGTAGCTCGCCACCCGGTCACGGTGCTCGCGGGTGACCAGCGGCCCGATCTCGGCGTCCGGGTCCGTCCCGGGTCCGACCTTCACCTTCGGGAGGCGGGCCATGATCGCCTCGACGAGCGGGTCGGCGACCTCGCCGACGGCGACGACGACCGGGATCGCCATGCAACGCTCCCCGGTCGAGCCGTAGGCGGCCGAGACGGCGGCGTCAGCGGCCATGTCGATGTCCGCGTCGGGCAGGACGACCATGTGGTTCTTCGCCCCGCCGAGGGCCTGGACCCGCTTGCCGTGCCTCGTGCCGGTCTCGTAGACGTATTTCGCGACCGGCGTCGAGCCGACGAACGAGACGGCCCTGACGTCGGGATGCTCGAGGATCCGGTCGACCGCGACCTTGTCGCCCTGGATGACGCTGAAGACGCCGTCCGGCAGGCCCGCCTCTCGCAGGAGGCCGGCGATGCAGAGCGAGGCAGAGGGGTCTTTCTCCGACGGCTTGAGGATGAAGCAGTTCCCGCAGGCGATGGCGTTGGCGAACATCCACATGGAAACCAGCGCCGGGAAGTTGAACGGCGTGATCCCGGCCACCACCCCGAGCGGCTGGCGGATCTGGTAGACGTCGAAGCCGGTCGAGATCTGCTCCGAGAAGCCGCCCTTGAGGAGGTGCGGGACCCCGACCGCGAACTCGAGGTTCTCGATGCCCCGGGCGACCTCGCCCTGAGCGTCGAAGGGGACCTTGCCCTGCTCGGCCGTCAGCAGGGCGGCGATCTCGTCGCGATGCGCCTCGACGATGTTGCGGATCCGGAACATGATCTCGGTCCGCTTCGAGAGCGACGCCGCGCGCCAGGCCGGAAAGGCGGCCTTCGCCGCCGCCACGGCCGCGTCGACCTCCTCGGCCGAGGCGAAGTCGACCTCCTTCGTCTGCACGCCCGTGGCGGGGTCGAAGACCGGGCCATGGCGCCCTGAGGTGCCGGGCACCATCCGGCCACCGATCCAATGTCCGACCCGCCCGAGGGCTGTCCGCCCCGCGCCTGAAGCCGGAAGTTCGACCAACCGGGTCATCGTTTCGGTCCTCCTCGGCGGGACCCGGTCGGCCAGACCGTCGTCGCCGACCCCGCGTCGCCGTACGGTATCAGGTTCCCGCGCCAGGGGCGGTCGGCCGCCGGATCGCCGGCGGCTCCACTGCGATCCAGCCAGTCGCTCCGCAGGGAGGCCCACCCAGATGCCGAACACTGACCCCGCCCCCGCCGCGCGGATTGACGAGCTCGACACGCCCGCCGTCCTCGTCGACCTCGAGGCGCTGGAGCGCAACCTGGCGGAGATGGCGGCACGGGCGGCACGCGCCGGCGTCCGGCTGCGGCCACACGCCAAGACCCACAAGACGACCTGGATCGCGCGCGAGCAGATCCGCCACGGCGCCGCCGGCCTGACGCTCGCCAAGCTCGGTGAGGCCGAGGTGATGGCCGACGCGGGGATCGACGACATCCTGGTCGCCTACCCGATCGTCGGCGAAGCCAAGCTCGCCCGCCTGCGCCAGCTGGCGACGCGCGTTCGCGTCATCGTCGCGCTCGACGACGTCGCCACCGCGGCGAACCTGGCCGCCGTCGGCCGCTCCCTGCCACGGCCGCTGGAGGTGTACGTCGAGGTGGACAGCGGGCTGCACCGCTGCGGGCGCCCGCCGGGCTCGGAGAGCGCCGAGCTGGCGGAGCGGGTGGCGCGGCTCCCGGGACTGCGGCTGCTCGGCCTGATGACGCACGCCGGCCACGCCTCCCGTGTCCCCGACGTGGAGGGGCGACGCGCGGTGGCGCTCGAGGAGGCGCGAGCGCTCGTCGAGACGGCGGCGCTGCTGGCGGACCGGGGGATCGAGGTCGAAGAGCTGAGCGTCGGGTCGACGCCGACGGCCGCCCACGTCGCGGAGGTGCGGGCGACCTACCCGCGGATCACCGAGATCCGGCCCGGCACGTACGTCTTCAATGACGCGAACCAGGTGGCGCTCGGCACGGCCTCGGTCGCTGACTGCGCCCTGCGCGTCCTCGTCACGATCGTGTCGCGGCCCGCTCCCGACCGGGCCGTCGCCGACGCCGGCACCAAGACGCTCGCCGCCGACCTCGGCATCGCCGGCGGCTTCGGGTTGGTGCGCGGGCATCCCGAGGTGCGCGTCGAGGCGCTCACCGAGGAGCACCCGGTGATCCGCATCCCGCCCGAGACTCCCTGGCGGATCGGGGATCGGATCGAGATCGTCCCGAACCACGCCTGCGTCGTCCCCAGCCTGGCTGACCGGCTGATCGGTATCCGCGGCGACCGCGTGGAACGGGCGATCCCCGTCGAAGCGCGCGGGCGAAACCGCTAGGTCGGCTTGTCTCCGCCACCCTCGAGGTCGGCGAGACGGTCCAGGACCAGGCGCTCCACCAGCGCCTCCGGCAGTGGCGCCTCGGGTGTGAAGTGCAGGCTCCCCTTCGTGCGCCGACACCCCTTCAGCGCGTCCGCGTGCGCCTCCAGAAACGCGTTGGTCAGGGGTAGATGCTGCAGTGGGCCTTCCAGCCGGCGAACCACAGGAGACCGCGGCCGTGGAGCTTGAACACCGGCATGCCGTAGCTGATCGCTCCACGGCATCGGGGACCAGTCGGGCAACCTGGGCGCGCAGGCGTTGCAGGGCCTCGTGCTGATCCGCCGGCAGAGTCGCGAGGTAGGCGTCGACCGGCGAGTCGTGAGCGACGGCATCCCGATGATACGCGCCGCGATCCGGCCAGGGCTCAGCGCCTGGCGGCCCGGTTGGCAGCGACGTGGCCGCTCCACTCGGAGGGCCGTGCATCGACCGTGGCGCTGCTCCCGTGCCACCCGCAGACGCAGGTCACGGTGCGGGCGCGATGCTTGTACTCGGCGATGACGTGCTTGAGAGGCTGATCGGCCGCCGACCGCCTGTTGCTCGGAGGGAACATGGCGATCGGGGCCGGATCAGCTTCGGAGGACGGGCGCTAGGCGGCCGACACCTTCGCCGCGCGAGGCCCGCGCGGGCTCGACTCGACCTCGAAGGTGACCTTCTCGCCGCCCGAGAGCCGATCGAAGTCGAGCGATCGATCGAGCCCGTCGCGATGGAAGAAGTAGTCCTTGCCGTCGTCTGCGGTGATGAAGCCGAACCCTCGGTCGGAGACGAGCTTCTTCACGGTACCCGTGGTCATGGCAACCTCTTTCGTCTTCTCGAACTGACACCGTCGGCGCACGGCCGGTTCGAGAAGGAACCATCGACCACGCGAGGCCCTCCCGGAAGGTCCGAGAGGAGCTGCAAGCATACTCTCGATCCCCGAACCGCGTGCGCGCCCGGCCATCCCCGGCTAGGACGGTCCCCACGATCGGGCGCGGCGGGACAGGGCCGTCCGGCTCCCCGGCTGCCCTCGACTCGCAGACGCGCTATCGTGGAACGCATCCAAAGCGATGAGCCGATCGACCGAACTCGCCGAGCCCCAGGTCTCGCCCGGGACCGGCGGCACCCTGCGCCCGCCGGGGAGTAGGGCCGCCGTGGCAGTGGCGGGCGGGCGGTTCGGCTATCCGGAGCTGCGCAACGAGCTCCGAGCCGAGGCGCTGCGCCGGGTCTTCGTGCGCGGCCAGGGCGGCCCGCTCATCTTCCTTTGGATCCTCGGTACGGGAGTCCTGCTCACCCTCCTCAACGCGCCGTTCCTGGCGCTCCTCTACAGCGTCGGGATCGCCCTCTTCACTCTGCCGATCGTGCGCGACGCGCTCGTCGACCCGGAGGCCCAGCGCGCGCTCCTCCGCGAGGCGCTGGCCCGCCGCTTCCCGCTCGACGGTGTCGCTGACCTCGACCTCCGGGCCGAGCTCGAGCGCGGGATCGTGGCCCTGACGGAGATGGCGCTCAAGATCCACGCCGGCGGGCGCCAGAGCGCCGCGGCCGGGCTCCACAGCATCTTCGCCGACGCGGCCGAGCTGCTCGACCTGCAGCTCGAGTCGGCGCGCCAGGCCGACGAGCTCGAGCGGATCCTCCGCTTCGTCGGGGAGCGCCAGCCCCGGCGCGCTGCCGCGGAAGGCCGCCGGCGTGGGACCGATGACGATGACGTGACGGCGCTGTGGCATCAGAATGTCGAGGCGGTGCGCGGAGAGGCGGTCTCCGCCCGCGAGCTGGTAGCCGACCTGACGCAGAAGCTTGAGACGATGCTCCTCCAGGCGTTCCAAATGGACCGCGAGGCGATCGATCTGGTCCGCGTCGCGGAGGCCGAGCGCGAGTCGAGCGCGTCGATCACGCGGCTCCAGGACGTCGTGAACGCCCGCCGGAAGGCCGCGTCCCGCCTGATCGCGGTGCTCGGCCCCGAGGCGGGGGCCTACGTCCGAGATCAGGTCTGAACCGCGGGTCGTCGCGGGGGAAAGGAGGCCGACATGGCCGAACGCCGACCGTACTGGCTCTGGGGCGCGGCGGCGCTTCTCGCCCTCTTCGTCGTCGGTGCGCTCATCTCGCCCATCCTCGCGCCCGGTCCCGACGGGTCGGGCGATGGCACGCCTACGCTGGCGGCGCCGCCCAACGCGATCTCGATCTCGATCGTCAGCTCGAACACGAAGCAGACCTGGCTCCATCAGGCAGTCGACGCCTTCAACGCCGCCTCGCAGAGCGAGGCGAAGCTTCAGCTCGACGGCAAGCCGATCTTCGTCGTCATCCTCCAGGAGGAGATCGACGGCAAGAAGGTCGACTACCGCTCGGGGACGATGGTCTCCGACACGGTGAGCCGCAAGATCGAGCCCACCGTCCTTTCACCGGGCGAGGAATCGTGGATCCTCAAGTTCGAGAAGGAGTGGCAGGCGGCGCAAGGCACCGACCCGGTCAAGAGCGGCGACATCCCGGTCCTCGTCCGGACGCCCCTCGTCGTCGCCATGTGGGAGTCGCGCGCCAAGGCGCTCGGCTGCTGGCCGACGCCCGGGCCGGACTGCACCTGGACGACGCTCCGCTCGCTCGCGACCAGCCCGAACGGCTGGGGCGCCTACGGCAACCCTCAGTGGCGCAAGTTCAAGTTCGGCTATGGTTACTTCGGCGAGTCGAACTCCGGCACGCTCGGGGTCATCTCGATGTGCATGACGGCTCTCGGCAGGACCGAAGGCCTCACCATCGGCGATGTCGAGCCCACCAACGCCTGCGGCACCTTCGTCAACGACGTCGAGAAGGCCAAGGTCCACAGCGGCAAGTCGGACATCTGGCTCCTCGAGAAGATGGTGACCGGCGGCCCGGAGTATCTCGATGCCGTCATCACCTACGAGTCGAACGTCATCGCCACCAATCGCAGCTCGGCCGACTCGATGCGCGAGCCGCTCGTCGCCACCTACCCGCAGGACGGGACGGTCGTCGTCGGTCATCCGTTCGCCATCCTCGACGGAACCCCGTGGGTAAGCGCCGACCAGGCGCGGGCGGCGCTCGTCTTCCGCGACTTCCTGCTGTCGCGGAGCCAGCAGGAGGCGGTCCTCAGCCTTGGCCTCCGCCCGGCCGACACGTCGGTTACCCTCGGCTCGCCGATCGAGCCGGCCTACGGGGCGAACCCACAGGCGAGGCTCGTCGCTCTCCAGGTTCCTGCCACGCTCGTCATCGATCGGATCGGCGAGGTCTGGCACCAGGTCAAGAAGCACGCCGTCATCGCCATCGTCTTCGACAAGTCGGGCAGCATGTCCGGGGGCAAGATCACCGCCGCCGTCAAGGGCGCCCAGGAGTTCGTCAACCGGATGGACGGCCAGGACTGGCTCCTCTGGCTCCCCTTCGACGACGGGATCTACCCGGGCGCCAGTGGCCTCAAGTCGGAGGTCGGCGAGCGGCTCGTCCAGCAGATCGCCTCGACGAGCGCCGACGGCGGCACCTCCCTCTACGACGCGATCCTGTACGCGTACGATGAGCTGCAGGAGATGCGCCAGGCCTCCGGCGACACGGTCCGCTACGGGATCGTCGTCCTCTCCGACGGCCAGGACACGAGCAGCACGCGGACGCTCACCATCCTGGAGGCGGCGCTCCAGCCGAGCGAGAAGGACCCGACGGGGATCCAG
>MGMJ01000129.1:0-685 GCA_001794945.1 Chloroflexi bacterium GWC2_73_18
GCCTGGCCGGCCAGTTCGCCCTCTTCGAGGCGCAGCTGACCGATCTCGCCTCGTAGGATCCCCCTCGCCGAGCGCGTCGGCAAGGGGCGGTCCTCGCGGGGTCCGTGGCGAGCGCACCGTGGCGTGAGATCAGGCTCGCGCTGCCGATCTCCCGGCCGTCCGCGACCGCCACGGCGCCGCCCTGCGTTCTCCGGGCGCCGCCGCGAAGATGGATCGGCGCTTCGTCGTAAGCTTCGCCGGTGACCTCCGACGACCGAACCGTCATCGCCGCCGAGCAACTGGTCAAGCGCTACGGCGAGATCGAGGCGGTCCGCGGCATCGACCTCGGGGTCCACGCCGGTGAGATCTTCGGCTTCCTGGGGCCGAACGGCGCCGGCAAGACGACGACGATCAACATCCTCTGCACCCTGCTTCGGGCGACGAGCGGCCGCGCCACCGTCGCCGGCATCGACGTCGACCGCGACCCCGCCGCCGTTCGCGCCCGGATCGGGCTCGTCTTCCAGGATCCCTCCCTCGACGACCAGCTGACCGGCCGCGAGAACCTCGAGTTCCATGCCTTCGTCTACTCGGTGCCGGCCGCGATCCGCAAGGAGCGGATCGCCGAGGTGCTCGAGATGGTCGACCTGGCCGACCGGGCCGGCTCGCTCGTAAGGACCTACTCGGGCGGGATGCGCCGGCGCCTAGA
>MGMJ01000129.1:719-6162 GCA_001794945.1 Chloroflexi bacterium GWC2_73_18
GGTCCTACCTCCAGGACCTCCGCCGGCGCGAGGGGATCACCATGTTCATGACCACCCACTACATGGACGAGGCCGAGTATTGCGACCGGATCGCCATCATCGACGCGGGCCGGATCGTCGCCCTGGGCACGCCCGACGAGCTGAAGGCGATGGTCGGCGGCGACGTGGTGACGGTGACGACGGCCGACACGGCGGCGGCGGCGGGCGAGATCGAGCGCCGCTTCGGCCTCCATCCGGTCGCCGACGACGGGACGCTCCGCGTCGAGGTCGCCGACGGCGCCGGGTTCCTGCCGCGCCTCCTGCGCGAGATCGCCGTGCCGGTCGACTCGGTCACGCTCCGGCGGCCGAGCCTCGACGACGTCTTCCTCAAGCTGACCGGCCACGCCATCCGCGAGGAGGAGGCGAGCGGCCTCGACCGGATGCGGCGGATGGGCTTCCACTGGGGCGGCCGGCGGCGATGATGACGAGCGGGCCCGACCTCGGGGCGGGCGTCACCCCCGCGGCGGTCGCGGCGGCCGAGCCCGGCAGTCGGCCGATGGCGGTCGCCCGGGCGAGTCTCCGCGCCATCTACATCATCTGGTACCGCGACGTGCTCCGGTACTGGCGCGACCGGGCGCGCCTCGTCGCCTCGCTGGCGCAGCCGCTCCTCTTCCTGGTCGTCTTCGGGACCGGGCTCAGCTCGGCGCTCCAGGGCGCGGGCGGCGGCTTCGGGGGCGGGGCGCCGGGGGCCGCCTCGGTCAGCTACATCCAGTTCATGTACCCCGGGATCATCGGCATGGCGGTCCTCTTCACCGCCATCTTCGGGGCGATGTCGATCGTCTGGGACCGCGAGTTCGGCTTCCTCAAGGAGGTGCTCGTGGCGCCGATCGACCGTTCGGCGGTGGCGATCGGGAAGGCGCTCGGGGGCACGACCCAGGCGATGATCCAGGGGCTCCTGCTGCTCGTCCTGGCGCCCTTCGTGGGCGTCACGCTGACGGTCGGGAGCGTCGTCGCGCTCGTGCCGCTCGTCTTCGTCCTGGCCTTCGCGCTCTCCGCGCTCGGCGTGGCGATCGCCTCGCGGATGAAGACGATGCAGGGCTTCCAGGTGGTCATGAACTTCCTAATGATGCCGATGTTCTTCCTGTCGGGGTCGCTCTTCCCGGTGACCGGCCTCCCCGACTGGATGACCGTCCTGACGCGGCTCGATCCGGCCGCCTACGGGATGGACCCGCTCCGGCGCGTCGTGCTGGAGGGCGCCGGCTTCCCGGCGGCGATGGTCGACCGCCTCGGGCTGACCCTCTTCGACCAGGTGCTCCCGATCCCGGTCGAGGCGGCGATCCTCCTCGCCTTCGGCGTCACCATGCTGGGAATCGCCATCCGCGGGTTCCGGGCGCGCGATTGAGCATGCGGCGGCCGTGGGACCGACCGCTCGGTCCTGCAGGACGGCTCCCGCATCGGATCCTGCCAGATGTTCGCCGGGGGAACCTTGGACCGGAACCGCCGCGCTCGCGCCCCGCCAGCGGGCACCGGCCGGCCGGTGTCACCGGGTCGGTGAGCGCGAGCGGGAGCGGTCGCGGCCACCCGGGACCGCCCCCGGGCACGCCGTTCGTGTCTTACGTTCCACGCGTGAGCATCTGAGAGAGTCCGAGCGGCTTCGCCCGCGTAACGTCCACGGGGTGAGCATCTGAGAGGAACGGGCTCCCGTCGCCGCGCGGCGCGGCCGCTACCCGGCCTCGAGGAAGGGGCCGACATCCGCGGCAACCGGCTCGGGCGCGGTCCGAGGGGACCGTGTAGGCTCCTCCGACAAGGAGGAGGCCCATGGAGAGCCACGACGCCCGTCCGCGTCCCCAAGTCATCTTCATGCCGGGCGGGGTGCTGCCGGCCGACCTCGCCTACGGGCCTCTGTTGGGCGTGCTCGGCGACGGGGTCGAGGCGGTCGCGAAGGACCTCGAGGTCTACGCCAGCGACGTCCCGCCGCACGACTTCGGGCTCGGCGTCGAGGTCGAGGGGATCCGTCGCGCGGCCAACGCGGCCGGCTTCGAGCGCTTCCACCTGGTCGGCTACTCGGGCGGCGGGGCGTCCTCAATCGCCTTCGCCGCGACGTACCCCGAACGCCTCCTGAGCCTGGCGCTGATGGAGCCGGCCTGGGCCGGCTGGGAAGGACTGACCCCCGAGGAGGAGGCGGTCTACCGCGAGTTCGAGCGGATCATGACCCTGCCGCCCGACGAGATGATGGGCGCCTTCATGCGGGAGCAGCTGCGGCCCGGAGTCGAGCCGCCGGCGGCACCGGCGGCGCCACCCGGCCCGCCTCCACCCTGGATGGCCAGGCGTCCCGCCGGGCTGGCGGCCTTCATGCGCGCCTTCCGGGCGCACCGCCTCGATCTCGACCGCCTCCGCGCGTTCGATCGGCCGGTCTGGTTCGCGCTCGGCGGCCTCAGCGACCCCGACTATTACGCGCGCATGTCAGAGCGGCTGGCCGGCATCTTCCCGCGCTTCACGGTCGAGGTGTTCCCGGAGCGCCACCATTTCGACCCGCCCCACCGTCGCGAGCCGGAGCGCGTGGCGGCCGCACTGCGCCGCCTCTGGAACGCGGCGGAGGGGGCGCCGGCAGCCTGAGGGCCTGTGGACGAATGTTTGAGCGTGATCGTGGGGACCGAGGCGGTCGGCCATTCTCGGTCGCCGATTCCATCACACGGTCCTCGTGCTCAGGGATTTCGTCCACAGGCCCTGACCCGCTGGGGCGCCCGCGCCGACCCCCCTACCAGCGCTCCCAGCGGACGACCCGGTCGAACGGCTGCCGGCCGCCGGCGCGCGGCGGGCGCGGGGGCTCGGCCGAGTAGCCGAAAGAGAGGAGGCAGTCGACCGTCCGGTCGGCCGGCAGCCCCAGGATCCGCCGGGCGTCGTCGTGGCGGTAGACGCTGGCGATGCAGGAGCCGATCCCCTCGGCCCAGGCCGCCAGCATCATCTGGGTCGCCGCCTGGCCGACGTCGAACATGAGCCAGCCCTCCGGGTCGAGCGGCGGCGTCACGATGGCGACGCCGAGAGCGGCGCCGGCCAGGTGCCCGGCATGGTCGCCGACCGTCGCCAGGGCCGCGAGGGTGGCGCGATCACGGGTCGCCAGGAACGTCCAGGGTTGCTCGTTCATCGAGGAGCCGGAGTGGCGGCCGGCTTCCAGGATGCGGCGGACCGCGTCGTCGGGGAGGGGCGTCGGGGCGAAGCGCCGGATCGAGCGCCTCGTCCGGATCGTGTCGAAGGTTTCCATGCCGCGGCCGCGCGCCCCGCGGCGGCCCGGTGCGCCCGCGTCAGCGGCGGCCGGACCCGAAGATCCGCAGCAGCATCAGGAAGATGTTGATGAAGAGGACGTAGAGGAGAAGGGCCCCGATGACGCCCGCCTTGTCGCGCCCGTTGACCCCCATCAGCGTGCCGTTCTTCAGCGTCTGCACGTAGTAGGCGGTCAGGCCGGTGAAGATCACCACGCCGGCGACGCCGATGACGAAGCTGAGCGTCCCACCGCCAATGAAGATGTTGACGATCGACATGACGAAGATGCCGAGCACGCCGACGAAGAGGATCCCCCGGAAGCTCGCCAGGTCGCGACCGGTGGCGTAGCCGTACACGGCGGCACCGCCGAAGATCGCCGCTGCGCCGATGAAGGCGGCCAGGACGCCGCTGAGACCGGCGGTCGTGGTGGCGTAGATGGCGGCGATCGCCCCGAGCGTCAGGCCGTTGAGCGCGGCATAGACGAAGAGCAGGCCGAGCGCCACCAGGGCGTTGATCCTGTTGATCAGGAAGACGATGCCGAAGTAGAGGCCGAGCTCTGCCATGACGAGCACGAAGTAGTTCTCGAAGACCCTCGTCATGGCCGCCTCGTTGACGAGGACGAGCCCGGCCGTGAAGGCGCTCACCAGGAGCGCCGCGAACATCCAGATGAAGCTCTCGGTGAGGAAGCCCTCGCGGACCCCGACGACGGCCTGCGCGGGCTGCGCGCTCAGCTGGTTCGGCGTCGGCTGCCACCCCGCGTAGGGCCGATCGCTGCGGTTGTCGAACATCGTGGTGCGGTTCCCTCGCTCGACCCGGACTGGATCCGGGTGTAGGCGGCCACGATAGCACGGGCCGGTCAAGGGACGATCAGGAAGCGGTTAAGAAGGCGCCGCGATCGCCCGCGATCTACCCCTCCGGCGGGAGGCGGCGCGCTCCCCGTCGCGGCGCGGCGCGGGCCGGGGTCGCGGCGCGCGACTCGGCCTGCTCGGCGGCACGGGCGAGGACCCAGAGGAGATCGGCGAACCGGTTGAGGTACGGGACCAGCCACCCCCCCGGAAGCTGGCCGTCGCGCTGAAGAGCGACGGCGCGACGCTCGGCGCGGCGCAGGACGGTGCGCGCCAGCTCGAGCGACGCGGAGAGCCGCGTCTCCCCGGGCACCACGAACTCGCGGGGCATCGTGACGTGGCGCTCCAGGTCAGCCAGGATCGTCTCGAGCCCCTCGAGCATCTCCGCGCCGACCCGCGACGTCCCCTCCTCGAGACGATCCGCGGCGGCCGGATCGGCGGCCAGCTCGGCGCCGACCACGAAGAGCTCACGCTGGAGGCGGAGGAGCAGGTCGCCCATCCAGCCGAGCGACGGCGGCAGCGTCCCGTACTGGTGCTTGAGGCCAAGGTCCGCGCGGGCGACCCCGAGCGCCGCGACCGCCTCGTCGACCGTGCCGTACGCCTCGACGCGGGGGTCGTCCTTGCCGACGCGCGCGGCGCCGTAGAGGAGGCCGGTCGTCCCGTCGTCGCCCCGGCCGGTCGCCACCGCCGAGTCGCGGATCGCCGGCCGGCGGTTCACGGCACGCGGCCGGAGCCCCGGAGGGCGGCCCGGCGGGTCACCACATCAGTCCCGCGTCGCGCGGATCCCAGCGCTCGGCCAGGAGCGTCACCTTGACAGCATGCCCGACCACCGCCTCGGTCTCTTCCTGGATCTGCTGGATGAGCGACCCGGCGTAGGGGCAGAAGGGCGTCGTCAGGACCATCTTGATCTCGGTCTGGTCCTCGCCCAGGATGATCTGCCTGATCAGGGCGAGCTCGACGACGTTCATGCCGATCTCGGGGTCGACGACGTTGCGCAGCCCGTCGAGGATCGCCAGCTCGGTGGCGCGCCGCTGCGCGTCGAACGGCGAGACGGGCGCTCCAGCCGTGTCGGTGGCGCTGGGGGCGGCGGGGGTGGTCGTCGTCTGCTCGTCGGGCATCGCTCCCGTCCTTCTGCTCCGGCCGTGCAGCGGCCGGAGGCCCATCGTAGCACCGACCCCCGCCGGAGGGTCGGCCGGGGACGTCCGCCCGCCGCGGAGTCGCCCGTGCGAGAATGCGGCCGTGACGATCAAGTGGGTGAAGGTCGACCCCCTCGTGATGAACGGCGAGCCCTTCTGCTACAACACGCGGCTCACCGTGCGCCAGCTGCTCGAGATGCGTGCCGGCGGCTACTCCCCGCG
>MGMJ01000129.1:6208-13885 GCA_001794945.1 Chloroflexi bacterium GWC2_73_18
GAGGCGTACCGCTACGCCGCCGAGCACCACGCCCGATACGTCGACTTCTTCGAGGGCGACCGGCTGCGCGGGCCCGGCTACACCGCCGACGAGGCGGCCGAGCTGCCCGAGCACCTCCGCTCCCTCACCGGCGTGGTGGTCGACCCCGCCTGACGGGCGGGGCAGCGGGGTGCGGCGGTGCGGGGCTCCCGCAGGGGCTCTCTGCCGCGCCGGCGGACCCAGCCCTGGCGCGGCAGAGCCGTGCCGAGCTGGTGGCGAGGCTGGGACTCGATGACACCGCCTACGTCCGCTTCGTGACGCTCCAGGGACGGGGGCTGGCCAAGAACCTCCCGGAACCCCGGGTGGCCTGGGTGATTCTCCAGTCCGACGTCCCGGCGCGTGCCATCGGGCCAACGATCCACCGCCGGTCGCCGGTGCCCGACCGCCCCCGGTCAGACCCCGACGCAGGCGTAGAGGTAGCGGTGGCTCGCGTCGGGGAAGGCGACCGTGAAGCGGTAGATCCCGGCCGGCCAGACGCCGCCGTCGGCCAGGGCGAAGACACGGACCCAGGGGGTGAGGGGCGGGGTCATGTGCGGCGGGATGTCGCGGAGGTAGATCTCGCGGATCGCCAGCGCCGATCCCTCCTCGACCGCCACGGTGACGCCCCAGGCGCCCTCGGACGGCGGGAACGCGACGCCGATGAGGCGCACCTTGCCGGCGGGGGCGTGGGCGGCGAGCGGCCGCCGGAACTCGCCGGGCAGCGGGCAGATCCAGCGCGGCGGCCCGGAGCGGATCGGGAGCGGGCGGCGCGAGACGGTGACCGGCTGCTGGGTGACCCAGCGGACCGCGTCCGGGCCGGCATGGGACGGGTCGAAGATGGCGACGATGCTCCACTGCCGCGCGAAGAGGTTCGCCGATGGAAGCTCACCTGTCGGCGTCGGGGGGTCGCTCGTCGGCGACGGGAACGGGCTCGCGGGAGGCGAGGCGGCCGGGGACGCCGAGACCGGCATGGCCGCCACGGCGTCCGAGGGCGACGCCACCCACGGCGAAGCGGACGGCGCCGCGACGAGACCGCGTCCGTCGTCCGCGCCGCTCCAGGGCCGCCAGACGAGGAGGCCGACAGCGACGACGAGGAGCGCGGCGACGAGGATCGCCGGGTCGCGCCAGCCCCGGCGGGGAGTGACCGGCTGGAGCGGCGTCTCGAGCTCCATCTCTGGGCGGTACGTCACGGGCGGACCCGGGGATCTTCGCCCGACGACCGGTCGCTGAGGCGGATCGGGCGATCTGCGGCGGCCGATGGGGACGCTGGCCGCGCCGGCGCTCGGGGATCAGTCGGCGATGCCGACGCCCCTCCAGAAGAAGGCGAGGATCGGGTTGCGCTTTCGGTCGCCGGCCAGCTTGCGGTTCCTCGCCTGCCGGGCGACCCAACGGTCGAGGATCCCGTCGAGCGCCTCCTGCTCGGCGGGCGAGAGGACGGCTTTCGCCGCGGGACCGATCGCCGCGATGAGCGTCACGAGGTCGGAGGTGAGGACGCGGCGGCGGCGCATCACGGCGGCGATCCACTCCCCCCACTCCTGGACCCAGTAGTCGCTCCCCGAGGCGAGGGACCGCGCCACGCGCTCGAGGTGCGCCTCGTAGTCGCGCAGGAAGAGGCGCAGCTTCGCGTCGTCGTAGCGGTCTCGAAACGAGGCGTCGCGCGCCAGCGCCTCCTGGAGCGCGAGCGCGGCGATCCGCGGAGCCGCGGCGCGCAGTCGCGCGGCGCCGGCCGGGTGACCGGCGTTCGGGTCGGGCGGGATCTCCCCGCGGTAGGGATTCGGCATCGGGGCCCTAGTCTACCGTTCGCCGCGCTACAGTGGCGCAGATGCCCGACCCCTCGGCGCCCCCGGCCACCGCCCCGCCCGACCTTCGCGCGGCGGCCCTCTACGGTGCGGGCGTGGCCCCGCTCGGGGCGGGGCTCTGGATCGGGGCGACGGCCCTCGACGTGCAGGCCGGCCTCCTCGCGGTGGCGATCTTCGCCGGCTGGCTGATCGGGACGACGACGACGGCCGGCGCGTGGCGCGGAGCGGCTCGCGGGCGCGATCGGCGCGTCACCCTCCTCGCGCTGACCGCCGCCGGCGCCGCCTGGCTGACGGCCCAGGCCGGCGGTTACCTCTATCAGATGGCGACGACCCCGGGGGCGACGACGACGCTCGGCGAGCGGATCGCGACGACCTCGATCCTCGACTTCTACGCGCAGCAGGCGAGCCCGCTCGACGCGCTCGCACTCGCCGTCCTGCTCGCGGTCGCCGCCTGGAGCGCCCGATGAACCGGGACGAGCCGAGCGGCCGGCCGGCGGCCTCGCCTGACCCCGCCGCCCTCGCCGCGGCCGAATCGGTCGCCCTGGCGCCTGGCCCGAGCGACCTGCGCTGGCGTCATCCGGGCGAGTCGGACCACCCGCGCCTGGTCGCCCTGGTCGACGACTGGTACGGCGGCCGGAAGGTGCACCTGGCGTTCGGGCGGTTCCTGCTCATGCACTTCGCCTCGACCTCGCTCCTCGCCGAGACGGCCGAGGGGAAGACGGCGGGCTACGTGGTCGGTTTCGTCAGCCCCGACCGGCCGGCCGAGGCATACGTCCAGGCCGGCGCCGTCAACCCGAACCTGCGCCGTCGGGGGATCGGCCGCCAGCTCTGCGAGCGCTTCTTCACCCTGGCCCGGGCGCGCGGGGCGCGGGGCGTCGTCTGCCCGGTCTGGCCGGGCGACCCGATCGCCGTCGCCTTCCACCGCGCCCTTGGCTTCGAGCCGGAGAGCGGCCCCGGGACGATGCGCCTCTACGGGACGCTCGCCTACCCGGACTACGAGTACGACGGGGAGGACCGGATCCTCTTCCGCAGGGAGATCTGACGACGGCCGGCGAGATCCGCCTCTCCATCGCCCCCACCTTCGACCTCGACGAACCGACCGTCCCGCTCGTCGAGCGGCGGCCGCGGAGCTGGCAGACGCGCGGCGAGTTCGGGGCGCGGGTCGGGGCGCCGCGCATCCTCGATTCGCTGCGCGAGCGCCGCTGGCGCGTCACCTGGTTCGTGCCCGGCCACGCCATCGACACCTTCCCCGAGCTCTGCGCGCGGATCCGCGACGCGGGCCACGAGATCGCCCACCACGGCTACTGTCACGAGGACGTCTCGGTCCCGCCCGAGGCCGACGAGCGGGCGATCCTCGAGAAGGGGATCGACCGCATCGAGCGTCTCACGGGATCGCGCCCGCGGGGCTACCGGGCGCCCTACTGGCGCTCGAGCTACCGGACCCAGGAGCTGCTCCTCGAGCAGGGGTTCCTGTACGACTCCTCACTCATGGCCGACGACTTCACGCCCTACTACCAGCGGACCGGCGACGACCTCGACCGGGCCGACCCGCGCTCCGCCTACCGCTTCGGCGCCGAGACCGACCTGGTGAGGTCCCGGTCGCCTGGCATCTCGACGACTGGGACCACTACGAGATGCCGTCCCAGGGGCAGGGGCCGATGAAGGCGCCGAACGAGGTCGCCGACGTCTGGCAGGCCGAGTTCGAGTTCGCCTACGAGCGGGTCCCCGGCGGCCTGCTGACCCTGACGATGCACCCCGAGGTGACCGGACGGGGCGGCCGGCTCCGCTCGCTCGAGCAGCTGCTCGACGCGTGGACCTCGTTCCCGGGCGTGGCGATCGTGCGCCTCGACGAGTTCGTGGAGCGCTGGCGGGCGGCGCACCCGAGGGTCGGGTGAGGGGCCGTGGGCGTGGCGAGCGAGGGAGCGGGCGGGGACCGGCTCGGCCTGGCCGTTTCTCCGGGATACGAACGTGGTTCGTGGTATGAAGCGACGGCGCCCGGCGCCACTGGCCGAATCGAGCCGGATCCGGCGCGTTGCCGCTCCGCGAGCCTCGGGCAGGCACGTCGGGACCTGGGTCATCAGCGTCGAGTTTCTGATAACACGAAGCAGGTTCATAAGCCCGAATCCACCGAACCTCGTCGGCTGACGGCCTGGGAAGGCCCATTTGAGGGGTTCGGCCGACAGGTGGCGCCGCGCGGAGACCCGGGCGGGGCCGAGGAGCCGCGAATGGTGGATCGATGACCCTCGGCGAGACACCATGAACGCCCTACGACCGATTCCCTCACAGGCTGACGCCAGCCCCGGAGCCACGAGGTGGACGGTGAGGCGACGGGCCGGTCGGGCATCCTTCTGGTCGGCGAAGGGGGTGTACGTCGTCTCGGCCACGTCGGCTCCCCCTGCGATCCAGTACGGGATCGGGCACAGGCTTCCTCCGGGGACCGCCTCGATCAGCCGACGGGTTGTCGGGTTCTGCCGGATCGTGCTGCTGAAGCGGACACCCATCTTCCGACTGCAAGAAGCGCCAGACGAGGTTCGTGTCGTACGCGGGCGAGAGCGATGGCGAGGCCGGCTGGCCGCCGTCAGCCCGTTTCGTCGGGGAGCATCGGCCAGAGGGAGAAGTAGTAGATCGTCTTGCCGTCCGGCCCGAGGAGGTAGATCCGCTGAACGACGCCGCCGTTGTCGGAGAGGCCCAGCACGGCCGCCTCGTCCGCTGACGTGACCCGGCGCCCTGAGCTCAGATCCGCCAGCCCGACAAACTCCCCGGGAGCGATACCCGGCCACGGCCAGGGGACGGTACCGGTCTCGGCAAGGCCGGGAGTCAGGCCGTCTCCGATGTACTGGAAGATGCTTGCGTCGAGCAGGTTGCCCCGGTAGCGGTCGGGCACCCAGACGCTTGTCGGGATGCCGCTTCGGTCGAAGTTTCGGAGGTAGTCGGTGAGTGCCCCGAAGGGACCAGAGCCCAGGTTCTCGACGCGTTTGTCGAGACCGCCGGCGCGGATCGTGAAGACATCGGAGCCAGCGACATCGCTATCTTGCGTTTCATACCGCTCGCAGGCGGTCTCGAGTCCACCCTCCCCGAGGGCGAACCGCAGTAGCGACTGGACCTGGTCCTCGTCGAGGTGGGCGGTCAGGAACGGACCGCCGCGGATGATCGGACCCTTGGCCGGGGGTCGTTGTGCGAGATCGTTCCGGAAGATCACCGTTCCATCGCCATACAGGGTGAATTCGGGACCCGGCTGGAAGAGTTCGCCCACCAGGTCCCCCACCGCGAAGTCCGGGCCGCGGTCGAACCGGAGCACGACGTCCGTCGTACCGGTCGCGTGCTCGATCCGGTCGATCGGCGTTCCGGGCGGCTCGCTGCCGGAACTAGGCCCGGCGAAGTCCACGTCGACCGGGACGATGCTGCTGCTCCAGCTGCTGCACGGCCTGCCGTTTCCAAGCTGGCCATCCCAATTGTCGCCCCAGCACCTGACCCCACCGCCGCGCAACACCGCACACGCGTGCCGGCCGCCCACCGCGATCGCGATGACCCCGCTCGCGAGGCCAGCGACGTCGAGCGGGACAGCGCCGTTGGAGCCGCCCCAGCACTTGACCGCGCCGCCGGTCGTGAGCGCGCAGGTCTGCCCGAACCCCGCGGAGATTGCGCTGATCTCCCTTCCTAGGCCAGCGACGTCGAGCGGGACAGCGCCGTTGGAGCCGCCCCAGCACTTGACCGCGCCGCCGGTCGTGAGCGCGCAGGTTTGTTCGTAGCTCGCGGCGATCGCGCTGACCTCGGTTGCGAGGCCCCGAACGTCGGCGGGGACGCCACTGCCAAGCCCGCCGGAGCCTTCGTATCCCCAGCACTTGACCCCGCCGCCGCTCGTGAGCGCGCAGGTATGGATATCGCCCGCGGCAATTGCGGTTACACCGCTCGCGAGGCCCAAAACGGCGATCGGGACGCTGCTGTCGGTCGTGGTGCCGGTCCCGAGCTGCTCGTACGAGTTGTCGCCCCAGCACTTGACCCCACCGCCGTTCGTGAGCGCGCAGGTGTGTCCGCCGCCCGCGGCAATCGCGCTGACGCCGCTCTCCATGCCCGGCACGTCGACTGGGACGCGGCTGTCGGTGCTGATGCCACTGCCGAGCTGGCCCGCGGAGTTGCCGCCCCAGCACTTGACGCCGCCCGCGCTCGTGAGCGCGCAGGTGTGTCCGCCGCCTGCGGCGATCGCGCTGACACCGCTCGCAAGACCCGCGACATCGACCGGGGTATTGCTGTCGGTCGTTGTGCCGTTGCCGAGCTGGCCGGAATCGTTGGAACCCCAGCACTTGACCCCACCGCCGCTCGTGAGCGCGCAGGTGTATTGGTAGCCGGCCGCGATCCGGCCGATTGTGGGGATGACTGCCGGCGGTGACGGTGTCGGGGGCGGGGTCGTGGCAGGTGGCGATGTCGCGGGCGGGGTGGTGGCCGGCGGCGACGATCTCGGGGGCGGCGTCGTGGCCGGGGGCGGGCTCGCGGCTGACGCGCAGGCAGCTACCAGCAGTCCCACCATGATCGTCGTTGCGAACCGCGAGCGCGAGGAGCGCATCCTGTCCTCCGGTCGGTATGTAGCAGGGAGACGTTCGGCAGTGCCCCCTGTTACCTCGACCCGTTCGCTCCCGTGACCGTCCTTCGGGCGCGAAGGCCACCTCCTTGCCGGTCGAGGCGCTGGGATGATCGTATGGCGGTCGTCAGCGGCCTGAGCGGCCGCCGCCGCGCTGCCTCCATGTGGAGCGGGACCGCATGCCGAGAGTGCGGGCACCAGCGCATTGACCGACGCTGCCAGCCGCCCGACGTGCCATGCCACTGGGACGCTCGCGCCGAGCATCACCTTCCGTCCGCTCACGCGCCGCTACCCGATCCACGTCGCCTGAACATCAGCCAGGCGACGACCGCGGCTACGACAAGCCCAGCGGCGAGGATCAGAAGGTTGCTCGAGAACACCAAGGCGAAGACGACGACCGCGATCGCGATGGCGACCCAGGCAAGGCCGAGTGTCACGAGCTCGACCAGGGCCAGCGCGAAGACCGCCGCCGCGGCGACGAGGAGCGCAATGGACTCCGTACTGACTGGCGTAGGGCTGCAACCCAGGCAGAATGACAGCAGGAGCCCCCAGAAAGCCCCGAGCAGCGCGGCGAAGATGGCGAGTGCCGCTCCGATTCCCGGACGAATGAAGAGCAGCCCGGCCGCCGCCAATGGCAGGAGGGCAGACAGGAGGATGAGTACGGCGACGGTCGTCTGACCGTTGCTGGCCCGTGTCGCCCCGACCCAGATGAGGATTCCCGCCAGCGCGAGCAGGGCGAGTGCCAGTGCCGCCCGCGTGATGGTGCTTCGCGTGGTCATGAGATCTCCTTCTGCAGGGCTTGTTCCGCCTCGTCGTCCTAGAACCCGCCCCGCGGGATGTAGAGCTCGGCGGACTTCAGGGGGTCGGGCCCGGCGAAGAGGTAGCCGCCCACCACGAGGACCGTGCCGTCATGCAGCAGGGTCGCTGTGTGGCCGAAGCGGGCCTCGGCCATGCTCGCGGTGGCGGTCCACTTCCCGCTGCTCGGGTCGTACAGCTCGGCGGACCGCGCCGTTGCCTCGTCCTTGGGGCCGCCGCCCGCCACGAGCACCGTGCCGCCGGGCAGCCGCGTCGCCGTGAAGGCGAGGCGAGCCGTGGCCATGCTCCCGGTGGCGATCCATCGCCCGCTGCCCGGGTCGTAGAGCTCCGCGGAGGCCAGCACGCCGTCAACCATGCCAACGCCACCGCCCGCCACGAGCACACTGCCGTCGGACAGCAGCGTAGCCGTGAAGGCGTAGCGGGCCTCGGCCATGCTCCCGGAGGCGGTCCATCGCCCGCTGCTCGGGT
>MGMJ01000129.1:13912-19109 GCA_001794945.1 Chloroflexi bacterium GWC2_73_18
GAAGCGGGCCTCGGCCATGCTCGCGGTGGCGGTCCATCGCCCGCTGCTCGGGTCGTACAGCTCGGCGGAGGCCAGCCGGCTGGGATCGCTGCCAAGGCCAACGCCGCCCACCACGAGGACCGTGCCGTCGAGCAGCCGCGTCGCTGTGTGGTCGAAGCGGGCCTCGGCCATGCTCGCGGTGGCGGTCCATCGCCCGCTGCTCGGGTCGTACAGCTCGGCGGACCGCGCCGTTGCCTCGTCCTTGGGGCCACCGCCCGCCACGAGCACCGTACCGTCGGGCAGCAGCGTCGCCGTGTGGCCGCCGCGGGCCGTGGTCATGCTCCCGGTGGCGGTCCATCGCCCGCTGCCCGGGTCGTAGAGCTCGGCGGTGGTCCGCCCCATGATCTCGACGCCGGCGTCCTGGGCCGCCTCGGGATCGTAGCCGCCCACGACGAGCACCGAGCCGTCGGGCAGCAGCGTCGCTGTGTGGCCGCCGCGGGCCGTGGTCATGCTCCCGGTGGCGGTCCACGTCGGCGGCGCGTTGTCGTCCGGAGTCGCGGATGGAGTCGCAGACGGAGTCGCGGATGCCGAAGACGATGCCGACGGCCCGGACGGTGGTGGCGTCGTGATCGGCGGCGGGCTCGTGGCTGACGCGCAGGCAACGACGAGAAGGCCCGCGACGATTGTCGTTGCGACCGGCAACAGCGAGGAGCGCATCCCATGTCCTCCGGACGGTGTGTAGCAGAGCGACGTTCGGGCCGCGCCCGCTGCTGCGTCAGGAACCTGTCGGCGTGCCGACACCCTGACGGTACGCTCCGTGCGTCGTTGCGCGTCTTGCCACGTCCACGGCATTGGCGCCCGCGGCCCACGCGTTCATGGCGAGGGAACGAATCGGATCGCGGACGTCAGGTCGATGCGCACCTCTGGAGGCTGCGGGTCGTTGTAGCCGCCGACGAGGAGGACCGACCCGTCCGTCAGGACGACGGCCGCGCCCCCGGCACGGGCCTCGGGCATCGGCGGTAGCGGCGACCAGGTGTTCGTCGCCGGGTCGTAGAGCTCGGCCACGGCCGTGGTGGACATGCCGATCAGCTCGATCGGCTTGGAGTAGGGGGAATCCTCGGGGATGGTGCCGGCGCCCCCCGCGACGAGGACGCGCCCGTCGGGCAGCCGGGCCACCATGGCACGAGCCAGGCGGCGAACTCCCCGCGTCACCAACGGCACGGCCGTCCCCCCCGGCTCCACGACGTAGAGATAGGTCTGGCCGATCTCGATCCAACCTCCCGCCTGGGCGTCAAATCGGAACGACCGCGTGATTTCGCCCTGATGCTTCCAGTATCCCGCGTGACCGACGAGAACGGCACCGCCGTCGTCCAGCGCAACGAGGGTGCCGATGTCCTCAGTTACCGGGTCGTTTTCGGGAACCGGGTTGGCACCCGGGACGCCCAGCTTCTCGAGCGCCGACCGGTCGATGTCCGGCAGCGGCCCGACGAGACTGAACCGCCCTGTCGCCGGGTCATAGATCTCGGCGCTGTCGGACGCACGATCATCCACAGTCACCCCGTGATCCGAGCCGAGGCTTCCGACGACCAGAATCCGACCGTCGGCAAGGGTGACCGCGGCCGCTCCGAAGCGCGCGAAGGTGAGGGGGCCGGTGGCCGACCAGCTGCCGGTGGCGGGGTCGAACAGCTCTGCGGTCGCGAGGGCGGAGCCGACGTTCGGCGGCTCAATATCGGCGAGCCGAGGCCCGGACGATGCCGGTTCCGGGAGCGAGGCAGGGCGGTACGCCGCGAGCACGGTCTCGGGAGCCGCGTCGCGACCGAAGGTCGGTTTGATGTGGTAGTAGCCTCCGGCGACCAGCACGCGACCGTCGGGCAGGGCCGCGGCGGCGGGGGCCGTCCTGGCCGTACCCAGGAGGCCGACCTTCGACCAGGTCTCGTAGCCGGGTCGCGGGTCGTAGACGTACGTGCTCGAGTACGACTGATCAGTCTGGTTGAGGCCACCGGTCACGAGCACGCGACCGTCCGCAAGTGGCACGGCGGCGAAGTGGCCGCGCGGCTTGTTGAGGCTCTCCGTCGTCTGCCAGGCGCCGGTCGCGGGATCCCACAGCTCCGTCCTGGCACTGTCGTCGTCTGGGACCCCAACCGAGAACCACCAGCTCTCCTTGCCGACGACCAATACGCGACCATCACCGAGGAGAACCGCATGCGGGGCGGCCCGGGCGATGGCCATCGTCCCGGCAGGCTCCCAGGGCCCAGCGACATCGCTCGGCGTGGCGGTCGGCTCGGCGGTCGGGCGCGTGGACGGCGTCGGCAAGGGCTGCGTCGGCAGCGAGGCGGACGCCGTGGGCGATTGACCATCGGTCGGCGTCGACGTCGCGACCGAGCCCTGGCACCCGGCCACGAGCGCGAGGGCCGCCAGGAGCGCCGCGAGCGAGCGCAGCCGATCCGATCGCACGCCTCCAGATCGTCGCAGCGTACTCATGCGAGGGCTCCTTCCCCGGGTCACGTCGGACCCGTGAACGTGCGTCCGGTCATGCGGGGGGCGCCGCCCGCCGTCACCTGAACAGTTCCGGCCAGAGCCCGCCGATCACCCGACCGGCGAGGAACGAGGCCGCGTTCGCGGCGACCGCGACGGCGATCGCCCGGCGCGCCGAGAGGCCGCGGATGGTGGCCCCGTAGAAGACGGCCTCCGCGGCCGTCGCCCAGGTCTCGGCGACAAGGGTGTAGCCCGGGGTCCCGACGAGGAACAACTGGGTGATCACGTACCAGACCACCAGATGGGTCGCGAGGTTGGCGAAGACGATCAGGACGCCGAGGCGGAGGAGGTCGGGTTCCGCTCGGCGGAGGAGGAACGCCACGATCGGAGCCTCGACCGCCAGCGTGAGGACGAACGCCGTGAACCAGCCCGAGACGGGGAAGTACATCGCGTCAGCCCCGGCCGCTCATCGCTCGGGACGTCGTCCCGAGTCCGGTGCGCGGCCCAGGCGAAGGTGAGCGGCGACGGCCACGGGTGCGCCGATGAGCGCGTCGAGGCGATCCCCCGACTCGATCAGCTCGACCGGCGCCCGTCGAGGTCAAGGCACGCCGGACGACGGGGTGGCGAAGTCCACGTCGACCGGGACGCTGCTGTCGGTCGTCGTGCCGTTGCCGAGCTGGCCGAGGTTGTTGTAGCCCCAGCACTTGACCCCGCCCCGCTCGTGAGCGCGCAGGTGTAGCCTTGGCCTGCGGCGATCGCCGTGATCGTGGGACTGACGGCCGGCGGCGACGAAGTCGGGGGCGGGGTGGTGACCGGGGCGCTCGGGGATGACGCGCAGGCAATGACGAGAAGGCCCACCACGATCGTCGTTGCGACCCGCGAGAGCGAGGAGCGCATCCAGGTCCTCCGGACGGTATGCCGGGTGAGACGTTCGGCCGCGCCCGCTGTGACTTCGACCCATCGCTCCCGTGACCGTCCTTGGGCAACGCAGGCCACCTCGAGCCGGTCGAGGCTCTGCGATGATCGCATCGATCAGGTGTCCTTGTCGTCGGGTCGGTGTTGCTTGAGCAACCCCATCGGCCCAAGTCAGAATGACACCTCCTTGCGTGTGCCGATAGCCGAACCGGCTCGGGTGTTCGGTGGATCCGGGATAAGGGGAAGGATCCGTGCCGCGGGCCGGCAGCGGTGCTAACCGCGGCATCCCTCGCGCGGTCCGCCAACAACGACACGACTCAGCAGGGATCGAGCGGACGACCGGGACGGAGGGAGTGACATGATGGAGCGGGTCGGCTTCGCGGGGCTCGGGACGATGGGCGCGGCGATGGCCGCCAACCTGGCGCGCGCCGGCTTCCCGCTCACGGTCTGGAACCGGACGCCGGGTCGGGCCGCGCCGCTTCTCGAGCACGGCGCCACGGAGGCCGTCTCCCCGGCAGACCTCGCCGCGGCGAGCGACGTCGTCGTCACCTGCGTCCCCGACACGCCCGACGTCGAGGCGCTCCTCTTCGGCGAGCGGGGCATCGCCGTCGGAGCCCGGCCCGGGACCCTCGTCATCGACTGCTCCACGATCAGCCCCTCGGGGACCAGGCTCTTCGCCGCGCGACTCGCCGAGCGGGGCGTGCGCATGGTCGACGCGCCGGTGTCGGGCGGCTCGGAGGGAGCGCAGAAGGGGACACTCGCGATCATGGTCGGCGGCGACCCGGCCGACGTCGAACGCGCCCGCCCGGTGCTGGCCGCGATGGGCACCACGATCACGCACCTCGGTCCGATCGGAGCCGGCCAGGCGACGAAGGCGGTCAACCAGGTGATCCTGGCCGGCGTCTACCTGGGCGTGGCCGAGGGGATCGTGCTGGCGATCAAGTCGGGCCTCGGCCCGGAGGCGGTCGCCAGGGCGCTCTCGGGCGGTGCGGCGCAGTCGTGGGTCCTCGCCAACCGGAGCGGGCGGATGATCGCCAACGACTACCCGATCGGCTTCAAGATCCGCCTCCACCGCAAGGACCTCGGCATCGCCCTGGAGCTGGCGCGCGAGGTCGGCGCGGCGCTCCCCGTTGCGGGGCTGGCGGCGCAGATCGAGAACGGGCTGATCGCGCACGGGCACGGCGATGACGACAACTCGGCGCTGGCCCGGGCGATCCGCGCCTGGTCGGCCCTCGAGGGCTAGGTCGCCGCGTGCCGCCCACCCGGGCCGCTCTCCGCGCGGCGACGCTCCTCCTGGCCTTCGCCGCCTCCGCCTGCGCCGGCGGCGACCCGGCGCGCGAGTACGCGCTGCTGACCTCGACCTACAACGCGACCTACCAGGAGGTGCGCGACGCGCTGGACGCCGGCAGCACGCTCGACGATCTCCGCGCCGCGCTCGCCGCCATGGCGGACGCGGAGCACACCTTCTGGGAGGGGCTGAAGCGGATCGCCTTCCCCGAGGCGGTCCGCCTCGACGCCGACCACCTGCTCCGCTTCACCGCGGAGGCGGAGGCGATCGCCCGTGAGGGCGCCACCGCGTCCGACTGGGAGACCGCGCGGGCCGCGCTCGTCCGCTACAACTACGTCTCGGAGCAGGCATCCGCCGCCTCGAACCGGATCCGCGTCGGGTTGGGGCTCCCGGGCGTGGTGACGCCCGGCCCGACGCCCGGTCCCAGCCCCTCGCCGAGCCCGGGCCCCTAGATGTGGTTCACGAAGACGTTGTTGACAGGTGAGAGCCCCCGCGCTTCGGTATGGGGTGTCAAAGCTCCAACCGAGGGAGGGCTCTCAC
>MGMJ01000130.1:0-9158 GCA_001794945.1 Chloroflexi bacterium GWC2_73_18
CGCGATGCGCTGGTTCCGCCGGGCTGCACCGCGACCTTCACCAGCGAGGACGGCGGGGTCGCCTTCGGCACGTACGCCTGCTCCGGCTCGCTCGCCGATGCGCGCAGCTACGTGGTGGGGAAGATCGCCTCCCTCGGCGACACGAACCCGTTCATCTCGGACTCGGAGGGCAGCTTCATCCTCGGCTCCGACCTGCTCCACATCTCGGTGGTCGCCTCGGAGTCGAACGGCGAGCTCGCCATGACGGTCAGCGCCGGGGAGTGACGCCGCGGCGACGCGGGTGACCGGCCGGCCCGCGGCGACCTGCTGGCGTAGCCGGCTCGGCCTCGCCGAGAAGCAGACCGAGAAGAGCCGGATGGTCCGTCTCCGGCGCCGCGAGGGAGGATCCTGATGGTGCGTCGCCCGAGGGTTCGCAGGGCGAGTGCTCTCCTTGCCGCCATCGCGCTGGTCGTCTCGGCGACTCCCATCGCGGACGCGGGACCGTTCCACGGAAGCGCCGCGCCGGGCCATGTCGTCCACGGCGCGCCGGGCGTCGCCGTGACCCACGTCGTGCTTGACCTGGCCGATCGGGCGGCGCACCCGCTCCATCGCGGGCCGATCTCGCCGCGGGCGGCCCCCGCGCCGCGCGCCCTCCCGCAGGGTCCGAGGAGCGTTCCGGCAGCGGAGACCGCCGTGGAGGCGACGCCGGCCGCCACCCCGCGCACCGGCGCGACGCCCTCCGCCCCCTCGCCGGGTCTTGCCGACAACTTCCAGGCGCTGCCCGACGCCGGGGTGACCGTCCCGCCGGACACCAGCGGCGCCGTCGGGCCGAGTCACCTGATGGTGATGCTCAACGACCGCGTGCGCGTCCAGTCCCGCGCGGGCGGCAACCTGCTCACGGTCGCCCTGTTCGACTTCTGGGCGTCCCTGGGCCCGAGCGAGGTCTTCGACCCGCGCGTCCTGTACGATCCATCCGGGAACCGCTGGATCTCGGTCGCCATGGCCGACTCCTCGGGCGCCGACTCGGCCGTCTTCGTCGGCAGTTCCCGCACCAGCGACCCGACCGGCCTCTGGGACCTCTACCGCATCGACGCCGATGCGACCGACCTCCACTGGGCCGACTTCCCCAGCGTCGGCTTCAACGCCCGCTGGATCGTCGTCCAGGCGAATATGTTCCCCTTCGGCGCCGGTGACGAGACGTCGTTCATCTTCGTCCTCGACAAGGCCGACCTCTACGCCGCCGGCGCCGGCGACTACACCCTGTTCGAGGAGCCCTACGCCTACGCGGCGGCCCCTGCGCGCGCCTACGACGCGGGCACCTCGACGATGTACCTGGTGCAGCGCTGGAACGGCAATGCCGGGGGGACGGGGTACCTGCGCCTCTCGACGATCACGGGCAACGTCGGCTCGGAGGTCCTCTCCGCCGGCGTCGCCTTCCCCTCCACGACGGCGGAGTGGGCCATGGACGGCGGGACCGACTTCGCCCCGCAGGCGGGCCGCGCGGAAGGGATCCACGTCAACGACGACCGGATGGCCGACTGCGTCTACCGCAACGGCGCCATCTGGTGTGTCCACACCGTCTTCCTGCCGGCCTCCGGGCCGACCCGCTCGGCGATCCAGTGGTGGGAGCTGAGCCCGACCGGGGTCGTCCTCCAGCGCGGCCGGATCGACGACGCCACCGGCGCCATCTTCCGCGCCTATCCCAGCATCGCCGTCAACAGGCAGGGCGACGCACTGATCGGTTACTCGCGCTTCAGCGAGGCGACCTACGCCGGCGCCGCGTACTCGTTCCGGGCCGCGGCCGACGCGGCCGGCACGATGCGTTCACCGGTCATGCTGAAGGCGGGGCTGGGCCCCTACTACAAGACGCTCGGCGGCGCGGAGAACCGGTGGGGCGACTACAGTGCCACCGTCGTCGACCCGCTCAACGACCGTGATCTGTGGACGATCCAGGAGTACGCCGCGAGCGGCAACAGGTGGGGCACGTGGTGGGGGAAGATCGCCCCGGCCGCAGCGCCGGCCGACACCGCCGCCCCGGCCCCGGTCGCTCCGGTCCAGGCCCCCGCGCTCGGCCGCCAGGTCTCCCCGGGCACCGTTCCGGTCAACCTGCGCTGGTACGCCCGCGACGACCGGAGCGGGATCGCCAGCTACCAGCTCCAGCAGAAGATCGACAGCGGCGGCTGGGCGGCGGTCTCGCTGCCCAGCGCGGCCGCCAACTCGATCGTGCGCACGCTCTACACCAGCCACTCGTACACCTACCGCGTGAGCGCCACCGACGGCGCCGCCAACGCGAGCGCCCTTGTGGCCGGGCCTGCCATCCGCCCCGGGATCGTGCAGGAGTCGAGCAGCGCGGTCGTCTACTCGTCGGGCTGGACGAGCGCTGCCGTCAGCGGCGCCCTGGGCGGTTCGCTCCGGTATGCCACGGTGGCGGGCAAGGAGGCCTTCTACGCGTTCACCGGTCGCGGCATCGGCTGGGTCTCGACGCGCGCGACGAACCGCGGCAAGGCCGACGTCTACGTCGACGGCGGCTTCGTCACGACGGTTGACCTCGGGGCGGCGGCGACGCAACAGCGGACGGTCGTCTTCAGCTACGCCTGGGCGAGTTCGGGGTCGCACAGCATCGACATCGTGGTGCTGGGCACCGCCGGACGTCCGCGCGTGGACGTCGACGCCTTCGTCCGCATCGAGTGACCCGGCCGGCGGCGGAGCGCCGCCCGCCCGGGTTCTCACCAGGGCGGCCAGGGGATCGCCGGGCGGCGAGGGTCGGGCTGCGGGAAGACGCCGCTCGCCAGGAGCCGGTCGACGCGCCGGGCGGTCGCGGCGACCTCGGCCCGAGCGAGCAGCGGAGCAAGGGCCCGGTCCAGCCCGCCGTCGAGGTCGGCCCGCAGCCGCTCGAGCACCCCCAGCTCATCCGCGGTGAGCGGCGTCCCGCGCCAGCCCCACAGCACCGTCCGCAGCTTGGGCGCGACGGCGAAGCAGATGCCGTGGTCGACGCCGTAGACGTGCCCGCCGGCGACCGGTAGCAGGTGCCCGACCTTGCGGTCGGCGTTGTTGACGACCGCGTCGAAGAGGGCGATGCGGCGGATCGCCGGGTCGCCGCGCTGGATCAGCGCGACCGGGTCGGCCGAGTCGTCCGGCTCGATCCAGAGCTGGACCATCCCGGCCCCGTAGGGCCCGTCGCGCAGGACCGTCGGCGGCACGATATCCCAGCCGGTCGCCTCGGAGACGACGTAGGCGGCGACCTCGCGGGCGGCGAGCGTGCCGTCCGGGAAATCGTCGAGCGGCCGCTCCCCGCGCGTCGGCTTGTAGACGCAGGTGGCCCTTCGGGGCGGGGTGGCCGGCGGGGCGGGAGGCGCCGTCACGCTGCAGTAGAGCGTCGCGTTCGAGGCCGCCACCAGCCGGCCGGCGACCTCGAGCTCGCCTTCGCGCAGGAGCGCCAGGGTCGCGTCCCCGGGGTGCTCCCCCCGCCGGTCGTCCACGGCCAGCCTCAGTGGAGGTACCCGTTGCGGCGCGGGCAGATGTGGCCCTGCGGGTCGAGCGGCTGGCCGCACAGCGGGCAGGGCGGCCGCCCCGCGGCGACGACCCGGGCGGCCCGCGCGGCAAAGACGAGCGCCTCCGTCGCCGGGATGTGCACGCGCACCAGGTCGGGTCCCGCCTCATCGTCGCTGACGATCTCGACCGCCTCCTCGTCCTCGCCGGCCGCCTGGGCCTCCACCACGACCTTCCGCCGCTCGCCGTCCCAGCCGAGCGCCATCGCCCCGACGCGGAACTGCTCGCTGACCGGCTCGTCGAGCTGGACGATCTGCTCGTCCTTCGGGGGCCCGGCATCCGGGATCTCGACGCCGCGCCGGCGCAGCTCCTCGACCAGCGCCACCAGGCGTTCGGCCAGCGCCGCCACCTGGGTCTTCTCGAGCCCGAGGCTGACGAGGGCGCCGCCCTTGCGCGCCTGGAGGTAGAAGGCCCGCTGCCCCGGCTGTCCGACAGCACCGGCGACGAAGCGGTCGGGCGGGTCGAACTCGAAGATCCGGCGGGTCACCACGCGACTATAGCGCCGCGCCCCGCGACCGCTCGTCAGGCCGGTCGAAGGGCACGGCCGCGGGACCCGCGCCGACGCCGGGGCAGCAGGTCGGCCGCCTCGCCACCGACGTCGTTGAGGCGGAGCACCAGCGGCCGGGGCCGGCCGTAGCGGATCACGGTCAGCGAAGCGGGCTCGATGGCTATGCGCTGGAACCGGTCGAGGTGGAGGCCGAGCGCGTCGGCGACGATCGCCTTGAGCACGTCGGCGTGGCTGCAGGCGAGGTAGGTCGCGTCCCGCCCGAGACGGTCGTTCCAGTCGCGGACCGCCGCCACCGCCCGCGCCTGCGTCTCGCGCAGCGCCTCGCCGTTCGGGAACGTCGCCTCCGAGGCATGCGCCTGGATCACCTTCCAGAGCGGGTCCTTCGCCACCTGGCGGACCTCCCGCCCGGTCCAGTCCCCGTAGCGGACCTCACCAAGGCGCTCGTCGAGCGCCAGATCGAGACCGCGGCCATCGAGGAGCGCCGTCGCCGTCTCCACGCAGCGCTCGAGCGGGGAGCTGACGACGGCCGCCAGGAGCATGGGGCGAAGCCGTTCCCCGAGCGCCGCCGCCTGGCGCCGGCCGCGCTCGTCGAGGTGGATGCCGGGGGTCCAGCCGGCGAGGATCGCGCCGGTCTGCGCGGTCAGCCCGTGGCGGACCAGCAGGACGGTCGTCACGGCCCTACGGCCGGCGCGGCCGACGTGGGCCCGCGCCCGGGGTCTCGTCCTCCCCCAGGGCGTAGGCGAGCCAGCCGTTCTGCGTCCGCTGGGTCTGCCAGTCGGAGTCCGCCTTCAGGAAGACGACCGTCTCAGCGGCGCCGACGAAGGCCCAGATCCGGCCCTCGTGGTCGCGCAGCGCGCGACCGGAGTACGCGCTGGAGAGGAGGATCTCCCCGGGCTGAACGGCGGTCGTGAAGGCGATGCTGCCGGTGGCGGCGTCGTACCGCCCCGTGATCGGGATACCGAACACGCTCGAGGGCTCGACGATCGCGCCACCGACCTCGACCGCGAGCGTCAGCTCCCCCCAGTCGCTGCCGCTGGCGATCTCGTATCTCCCGCCGGGCTCGGCCATGCCTCCAAGAGTACCCGGTCGGGCCGGATCCCCCGTCGCAGGCGCCCCCTCGGCCGCGGCGGTCGTCCCGGGCTCGGGCAGCCACCGGGATCAGCCGACGGCCACGACCGGGTTCTCCAGCACGCCGATCCCCTCGATCTCCACGCGCACGACGTCGCCCGGCGCGAGCGAGACGTCGTCGGGCGGAACGACGCCGGTGCCCGTCAGGAGGACCACGCCGTCGGGGAAGGGTCCGCATCCGGCCACGAAGCGCGCCAGGTCCGGCCAGGAGCGGACGATCCGGCCGCTCGACGTGGACGCCTCCCAGAGGATCGCCCCCGAACGCCCGATCGTGCAGCCGATGCCGAGGTCGGGGATCGCGGCCGGATCGCCCGCCGCGGCGATGCCGGGCCCCAGGGCGCAGCTCCCCGGGTAGATCTTGGCCTGCGGCAGGTAGAGCGGGTTGGCAGCCTCCAGATCCCGGGCGGTCACGTCGTTGCCGATCGTGCAGCCGACGATCCGCAGGTCCGGGTCGAGGACGAGGGCGAGCTCCGGCTCCGGGACCGTCCAGCGCGCCTCACGACGGACCCCGATCGGCGCGCCCGGCCCGACGACCCGCGCCGCCGTCGCCTTGAAGAAGAGCTCGGGGCGCTCGGCGGTGTAGACGCGGGCGTAGATGTCCGGGATCTCGGCCTCCTCGACGCGCGCCTGGCGGCTCCGCTCGTAGGTGACGCCGGCCGCCCAGACCTCGCCGCGGTCGAGCGGGGCGAGGAGGCGCGGCGCCTGCCCGCCGGCTGGAACGGGCAGCGGCTCGCCGACGAGACGCGCCAGGTCGCCGGCCGCGGCGGCGATGATCGCGTGCGCCGGGGCGCTCTCCAGCGCGGCGTTCGCGAGCCGGTGGATCGCCTCGCCGAGCCGGATCGCCCAGCGGGCGCCGCCGTCCGGCATGGCGACGCGGGCGAGGAGCGGGGCGGCCGGCGTGATCATCGGGCTTCCTCGTGGCGGTATCCGGCGGTGCCGTATCTTGAGGCATCGGCAGTCCGCCGGCGCGGCCGTCACGAGAGGGTAGCCATGGGCGCGATCGACATCTCGTTCCCGCTCTCGCCCGACATGCTTCACTGGCCGGGCCAGGACCCGCCGTCGCGCCGTTGGATCGAGCAGATGACGGACGGCGGGGCGGCCGACCTGAGCGAGTGGACGATCGGCGCCCACGCGGGGACCCACGTCGACGCGCCGGCGCACTTCTTCGGCGGCGCTGGCACGGTCGACGAGATCCCGACCGACGCACTCGTCGGCGAGGCGGTGGTCCTCGACCTGGCCGACGTCGCCGTGATCGGGGCGGCGGTCCTCGAGGAGCGCCTGCCACCCGGGTCGAGCGCGTCCTCTTCCGGACCCGCAACTCGGCCGACGAGACGGCGACGTTCCGCGAGGACTACGTCGCGCTCGACACCGGCGGCGCGCGGGTGCTCCTCGAGCGCGGCGTCCGGCTGGTCGGGAACGACTGCCTCTCGGTCGAACGCTTCGGCTCGATCATGGCCGGCGCGCCGGTCCACCGACTCCTGCTCGGGAAGGGGATCGTCATCCTCGAGGGCCTGCGGCTCGGTGGCGTGGCGCCCGGTCGGTACCAGCTGGTGACACTGCCGCTCCGGCTCGTCGGCGCGGAGGCGAGCCCCGCTCGCGCCCTCCTCTACCCGCGGTCGAGGTAGGTCCTCTCTTGAAACCGGGCCGCGCGTCTGCTATAACCTCCCCGTGCGCAACAGACGTGCACTCACATTTGTGCAAGAGCGTCGCGCCGAGGATTTCCTGGCCGAGGTGGCGCGTGCCTACTACGAGCAGGACTTGACGCAGGAGCAGGTGGCCGCCCAGTTCGGCGTCTCGCGGTCGCAGGTCTCCCGCTACCTTCGGGAGGCGAGGGAACTGCACATCGTCCAGATCCGGATCGTGCCGCCGGAGTCGCGGGACAGGGAGGCCGAGGCCGAGCTGCGGGCGCTGTTCCCGCACCTCCGCGAGGTGCTCGTCCCCGCCGCCTTCTCCACCGCTCCGACGACCGTCCGCAGGACGGTCGCCCGCGCCGCCGCTCGCCTCGTCGAGCGCGTGGTGCGACCGGGGTCGACCGTCTGTTTCGGTGCCGGGCAGACGCTGGCGGAGACCGTCGAGCTGCTGGGGCACCGGCCGCTGGGCAACGTGACGGTCGCCCAGGCGATGGGCAACGCCGGTCACGAGGGCCTGCGCATCGACTACGACGCGATCGCCCGACGCGCCGCGGCCGCCTTCGACGGGCGCGCCTTCCAGATGAACGCGCCGGCGATCCTGGGCCCCGGTGCCAGGGCCGCCGACCTGGAGGCGTCGAACCGCTCGATCCGCGACGCGCTCCGGCTGGCGCGGTCGGCCGATCTCTACGTGCTCGGGGTCGGGTCGATGTCCGGCGACGAGATCTACGTCAAGACCGGCCTGATCACACTGGACGAACTTGACCTCCTCGGCCGGCAGGGAGCCGTCGGTGACATCTGCGGCAACTTCTACGACATCGCGGGCCGGTCGGTGCACGAACCGTTCCGCGATCGGATCGTCGGGATCCGCCTGGAGGACCTGAGGAAGGCACCGCTCGCGCTCGCCTGCGCGGGCGGCGAAGAGAAGGTCCCGGCGATCCTCGGGGCGCTCAACGGGCGCCTCGTCAACGCCCTGGTGACGGACGAGCACACCGCCCGCGGCGTGCTCGAGCTCGCTGGTGAGCGACGTCGTCGCACCGCCGGCCCCCGGCGGAAGGCAATGGAGGCAGCTCGAGGAGGAGGATCATGATGAGGACCAGGCTCGTAGCCATCGCCGCGACCGCCCTCTTGGTCGCGGCCTGTGCGGCCGCCGCGACGCCGACCCCGGCGCCGCCGACCGCCACGCCGACCCAGGCGGCCACCCCGACCCCGGCCCCCACGCCGGTGCCGCTGCCGGCCCCGGGCAAGATCCTGCGGACCGGCAAGGTCGTGGGCGATGAGATCCCGCTCACGGCCGAGCAGGAGGCGCTCATCAAGGCGAACTCGAGCGGCAAGCTCGTCGGCATCGTCGCCACGACGATGGAGACCGAGTACCACAAGCTGCTCAACGAATCGGCGAAGGGTCGGGCCGAGGAGCTCGGCTTCACCGCGGAGATCTGCGACTCGCAGGTCGACAACGCCAAGGCGCTCCAGTGCCTCGAGGGCTTCATCTCGAAGGGCGCCACCATGATCATGACGACCAGCTCCGCCGAGACGGTCGGCGCGGCGGTCCAGGAGGCGACGAGCAAGGGCATCGTCGTCGTCCAGGTGACCGGCAGCAGCCTGGGTGACTTCGGCGCGATCACCGTCTCGGTCGACAACATCACCATCGGCCTCGCCGCGGGCAAGGGCGCCGGCGAGTTCGCCGCCGCGACCTGGCCGGGCGAGGCGGTCGAGGCGATCATCCTCGACTACCCCGACTTCGCCTCGTTGATCGCGCGCGCCGACGCGATCGAGCGGGCGATGCTCGAGGCGAACCCGAGCGTCAACGTCGTTGGCCGGTTCAAGGGCGGGTTGCGCGACCTGGGTGTCACCGCGGTCGAGACCGCGCTCCAGCAGTTCCCGGACCTGCGGCTGGTCACCGGCATCAACGACGGCGGCAACCTGGGCGGCTACCAGGCGCTGGTGTCTGCCGGCAAGCAGCCGGGCGAGGTCGCCGTCTTCGGCATCGACTGCGATCCCGAGGCGGTGCAGCTGATCGACGGGGGGACGATGTACGAGGGCTGCGTCGACACCAACCCGGCGGGGACCGGCGTGCTCGCCGTCAACGCCTTCGGGCGCCTGATCGCGGGCGCCGACGTGCCCGGCTTCGTCGAGGTCCCCGTCTCGGTGTACGAGGGCAAGTAGCCGGATCGCCGGCCCATGGACCGCTGGGTCGAGATCGACATCGACTGGTTCGGCTCGCCGCCCTGGGACGGGCGGATCGCGGAGTTCGTCGAGCGGACGGGGCCGTTCTGGGGCCCCGGACAGGAGCTGCACGGCGTCTGCTTCAACATCGGCTGGCTGGCCGACCTCGTCACGGAGTGGACCGGCCGGCCCGAGCAGCG
>MGMJ01000130.1:9188-16435 GCA_001794945.1 Chloroflexi bacterium GWC2_73_18
GGCTGCGGCGAGCCGCGGCGGCCGCGGGCGTCCCGGATCTGCGGCTCGGGGTGCTCGTCGCCGGTCTCGGCGAGGTCGTGGCGCCGCCGGTCATCGGCAGCATGTACGACCTCTTCTCCGACTGGCACGATCGTCATCCCGAGCTGTACCCGTTGGACGTCTCACCGCTGCCGGGTCCCGATCTCGACCCGCGGGTCCCCATGCACGCTGACGACTACCCGTACGCCACCCGGCCCGGTGGGATCCGGGCCGGGGAGCCGTTCCCCGAGTTCTTCGGGGCCCAGTGGGGCGCCGTGGCACGCTTCCTGGGCCTCGACCTCATCCATTTCCGGGACGGTTTCCTGGGCCCGCTCCTCTACACCCGCGTCGGTCCCTACGGGACGGCGGCCTCGGGCGACCCCGAGGAGAACCGGACCTGGACGGCCGCGGTCCGCCGCCTCTTCCGGGCGGCCAGGGAGGCCCGTCCCGAGGGCCTCGTCATGGCCTACTCGAGCGGCATCAGCGGGACGGCCGAGTGGTCGACCGGCTGCGTCGACCTCGAGGCGATCGTGGCCGACGGGGCGCTCGACATCTTCGTCGACCAGACCTGGGGCGGCGCCTGGCAGGACTGGTGGGACGACCTCTGGAAGGGCTGGACCTTCCAGCTCGCCTACCTGCTCGGCCACGCCGCCCAGATCGAGGGTGGGAACGCCGCCCGCGAGGCGCGCGGCGAGCGCCCCTGCCGCCGGTACAAGCTGATCGAGACCTGGGACGGCTGGGAGCCGTGGGACACCCTCCACGACGTCCCCGGCAAGCTCGCCTGGGCATGCTGGGCCTTCGCCCACGCCGCGACGGTGGGCCCCGGCGGCCGGCTCGACGTCCCGGGGGGTACCTACATCTCCTGGATGAACGACTGGAACGATCGCCTCATCGGGCGCCGGGAGGTCGCTTTCCTGGTTCGCCACCTCGACGCCGCCGAGCGGAGCGCGGCGCGGCTCGAGGCGGTCTACGGGCCGCTCCTCGTCTACAACCGGGCCGGGCTCCTGGCCAAGGGAGAGCGAGAGCCGGAGACGAACGCCAGCGAGTGGATCGAGGACCACGTGGGCATGGCCATGAAGTGGGGGGCGCCGGTGATCGCCGGGACGCGCCCCGAGTGGCTTCCCTCGCGGTGGCCCGAGGGCGCGTTCCTGCAGCTCCCGGTCGCCGGCAGCGCGCCGGGACCGATCGGCGGCCCGCGAATGGCCGTCGGCCGGGCCGACCTGCTCGACCCGGCCCTCCTCGCCGAGGCCGGCCTGGCCCTGGGCGAGCAGCGGGTCCCGGCCGGCTACCGGCTGGGGACCCCGACCAGCCCCGATCTGCCGCGCGAGGAGCGCGTCCACCTGCCCGAGCACGCCGAGCTTCGGGCGGGGCCGGCCGCCTGGGTCGGCTACGCGTCGCACGGCCGGCCGCTCCTGGCCGGCGGCGACGACGTGCTGGTCTGGCAGCCGCCCGACCTGGCCGATCCCGGCAACGCGCTGATCCCGCGCTCGCAGATCGGTACCGTCTCCCCCTATGTCGAGGCCTACCGCGCCATGGCCCGACGGGCGGCCGCAGCCGGCGGCGTCCGCGTCGAGCCGGTGGCGCCCCACGAGCCGGTCGCGGTCCACTGCTGGCGGAGCGACGGTGCCGTCCACGTGCTGGCCGGCAACCTCGAGTCCCGCTGGCTGGGTGACGCCCGGTTCCCCCGGCGGGCCACGGTCGTCCTCCCCCGCGGGCGGCTCGGCATCGATGACGGCGACCGGTACGCCCTGTGGCCGATCGACGGCGGCGCGGCCGAGGCGCGGCCGATCGAGCCCGACCCGGGTGGCGACGGGGCCGAACTCCGCTTCACCGTCGAGGTGCCGGCGGAGGGGTTCCTCGTCGCGCGTCTCGAGCGGGCGCCCGCGGCGGGCCGTGCCCCGTGAGCGCAGCCTGGACGCCCGCCGGCGCCGAGACGCTCCGCGAGACGTCGCGCACCCGGCTGCTCGAATTCCTGAGCGAGTACGGCTTCCTCGTCTTCTTCGCGCTCTGGGCGGCGTTCCTCGCCCTGGCGACGGACAAGTTCCTGACCCCGAACAACGTGCTCCTGCTCCTCCGCCAGGCGGCGATCTTCGGCATCCCGGCGATCGGCGCGACGTTCGTCCTGATCCTCGGCGAGCTCGACATCTCGTTCGGCTCGACGATCGGCTTCGCCGGCGCGATCGGGGCGACCCTGATCGTCGGGGGGGCCGATCCGCTGGTCGGCATCCTGGCCGGCACCGCGGTCGGGCTCCTGATCGGGCTCGCCAACGGGATCCTGGTCACGGTCGTGCGGATCCCGTCGGTGGTGGCCACGCTGGGGATGCTGGGGATCGTCCTGGGCGTCGGCCTCGTCTACACCGGCGGCAAGAGCATCTTCGGGCCGGAGCTGACCCCCATCCTCTTCCTGGCGCAGGGGTGGGTGGGCCCCCTCCCGGTGCCGGTGATCATCCTCTTCATCGCGTACGCCATCGCCTGGCTCGTGCTGACCCAGACTCGCTTCGGGATGCACGTCTACCTGGTGGGTGACAATGCCGAGGCGGCGTACCGGGCCGGCATCTCCGTCGGATGGATCAAGCTGGCGGTCTTCGCCCTGGCCGGCGCCACCGCCGGGTTCGGCGGGATGGTCCTCGTGGCCCGCGTCTCGCAGGCGCAGGCGTCGCTCGGCTCGGAGGCGCTCTTCCCCGTGCTGACCGCGGTGATCCTGGGCGGCGTCGGCCTCCAGGGCGGCCGCGGCCGGGTGGAGAACACGTTGCTCGCGGCGATCTTCCTGGCCGCCATCTTCAACGGCCTCATCCTGCTCGGCGTGCCCACCAACATGCAGCGGGTCGTGGAGGGCGGCATCCTGGTCGCGGCCGTCTCCCTCGACCGGCTACGGCGCTAGGACGGCGAGATGACGGCGATCGCCGGTGGTCCAGGCCGCTCCGCGGGGGCGACGGTGCGCGCCCGGCGCGAGCACTTCATCGACGGGACCTGGGTCGCCCCGGCGCTCGGCCGCACGGCCGGCGTCGTGTCCCCGGCGACGAACGAGCCGATCGCCCAGGTGGCGGCCGGCTCGGCCGAGGACATCGAGCGCGCGGTCGAGGCCGCGCGGCGGGCCTTCGACGACGGTCCCTGGCCGCGCATGGCGGCCAGCCAGCGCGGGCGCTACCTGCTCAGGCTGGCGGCGCTGCTGGAACGCGACATCGACGACCTCGCTCGCACCGAGTCGCTCAACAACGGCAAGCCGATCCGCGAGAGCCGCCTCATCGACGTCCCGCTGGCGGTGGACTGCTTCGAGTACTTCGCCGGCTACGCCACCAAGGTCGCCGGGGAGACGCTGCCGGTCCCGGGCGAGATGTTCGGCTACACATTGCGCGAGCCGGTCGGCGTCGTCGGCGCGATCACGCCCTTCAACTTCCCGCTCCTGCTGGCGTCCTGGAAGATCGCCCCGGCCCTCGCCTTCGGCAACACGGTCGTGGTCAAGCCCTCCTCGGAAACGCCGCTCTCCACGCTCCGCCTGGCTGAACTGGCCGACGAGGCGGGGCTGCCGCCCGGCGTTCTCAACGTGGTCGTCGCCGACGCCGCGGCGGGGTCCCACCTGGTCGCCCACCGGGCGGTCGACAAGATCACCTTCACCGGCTCCACGGCGGTCGGCAAGGAGATCGCCGCCCGGTCGACGACCAACCTCAAGCGCGTCTCGCTCGAGCTGGGGGGCAAGGCGCCCAACATCGTCTTCGCCGACGCGCCGCTCGACGATGCCGTCGCCGGAGCGCTCTTCGGCGTCTTCTGGACCCAGGGCGAGATCTGCACCGCCGGGTCGCGGATCCTCGTCGAGCGGCCGGCCTTCGACGCCTTCGTGGAGCGCTTCGCGGCGCGCGCCCGGGGTCTCCGGCTGGGCGACCCGCTCGACTGGTCGACCCAGGTCGGGCCGCTCGTCTCGCGCCGCCAGTGCGAACGCGTGCTGGCCTACATCGCCGCCGGGCGCGACGCCGGTGCCCGCGTCCTGGTCGGCGGCGGCCGGCCCGAGGACCCCGCCCTGGCCGCCGGCAACTACGTCCTCCCCACCGTCTTCGTCGATACGTGCCCGGAGATGACGATCGTGCGCGAGGAGATCTTCGGTCCGGTCGCCGTCGTCGTCCCCTTCGACACCGCCGAGGAGGCGGTGCGCGTCGCCAACGACACCGAGTACGGCCTGACCGCCGGCGTCTGGACGGGCGACGTCAAGCGGGCACACCGGATGGCCCGCGCCCTGCGCGCCGGCACCGTCTGGGTCAACACCTACAACGTCGTCAGCAGCGAGGCCCCCTTCGGCGGCTACAAGGAGTCGGGCTGGGGCCGCGAGAACGGCCCGCACGCCCTCGAGGCGTTCACCGAGGTGAAGCACGTCTACGTGAACCTCGCCGAGCACTCGCTCGACTGGTTCGGGGACGAACGATGAGCGGCTCGACCGGGCGGTTCGCCACGGCTCGGGTCGCCACGGCCCAGGTCTCGCTGACCGCCGACCTCCACTTCCCGGCCCGCGTCCTCTTCGGGCGGGGCGTCCTCGACCGCGTCGGCCCGCTGGCCCGCGGGTGGAGCGAGCACGCCCTCGTGGTGACCGACCGCGGCATGCCGGCGACCGGCCTGGTCGACCGGGTGACCGATGGGTTGCGGGCCGCCGGCGTCGAGCCGATCGTCTACGACGGCGTGACCCCCAACCCGACGATCGCCCAGGTGGAGGCGGGGCTCGAGGCGGGTGCCGGCCGGGGCATCGGCGTCATCGTCTCGGTGGGCGGCGGGAGCGCCCACGACTGCGCCAAGACGATCGCGCTGGTGGCGGCCAACGGCGGCGAGGTGCGCGACTACGAGGGCTTCGACCGGTCGCCGCACCGGGCGCTCCCCTGCATCGCCGTCAACACGACCTCCGGCAGCGGCGCCGACGTCAGCCGGTACGCCGTGATCACCGACCCGGGCCGCTCGCTGAAGATGATCATCGCCGACGCCCACCTGACGCCGCGCCTGGCGGTCAACGACCCCCTGACGACGGTCGGTCTGCCGTCGGCGGTCACCATGGCGACGGGGCTCGACGCGCTGACCCACGCCATCGAGGCGTACGTCTCCACCGCGGCGTCGCAGGTGACCGACCTCTTCGCCCTGCGGGCGATCGAGCTGGCGGTCGCCGACCTGCCCCGGGCGGTCCGCGACGGGGCCGACCTCGAGGCCCGCGACGGGATGATGCTGGCGGCCCTGCTGGCCGGCCTCGCGATCGACAGCGCCAGCGTCGGCGCGGTCCACGCCCTCGCCCACCAGCTGGGCGCCGTCTACGACCTGCCCCACGGCGTCTGCAACGGGATCCTGCTGCCCGTCGTCTGCGAGTTCAACCAGCCCGCCTCGACCGAGCGCTACGCGCGGGTCGCCGCGATCGTCGGGGGGGGCCGCGGCGGACGGCCGCTGCGGGCGCTCCTGCGCGCCCTGGGCGACCGCGTGGGGCTGCCCCGCGGGCTCGCCGAGCTCGGCGTGGAACGGTCGGCCCTGCCCGACCTGGCGGCCCGTGCGCTCGACGACATGTGCATGCAGACCAACCCGCGGCCGATGCGGCACGCCGACATCGTCGCCTGCTACGAGCGTGCACTGTGAGCCGCCCCGATGCCGCCCTGGGGCTGCTGGAAGTGCGCGGGATGACCGCGGCGGTCGGCGCCGCCGACGCCATGGCCAAGGCGGCCCCCGTCGACATCGGCGGGCCCGCGCTCATCGGCGACGGCCTGGTCACGCTCTTCGTGTTGGGCGAGATCTCCGCCGTGGGCGAGGCGCTAGAGGCCGGTGCCCGGACCGCGGAGCGGATCGGCCGCCTGCTCGCCTGCCGCCTCATCGGCCGGCCGTCGCCCGACCTGGCCGGCCTCTTCTGCATCGACGACACCCCACCGTGATCGGTGGCCGCACCGGAAGGAGAGCGCATCGAGGACGACGCCACGGTTGCACAGTGATGGAACGGCACAGGAGCCAGGAGAAAGGGAGACGACACAATGGCTGAGCAGAATCGCACCACCGGGTCCGCCATCGGGATGGTCGAGACGCGCGGGCTCGTCGCCGCCATCGAGGCGGCCGACGCCATGGTCAAGGCCGCCCAGGTCAACCTCGTCTCGCGCCAGCTCGTCGGCGATGGCCTGGTCACGGTCATCGTCAGGGGCGAGGTTGGCGCCGTGAAGACGGCCGTCGAGGCCGGCGGCGCGGCCGCCCAGAAGGTGGGCGAGCTCGTCTCGCAGCACGTGATCGCCCGGCCGGACGACGCGGTCGAGTCGATCATGGTCGCCAAGTGAGGGCCGCCGGATCGCGACCATGATCGACGCGCGGGCGGCGGTGTCGCTGCGCGCCTTCGCCCACGTCGACCGGATGGGGCCGCAGTACGCCGCCTACTGGGGCCTGATGGCCCAGGGCGCGCTGCCCCTCGCCGGGATGTCGCAGTTGCTCGTAGAGGTCTCGCCGAGCAACGCCGTCTTCACCCTCACCGACGTGGCCATGAAGACGGCCGACGTCCGCTCGGCGGGCATGCTCGTGGAGCGCGACTTCGGCCTCATGGAGCTGCACGCGCCGCGGCCGGACCCGGTCGTCGAGGCGGGTCGGGCGATCCTCGCGGTCCTCGGCCTGCGGCTCGAGGACCGCGAGGCACCGGAGATCGTCTCCTCGCAGCGGCTCGGCAGCATCACCGCCGACCACAGCCAGCTCTTCAACAAGGTCCGGCGGGGAGCGTGGACGCTGCCCGGCGACGCCCTCTTCGTTATGGAGGTGACGCCGGCCGCGTACGTCTACCTGCTCGCCAACGAGCTGGAGAAAGCGACCGAGGTCGAGCTGGTACGGGTCGCCGGCACCGGGCTCTACGGCCGGCTGATCGTGGCCGGCACCGAGGCCCAGGCCGCCGAGGCGGAGCGCGTGGCGCGTTCGGTGGTCGAGCGCGTCCGCTCGGAGGCCGCCGTCGGCGGCCGGACAGGAGGTGGTTGACCATGGAGCTGGCTCGGGTCGTGGGCAGCATCGTGGCTTCGGTGAAGGAGCCGCGTCTCACCGGGACGAAGCTCCTGCTGGTGGAGGCGGCGGCCGTCGACGGCGGATCGCCCGGCGGCCCACCGTACGTGGCGGTCGACCTGGTCGGCGCCGGCGAGGGCGAGGTCGTGGTGGTCGTCCGGGGCTCACCGGCCGCCCGCGCCATCGACCTCGAGGGCGTGCCGGTCGATGCGGCCATCGTCGGCATCGTGGACGCCGTGCGGGCCGGCGGGCAG
>MGMJ01000130.1:16441-24483 GCA_001794945.1 Chloroflexi bacterium GWC2_73_18
TACCAGAAGTGACGACGTACGAGACGTGACGAAAGAGAGCCCCGGCGGAGGCGTCGAGCTGCGCGCGTTCGGGATCGTCTCCCGCATGCAGCCGCGCTACGCCGCCTACGAGGCGACGGTCGCCGACGGGGACATCCCCCTCGCCGGGATGGCCCAGCTCTTCGTCGAGCTGGCGCCGGGGAACGAGATCTACCGGGTCGCCGACGCCGCCCTCAAGGCGACCACGGCGCGTCCCGAGTCGCAGGTCGTCGAGCGGGAATTCGGGCTGCTCGCGCTCCACGCCCACGACCCGCAGGTCGTCGAGGAGGCCGGCCGGGTCATCCTCGAGCGGCTGGGGGTGGCGGTCGAGGAGCGCGCCCGCCCGGCGATCGTGTCGGAGAGCGTGATCAGCAACGTGACCCCCTTCCAGGCGCAGCTGGTCAACCGCTTCCGGCGCGGCTCGCTCCTCGTTCCGCACCAGACCCTCCTCGTCCTCGAGGTGACGCCGGCCGCCTACATCCTGCTGGCCGCCAACGAGGCCGAGCGGACGGCCGAGATCGACATCATCGACATCCGTCCCGTGGGGCGCTACGGCCGGCTCTACCTGAGCGGTGACGAATCGAGCGTCCGCGAGGCCGCCGCCGGGGCGCGGCGGGGCCTGGACGGGATCGGCGGCCGTCCGGCCGGCGCCGGGCCGGCGGGACGGGCGGGAGCCTGACGATGGTCGGGGTCCGGCTCTGGGCCGAGGTGACGGGTCGGGCCGAGATGGACACCCTGCGTCGGCGCGGCGCGGTGGAGACGTTCGTGGTCCCCGACGACGGAACGCCGATCTACGGGCGGCCGGGCGACCGGCTCGCCGTGCGCGTCGGGGGGCGGCGGCTGGCCGGCCAACCGCGGACCGCCGCGGCCGGGTTACCGCTCCGGGCGGGGGCGATCGTGCCGGCGTCGGCGGCCGGCCTGGCGCTGCTGGCCGAGCTGCGCGCGCGGCGGCGCGAGCCGCTGGCGGTCGCCATCGCGTCCGCGGCCGAGGCGCGGGCCGCGGCGGAGGCGGGCGCCAGCGCCGTCCTCGCCCGCGACGCGGGTCTCGTGGCCGGTCTCGCCGAGGCGGCCGAGGGGCGCGTCGCGGTGATCGTGGAGGCCCGTACGACGGTGGACGCCGAGTCTGCGCTGCGGTCCGGCGCCGCCGGCCTGCTCGTCCCGGGCGAGCTGGTCGCGGAGCTGCTCGAGCTGCCGGCCGTGGCGGCCAGCATCGCCCCGCCGCCGACCGCCGTGCGGGCTCCCTCCGGCGCGCGGGCGCCGGCCGTCCGCCCGGGCACGATCGGCGCCGCCGTCGACCGCGCCGCCCGCGCCTTCGGGACACGCGACGCGCTCGTCCACGTGGTGGCGGGCCGGCGCTGGACCTACGCGGCGCTGCGCGACGACGTCCGGCGCGTCGGCCGTGCGCTGCTGGCGGCCGGCATCAGGCCCGGCGACCGCGTCGCGCTGTGGGCCAGGAACGTGCCCGAGTGGCCGCTGGTCCAGCTCGCGACGGCGTACGTCGGCGCCGTCCTGGTGACGGTCAACCCGAGCCTGACCGAGGAGGAGCTCGAGTTCGTCCTTTCGCAGTCCGGCGCGAACCTGCTGATCACGGCGCCGCGCACGCCGGCCCAGGCCGAGCTGGCCGAGCGGATGGCACGGGGCGGGGCGCCCCACGAGCTGCGGCGGGTCGTCCTGCTCCCCGGCGCGGTGGCAGGTCCGCCGGATGCCGCGCTCGACTGGGCGCGCTTCCTGGAGGGCGGTTCGCGGGTCGGCGGTGCCGACCTGGAACGGGCCGCTGGCCGTCCGCACCCGGACGACGTGGTCACCCTCCTCTACACCTCGGGCACGACCGGCTTCCCGAAAGGGGCGATGCTCACCCACCGCGGCATGCTCCAGAACGCCGCGGCGGTCGGTGGCAACCTCCGCCTGGGTCCGGCGGACCGGCTCTGCCTGGCCGTGCCGTTCCACCACTGCTTCGGGAGCGTCATGGGCACGCTCGCGGCGCTCACCTTCGGTGCCGCCCTCGTCGTCCCGGCCGACTGGTTCGAGGCCGGCGCGGTCCTCGGCGCGGTGGCCGAGGAGCGCTGCACCGTCCTCTACGGCGTGCCGACCATGTTCCTCGCCGAGCTCGATCACCCCGACCGCCCGCGCACCGACCTGTCGTCGCTGCGGACCGGGATCGTCGCCGGCGCCCCGGTCACGGTCGACCTCGCGGAGCTGATCGTGCGCGACCTCCACGCCCCCGACCTCGTCGTCGCCTACGGCCTGACGGAGGCCTCCCCGGTCGTCACCCAGACCTCGCCGGCGGACCCGCCCGAGCTGCGCCTCGGCAGCGTCGGACGCACGATCGCCGGAGCGGAGGTGCGGATCGCCGACCCGGCGACCGGCGCCGCCCTCCCGGCCGGGACGCCCGGGGAGCTGTGGACCCGCGGATCGATGGTGATGAAGGGCTACTTCGACATGCCCGAGGAGACGGCCGCGGCGATCGACCGCCAGGGCTGGCTCCACACCGGCGACCTGGCGACGCGCGACGCCCGCGGCTACGTCCGGATCGTGGGACGCCTCAAGGAGATGGTCATCCGCGGCGGCGAGAACGTCTATCCCGCCGAGATCGAAACGGTCGCGCGCCGCCATCCCGGAGTCGCCGACGCGCAGGTCGTGGGAGTCCCGTCCGGGTACCTGGGCGAGGAGGTCTTCGCCTGGATCCGCCTCGAGCCCGGCGGATCGGTGGGGGAGGATGAGCTGCGGCGCCACTTTGAGGAGCACCTCGCCCCGTTCAAGGTCCCGCGCTGGATCCGCTTCGCCGAGGCGTTTCCCATGACCGCCTCGGGCAAGGTGCAGAAGCACCGGCTGCGCGAACAGGCGGTCGCCCTGGTCGGGGGCGCGGCGGCCGCGCCCGACGCGGTCCCGGCGGCACCGGGCCTTCCGTTCATGGGGCCGAAGGTGATGCCCGGCTCTCTCGACACCCGCGCCGCGAGCGCCTCCGTGCCCCCCCGGCCGCTCGACGAGGAAGCAGACGCCGCGCCCGTGCGGTCGCCGCGGCCGGGCTGGGACCGCCCGGCGACGCCGGGCTGGGCATGGCGGCCGCCGCGGATCGAGCCCACCGCGCAGGAGGAAGGCGTGACGATGGACCAGGCTCGACGCAGGGGCCAGCGGATCAAGACGTGGGGCATCGGCGGCAACGTCCGCGAGCAGATCGAGTCGACCGGCGAGGTCCCCATCATGTACCGGGCGCTGGGGACGCCGGTCCGCACGAGCCACCCGTTCAACCTCTACGGCGACATCCGCAGCCAGCCCGAGGCGCTCCGTGGCACATTCGAGGCGGCCCACGAGATCGCCGCCGTGGCCCGCGAGCTGGCCCGGCACGACCCGATCGGCGTCATCGGGCTGGGCTCGGGCACCTCGCAGTTCGTGGCCCAGGTGGCCAACGGGGCGTTCGCCCGCTTCGCTGCCCTGTCGGGCTGGGACTACGACTCGCTCGCCTTCCTGCGGTACACGCCGCCGGTCGACTTCTCGCGCTATGGGGTGATGGCCTACTCCGGCAGCGGCAGCACGGTCGACACGGTCGCGGCGGCCCGCCAGTCGCGCGAGGCGGGCGCCTACACGGTCGCCTTCACCTCCATCGAGGGGAGCCCGGTCGTGCAGGCCAGCGATGCCCGGATCCTGACCGCCGGCGGCTTCGACACCGGCGGGTCGGACACCTTCCACTACACCACCCGCATCGCCGCCGCGATCTACCTCGCCCTCGAGCTCGGGAAGATCCGCCGGCCGGGCGCCTTCGACTACGAGGAGCATCAGCGCCAGCTGCTCGACACCGCCCGCCAGATGGCCGAGATCTTCGACACCGTGGACGCCCGCTGCCGCACCATCGCCGAGCGCTTCCTCGAGGTGCGCAGCATCCTGGTGGTGGGCGGCGGGACGAACCACGGGACGGCCGAGGAGATCGCCCTCAAGTTCGACGAGATGGCCCACATCCCGACCAAGGCGATGTCGCCCGGCCGCCACATCCACGGCGCCCTGGGCCTGACCGACGAGTCGATCCTCACGGTCCTCGTCGCGCCGCCGGGCACCTCCTACCGGGACCTCCACTCCATCGCCAGGGTGACGCAGGTCCTCAAGACCCCCTCGGTGGCGATCGTCTCGGAGGACGACACGGAGATCGCCGACATCGTCGACTACGTCATCCGCATCCCCGTCCGCGACGAGACGATCTTCGCCGTCCTCGCCGTCCTGCCCGGTCAGCTGCTGCCGTACTGGTGCGGCGTCCTGCTCGGTCTCAACCCGGACACGCAGCGCTCCAACGTGCCCAAACACGCCAGGGTCTGGAACATGCTCTTCCCGCCGGGGACGCACTGAGCCCATGGAGGACGGACGGGCGGCCGGTGGCGGGTCACGGATCGCCGTCGTCGGGCCGGTCAACATGGACCTCTTCATCCGGGGGCAGGCGCCCGCGGACAGGGCCGACCTGGTCGAGTGGGTCGGCCCGTCCGTGGTCGACCTGGTCGTCGCCGGCTCGGTCGGCTACACGGTCCAGGTGATGGCCCGCCTCGGCGCCGAGGTCGCCCTCTGCTCGGCCGTCGGCGACGACGCCTTCGGCGCGCACATCCGGCGCACCCTCGAGGGGCAGGGGCTCGACTGCCGCCGCCTGGAGACCGCACACGGTGAGACGGCGATCGCCATCTACGTCCTCCTCTTCGGAGACCCGAAGCGGCCGATGACCTACCGCCTCCCCGGCTTCGAGCCCTGGCCCGACCCGCCGCCGCTCCTGGCCGACGATCCGCCGCCCGACCTCGTCCACAGCGGCGGGCTGCTCCACTTCCCGGAGATGTACCACCGCGGGCTGGCGGGGGTGTTCGCCGAGGCGCGCCGGCGGGGGATCCGCACCTCGATCGACCCCCAGTTCCCGCTCGTCGAGACGCCGGCGCCCTGGCTGCCCTTCCTCGACGACGTCCTGGCCGAGGCGGAGATCCTCCTCTGCGATGAGGGCGAGGCGCGCCGCATCTTCGCGACGGACGAGCCGGCGACCGCGATCGCCGCGGCCCACGCCGCGGGCCCCGCGATGGTGGCCGTGAAGCGGGGCGCCGAGGGATCCCTCCTCTCCGACGGGGAGCGGCTGGTGGCCCAGCCGGCGATCCCGGTCCCGGCCGGCGCCGTCCACGAGTCGGTCGGCGCGGGCGACGCCTTCGACGCGGGTTTCCTCGACGCGCTGCTCCGCGGCGCCGACCTGGTCGAGGCGGGCCGCTTCGCCACCGCCACGGCGGCGGTCAGCCTGCGCGGCCGCGGGGGCGCCGAGTCCATCGCCGGCCGGGCCGTGGTGGAGGCGGTCGTGCCGGAGGTGCCGGCCCCCGCCGTGGCGCGGCGGTGACGTCGCGTGGCGAGGACATGCCCGTGGGCGGGGCGAACGCCGATCTCCGCGCCATGACCGACGCGCAGCTCCTCCTGGTGCGGGCCGGGCTCGAGCGCCGCCGGCCGGGCACGCCGCTCCTCCCCGTCGGCATCCGCCCGCGTCGCCGTCCGTGGACCTACCGCGACATCTGGCGTCTCGAGGCGGCGCGCGCCGAGTGCGCCCGCCGCGGCCTGGGGCCCTGAGCGAGCCTGCCGGGAGCGGCTACCCGCCGGCATCGAGGCGCGCCAGCAACACCAGCGGGTCGAGGCCGCGGAAGTCGTCGATCACGAGGTCCGCCCCAGATAGCCGTGCTGGCGGCTCGGCGGTCGCCACCGCCACGCAGCGCGCCCCGGTCGCGCGGGCGGCGGCGATCCCGGGAAGGCTGTCCTCGAAGACGACCGACGCGCCGGCCGCGACGCCCAGCTCGGCGAGCGCACGAAGGTAGGGGTCGGGCGCCGGTTTCCCTCGGGCCACGCTCCCGGCGTGGACGACGACGGGGAAGGCGGCGTGGAGGGCGAGCCGCGCCAGCGCGAGCCGGACGTTGGGGGCGGAGGCCGAGCTGACGAGCGCCGTCCGGATCCCCGCTACCCGCGTCGCCCGCACGAAGGCCGCCGCGCCGGGCACCTCGGGGAGGGGCGCCCCGGCCTCGATCTCGGCCGTCTTGTCGTCCAGGCCGGCGGCAGCGAGTCGCTCGGCCTCGGCGCGTTCCATGCCGAAGACGTCGACCAGGATCTCGGCCGTGCGCCGGCCGAAGAAGCGGCGCGGGAAGTCCTCGTCGGCGATCTCCACTCCGCGCGCCGCGGCGAAGCGCCGCCAGGCGCCCCGCACCAGGGCCGCCGTATCGACGAGGACGCCGTCGAGGTCGAAGAGGAAGGCCCGCGCGTCAGCCCGCGGCGGCGCCATGACGGCTCTCGGCGGCCGGGGCCGAGGCCAGGCCGGCGACCATCCGGACGATCTCCTCGTGGTTGGTGCGCTCCGTCTCGCGCAGGCCGGCCAGGCGCCCGAGCCTCATCACCGCGATGCGCGTCGAGAGGCGGAAGACATGGTCGAGGTTGTGGCTAACGATGATCTGCGTCAGGCCGCGAGCGGCGAGCGCGGCGACCAGCTCGGAGACGCGCTTCGCCTCCTGGAGCCCGAGCGCCGCCATCGGCTCATCCATGATCAGGATCCGCGACCCCCAGTGGACCGCCCGTCCGATGGCGATCGCCTGCCGCTGGCCGCCGGAGAGACGCCGGACCTGCTGGCGGACCGACGGGATCATCACGTTCAGCTCGTCGAGGACGCGGATCGTTTCCTGCTGCATGCGGCGTTTGTCGAGGAGCCCCATCGGGCCGCTCCCGCGGGCCACCTCGCGCCCGATGAAGAGGTTCTCCACGACGTCGCGATGGTCGGCCAGGGACAGGTCCTGGTGGACCGTCTCGATGCCGATCGCCCGCGCCGCGGCCGGGGTGGGGAAGCGGACCGCCCGGCCGTCCACCTCGAGGTGCCCCTCGTCCGGCTGGATGACGCCCGCGAGGATCTTGATGAGCGTCGTCTTGCCGGCCCCGTTGTCGCCCACGACGGCGGTGACCGTGCCGGCCGGGAACTCGAGGGTGACGTCCTCGACGGCATGGACTCCGCCGTAAGCTTTGGAGACGCCCCGCGCGGCGAGGAGGGGCGGAGCCGCCCCGGCCTCCGCTGTCGCTGCCCGGCTCACTGCGCCGTCGTCCACTGCATCCCTCGTTGGCCCTTCGTCCGTCGAGCCTACCGGCCGGTCCCGTCGCAGTCAAACGTGCCTGCACAGATGTGCGCACCTGCGGCCGAGCGCGTGTACCATCGCCGAACCCGATGAACGCGCCTCCGCCGATCGACGTTCGTCCTGCCACCGCCGACCGCTGGCCGGACCTCGCGCTCCTCTTCTCCGGCACGCCCTCCGCCCGATGCTGGTGCGCCTACTGGCGCCTCTCGGCCGGTGCGTACGCGACGGCCAGCCCGGAGGAGCGTCGGCAACTCCTGCGCGATCGGGTCGGGCGCGAGCCGGCCCCGGGCATGATCGCCTACGTCGGCGGGGAGGCGGTCGGCTGGTGCAGCCTCGGTCCGCGGGTCGGGTTCGAGCGGCTCGTCCGGTCGCGCACGATCCCTGCCATCGACGACCGCCCCGTCTGGGCGATCGTCTGCTTCCGCGTCAAGACCGGCCACCGTCGGCGTGGCGTCGCCCGAGCGCTTCTCGAGGGGGCGGTCGCCTACGCGCGGAGCCAGGGAGCGGTCGGGCTGGAGGCGTACCCGGTGGACCCCGGCGAGCGGCGCATCCGCGCCCCGGACGCGTACGGGGGGATCCTGCGCATGTTCGACATGGCAGGCTTCCGACGGGTCGTGGCAACCGAGGCGCGGAGTGCCGGTCTCCGGCGCTGGTTGGTCCGCCTGGACCTGTGACCATCCACGACCTCTACCTCGAGTCCGGCCCGCGCCACCGCAAGACGATGGTTCACGTGCTCGACCTGCTGGGCTGTGTCGCCGTCGGCCCCACCGCCGAGGAGGCGCTCGCGGCGACCCCGGACGCGATCCGTGCCTACCGCCGCTTCCTGCGACGCCACGGCGAGCCGGCCGAGCCGGCCGAGCCGAGCGCGCCTTTCGAGACGCGCGTCGTCGAGCATGTCACCGTGGGCGAGTGGCTGGGCAA
>MGMJ01000130.1:24491-25196 GCA_001794945.1 Chloroflexi bacterium GWC2_73_18
CGTACCTGGTCTTCGGGCCGGACCTCGAGTCGGTCACCGAGGCGGAGATCGAGGCCTTCCTGCGCCGGTTCCACGGGCTGCGCGAGGAGCTGGCGGGCTGGGCCGCCGGCCGGACCGGCGGGCAGCTCGACGTGCCGCCGGAGGGCGGGGGGCGGACGGCGAGGGCGGTCCTGCTGCACGTCCTGGGTGGACCGCTCGGCTACGTCGGCGCCTTCCTGGGCGGCGCGCCAGGCCTCTCCGCCATCGTCGGCGCCGCCGAGCGGGGCGAGCTCGGCCTGCCGGAGGCCCTGCGACGGATCGGGACGATGACGGCCGAGCGCGTGCGTGCCACCAGCCCGGAGGAGCGCGCCGCCGTGCGCGAGCGCGGGACCCACCGCCGAACCCTGCGCAAGGCGCTCCGCCGCGTCCTCGAGCACGACTGGGAGCATCTGGCCGAGCTGTCACGGCGACCGGGTGGCCCGCCGCTGTAGCGAGGAGGACGAGCGCAGGCGACGAGGACCGGGCCCTCCGCCACGGCGATCGGTCCGACGACCGGGGCGGCGAAGCGCACGAAGAAGGAACGAGACCCCGAAGGCCGCCCCGAGGGCCAGGAGCGGCAGCGGCGGTGTTCATCGCGCTCGCCGGCCGCGAGGCGCCGTGAGGGCTACTGTCGTGGGCGAGGGGCGTGCGACGGCCCGCCTCCCGCTAGGTCGCCGTGGATCCCGA
>MGMJ01000130.1:25221-52077 GCA_001794945.1 Chloroflexi bacterium GWC2_73_18
CAGGTCGATGGTATCCGCGAGATGGGCGTTGAAGACCCGCCGCGCGACATCGAGGAGCTCGAACAGTTCGGCGTCACGGACGTGCGCCTGGCGAACGTCCCTTCGCTCTCGCTCACGAGGCTCGACGGGCCGCCGCTTCCGCTCGTGGGAGCGCACGTCCTACCCAGGGTGCAGACGCGTGGGTGTATCGTGGCTCTTCGCGCGACCGAAGCGGATCCTCGCCGGATACGAAGGCCGCATCGAGCACATCGAACTCGTCTATCGCGCGGGTGGGCGCGTCGGCGAGGACACCGGGGGCCCCTGGGCGTTTGGCTTCCGTCTGCCCCGCCGACCGCGACCGATGCGTCTCGCCGGCCAGATCGGCTAAGCCGGGAAGGTGGTATGGAACTCGCTCTGCTCTTGACGGAGGCCGAACAGGCTCCGGCCAATCGTCGCATCCTCTGGCGCGACCGCATCGCCTCCCACGGAGCTCGGGCGATCGACGGCGTCCGGCCATGGCTCTCGAACCCGATGCTCGCCGGGTTCGCGATCCGGGTCATCGAACGGGCGGGAAGCCTGGGCGAGGCGGATCTGGCGACGCGCGTCCTGCGCGCCGAGCGTCGGCGCGTCCCGTCACACGTCGCAGGTGACGTCGCCTGGGCGCTGCAGCGGCTGCGTCTCGTCATGCGGCCGCCTGTGCTCTCGCGTCCGACGACGTCGGTGCCGCCGGCTCGGCGAGCTCGGCCGCGCGACTCGCGCGTCCCTCGCCGGCGGATGAGCTGAGAGCTCGGTGCGTGGCGGCTACACCCCTCGCTCCGGAGCCGATCCCGGGCAACGACACCACCCCGGCCGGTGGGGCGACGGCCCGGGTGGCCTGCGTCTCGTGTGGCTGCGATCTTTACCCGGACCGCGACGTTGCCGGCGAGCGCTCCTGGTACCACTTCGCCCCCGTCCGCGGCCGCGATGGGCGAGGGTGTCGGGTGCCGTGCGCGCTTCTGCCGCACGGGGTAGAGGGCTGGCCGCGAACGTCGCGATGAGGACGGGCCATCGAGGTCCTCGCGAGGGCTACCTCGCCGTGGCCCGCCGGTCAGGCCGGGAGCGACCGGCGGTCGTCGGGCATCTGTGCATCGAGCCGCTCGGTCCACGCACCGACGAGATGGCGGTCGCCGTCGCCGACGACTGGCAGGGCAGGGGGATCGGGCGTGGGCTGGTGGAAGCGGCCGTGGCGTTCGCAGGTCGGGACCCTGGTCGCCACGACACTGGTCGCCAACGCTCGTGCCTGTCGACTGCTGGCCACGACGGGTTGGCCGACCCGCCTCTCGCCGGTCGACGCGGAGCTGATCCGCTACGTCACCAGATTCCGGTCCGGTGCCGCCCCAACCTCCCGGACCGAAGGCTCTCCCCCGCGGGCCGTCATCGTGGGACCGACGGCTCCGAGCGCCCGGGGCCGGCCGGAGCAGCCGGCACGACGCTGCGTCGACGGTCGTCTCGCGCGAGATTGGCTGGCGAGGAAGGATTCGAACCTTCAATCCCCTGATCCAGAGTCAGGTGCCTTACCGTTTGGCCACTCGCCAGCGACCGGGCCGGATGATACCACCGGCCCTCCGGGGAGCTCTCCCGTCAGCCGACGATCGGCCGCCGCGCCAGGACCTACCGCCCCAGGACCTGTTTGGCCTTCTCCACGTCTGAGACGACGAAGGAGAACGACGCCCGATCGCCCCAGCGGCCGATGAAGAGGTGGCCGTAGATGTTGACGCCCGCGTCGGCCAGCCTGCGCGCCACGGCGGCCATCCCGCCCGGCTGGTCGTCCACCTCGGCCAGGACCGCCTCGCCCATGACGTAGCGATAGCCGCCCTCGTCGAGGACCGTCTGGGTCGTGGCGTCGTCGGCGGTGGTGAAGATGACGTGACCGACGTCGCCGATCCCGCCGCCGCCGATGGCCCGCAGGTCGACGCCGGCCGTGGCCAGCGTCTCCGCGAGCGTGGCGAGGGCGCCGGGCACGTTGTCCAGCTGGACGACGAATTGCTGGCCCATGGTTCTCCTCCTGGCGGCGCGACGGAGCCTGCGGCCTCAGGGTAGCATCGGAGCGTGACCGACGATCCCCGCCGCGCCGCCGCGGTCGCCCACGCCCCCTCCCCGCACCTCGTCCACTGGCAGCCGCCCGACCCGCGCTTCCGCCTGATCGACGTGCCGACGCCGCTCGAGCACCTGCCCCGCTTCTCGGCCGCGCTGGGCGAGCTGGCCCGCGCCGCGGGACAGGCCGGCGGCCCCGAGGTCTGGGTCAAGCGCGAGGACCTGATGCCGGTCGGGCTCGGTGGGAACAAGACGCGGGGGCTCGAGTTCCTCGTCGGCGCCGCCCTCGCCGAGGGCGCCGACACGCTCGTCACCGCCGGCTGGCGCTGGTCGAACCACTGCCGCCTCGCCGCCGCCGCCGCGGCGCGCGCCGCGCTCGCGGCGCACCTCGTCTACGCCGGGCCACCCCATGCGACGCCCGGGCCGGGGCAGCTGATGAGCGAGCTGCTCGGGGCGACGATCCACTTCACCGAGGCGCCCGGACGAGCGGCGCTGGAGGCGGTGCTGGAGCGGGTCGCCGCGGACCTGGGCGCCGGCGGTCGTCGCCCGTACCTGATCGCGCCCGGCGGGGCGGCGATGCCCGGGGCGATCGGCCAGGCGCTGGCCGGGATCGAGCTGGCCGACCAGCTCGCCGAGCGCGGGCTGCGACCCGACCTGCTGGCGGTGGCGACGGCGACCGGTGGGACGCACGCGGGCGTGCTGGTGGGGCTGCGGATCGCTGGCCTTTCGACGCGGGTCGCCGGCTTCGCCGTCTCCGGACCGGCCGCGCCGCTGCGGGCGACGGTCGAGTCGCTCGCGCGCGAACTGGCCGGCCGATCGGGCCTGGCGGCTGCCCGGGCACGCCGCGGGGAGCCGCTCGACTGGGCCGCCGAGGTGAACGTCGACGAGTCGCAGCTGGGCGCGGGCTACGGTCACCGCTCCGCCGCGGCCGACCAGGCGGCGGCGCTCCTGGCCCGCACCGAGGGGATCCTGGCCGACCCGATCTTCACGGCCAGGGCGCTGGCCGGGCTCGTGGCGCTGGCGCGCGAGGGACGGCTCGCCGGCCGGACCGCCCTCTTCTGGTACGGCGGGGGAGCGACGGGGCTCTTCGAGACGCTCGAGGGGTAGCGGCGAGCGAGCTGGACCCTGCCAGGCGCCTCGTATCGGTACTACCGTTGCCGGCCGCGGGGCAAGCCCTCGGCTCCCCGGGGACGCCTCCCACCGGGCGTGCAGACGGCGCCAGCCCGGGCGGCGCCGGTTCGCCTGGGCCCGCGATGACCTTCGCGGAAGACGCGCGCGCTGGCTGCGGCGTCTCGGAGGTGCCTCCGAACGGTACTACCGATACGCGGTCGACCGGCGCACGGGCGGGCCCGGTGAGGAGGGTGTCCCGGTCCTACGGGCCCCAGGCCGGCGACGTCGCTTCCTCGCGGCCGCCCCAGAAACGCACGGCGTAGGTGAGCAGGCCGACCAAGATGCTGACGCCCATGATCGCGCTGAAGACCTGCTTGAGGACGACCGTCTCCGTGGCCAGTCCCGCGACGAAGCCGATCAGCCCGATGTTGACGCCCCAGAAGATGACGTGGTCGGCCCAGCTCCAGAAGGCGGCCCGGCCGTGGGTCGCCTCGCCGAAGAGCCCGAAGATGGCGTTGGTCAAGACGCCGATGAAGACGGCGTGGTCGAGGGCGAAGATGAGCCAGGCCGGGATCGATGCCAGGTCGGGCCCGCCGCCACCCTCGGTCGGCTCAGCCATGATCACGTAGACGACGAGCAGATAGGCCAGGATCAGGATGTCGATCGGCACGAAGATCGCGCTGGCGGCGAAGTGCCGGGCGCTCCCCGCCGCGAGCCAGGCGGCGCGGGCGATCGCCGGCCAGAGCCGCGCCACGAAGATGACCGTGGCGGCGACCTCGAAGAGCAGGTTGAGCCCCGCGAGCTGGAGCATGCCGATCAGGCTGGCCACCACCAGGATCAGGCCCCCCAGGAAGAGGAGCACCACCTGGGCGGCCGCCCAGCGCGTGAAGGTGGCGCCGGGCATCAGGCGCCACTCCGCGATCCCCATGCCGACCAGGACCAGGTAGCTGAAGGCCATCGCCGTGACGTGGGCGCCGATCGGGTCGACGCCTCCCGGGAAGAGCGTGCCCTTGGTCGCGTACTGGACCTGGAGGAGCACCCCGAAGATCGCCCCGATCACCACCGTCACGAGGCCGCCCAGGAAGGCGAACCGCGCCGTCGTCATGGGGGCCCCCCGGCTCGCCCGCCAGCACCACCAGAGGAACCCGAGCATGGCCGCGAGGACGACCGTGCCGGTGATCGCCCGGAGCGGGTAGACGACGTTGAGATCGACCGCGACGCCGGCGTAGAAGGCGGCGACGTAGAGCGGGATCCCGACCCCCGACAGCCACGCGAGCGGACGGACCCAGCTTCCCGCGGCGCCCGCGCTCTCGCCGAAGAGCCAGAGGCAGGCCGCGAAGACCGAGAGCGTGATCCAGCCCAGCGTGCCGGCGTGGACATGGGTCATCAGCGTGTTGCCGCCGAAGAGGTCGGCCCGGTCGAACGAGACCAGGTCGAGACCGTTGAGGATGCCGATGACGACCGTCACCACGAAGACGGCCATCGCCACCGTGAAGAGCGCCCGGATCTCGGCGCGGAACGGCGTCGCGCCCAGCCCCACTCCCTGCATCGAATCCCATCCCTCTCCCCCGAGCCCCCGCCTCCCGACGACGCCTATGGTGCGCGCGCTGTCAAGAGGCGTCGGGCTCGACCGCCGGATGCGGGATCGAGCTCGCGGCCGAGAGCACGGTGCCGCCGACGACGGTCGAACGGACGGTCGGCGACGCCGTGGCGGAGGTCGGCGACCCTCTCCGTCACGGATACGACGGTGACGGTGGATCGTATCCCGGACGGCTCGGGCGCTCGAGGGTCGGCCGCTGCCTCGAGCCGGCGGACCGGCTTGCCCGGCGCGCGGCCGCTCGGCGGCTGTCGCGAGCCGCCGGCGCTCCTTCCCCCGCCTCCGACCGCCGTGCCGCGTCGGCCCGCGATCCCGTCGCGGAGAACCGACGCCCGGCGCTATCCGCCCGAGGCGGCGATCCCGTCGAGGTAGGAGCGGATCGCCGGCAACGCGACGAGCCGCTCGTAGAAGTAGGTGTTGACCGCATCCAGGGCGGCCGAGGTGACCTCCCGGACGTCCTCCGAGCGGGCGGCCGCGGCGCCGGAACGGGCGAGGCTGTCGCGCACGCGGAGCAGGTGGCGGACCATCTCCACCTCCTTCTGTCCCTCCAACGCCTGGATCGCCGAGACGATCAGCTCGTCGGCCTGGGCGAGCATCGCCTCGGTGTCGAACTCGGCGCCGGGGCGGGCCGCCTCGTCGAGCGTGCGCACCAGGGCGGCGACCTGGTAGAGGACGGTCGTCGGCTCGTCGAAGAGCTCGCGCAGGTAGGCCGCCTCGGGGTAGCGGCCGGTGAGCCGGAAGATGTTGTACATCCGCCGCGCCGCCTTGCCGTAGTTGCGCTCCTTGACCGTGTACTTCCAGACCTCGTGCTCGAGCTGCTCGACGTACTCGTCGACGGCGTCGGCGGAGAGCTGCTTGACCAGCTTCGAGAAGACCGGCATCGAGTCGGCCTCGAGGTAGACCTCCTGGAAGTACGGGTCGATGAAGCCGTCGAGCGGCGTGATCGCGCCGTCGGGCGCCTCCCAGGTGACGTCGAGCATGTTCGAGGCGTTGGCCAGGCGACGGCGGACCGGGTCGGCGACGACCCAGTCGAGCTTGCACCAGCCCGGCTCGGCCGAGGCGTCCTCCCAAGTGAGCGTGGCCGCCGAGCCGTCGGGGCGCTCGAGCTCGACCCGGCCGGTCCCGACCTCCTCGGCCGTCCAGCTGATCGGCCCGCCGGCCTTCACCGGCTTCCCGGCGCGCGTCCCGTCGAAGGGGTACGAGCCGAACTTCACCTCCCACAGCCGGTGCGTCGGCCCCACGGTCGTGGCCAGGGCCTTCTCGCGGATCACCTCGGCCAGGATGCGGCACGCCTCGTCGCGCGTCGGCGCCATGATGTGGACGCGCTCGAAGTAGTCGCAGTCGCCAGGGTAGCTCTGGATCTTGCTCTGCGCCGCCGACCCGGAGAGGGCGAGCGCGGTGAGCACCTGCCCCGGGCGATCGTCGAAGCCGACGATCTCCCCGATCTCGCGGAAGCGCGCCAGCTCGGCCGGTGTGAAGTCGAGCATGGTGACGCGGTGGCCGTAGACACCCGAGTCCACGTCGACGACGACGTCGCCGCCCGCCGCCTCGCGGGCCATCGTGGCGAGCCAGCGCGCCGCCTCCGTCTCGTCGACCTCGACACCCAGCCGACGCGCCGACTCCATGATGCCGGCGATCGCGTCGTCGCTCCTCCGCATCCGCCTCTTCGTCCTGGCCATCTCGACCGACCTCCGCTGCACCTGCCGCCCAGAGTGTGCGCCACGTTGCCGTACCATGCGCGGATGCCGCGACACGGTGGTGAGGCGTGGATCAGCGTCGACGTCGAGGCGTCGGGCCCGACCCCGGGCACCGGCAGCCTCGTCGCCATCGGCGCCTGCCCGGTCGATCGTCCCGAAGCGAGCTTCTACGTCGAGCTCCAGGAGATCCCCGGCATGCCCTGGGGCACCGAGGAGGAGCGCGTCCACGGGATCTCCCGCGCGCATCTGGCCGAGCACGGCGCCTCGCCGCCCGCCGCCATGCGAGCTTTCGCGCACTGGATCGAACGGGAGTGCGACGGAGCGACGCCGGTCTTCGTCGCCTTTAACGCGACCTACGACTGGATGTGGGTCGCCGACTACTTCCACCGGTTCCACGGCTCCAACCCGTTCGGCGTCAGCGGCCTCGACCTCAAGGCGCTTTACCTGGGCCGGCACCTGCCCGAGGTGACCGAGTGGCGCCAGACGGTCCGCGGCGCCGTCCGCGAGCGCTATCCGACGCCCGTCCGGCACAGTCACCACGCGCTCGACGATGCCCGCGAGCAGGCCGAGCTCTGCCGCCGGATGCTGGACCGCCCATGAGCGTCGTCATCTCGCTCGCCGCCGCCGACGGACTCCCCCTCGCCGGGCGCCACTGGCCGCCGGCGGGCGAGCCCTGGGCGACCCTCCTGATTGTCCACGGCCTGGCCGAGTACAGCGGCCGGTACGAGCGGGCGGGTGCCGTCCTCGCGCGTGCCGGCATCGACACGCACGCCCTCGACCTTCGCGGCTTCGGGAGATCGGGCGGGCGGCGCGCCTGGGTGGGGCGCTGGGGGGTCTACCTGGACGACATGGACCGTGCGCTCGAGGCGATCCGCTCGAGCGGGATCCCGACCGTCCTGCTCGGTCACTCGTTCGGGCGTGGCGGCGGCTGGCGGTCCCGACGCTCGTCATCCAGGGCGGCCAGGACACGATCGTGCCGCCCGAAGCGAGCGCCCCGATGGCCGAGCTCCCTGTCGTGGAACGGGTCGTCTACCCGGCGCTCCGCCACGAGCTCTTCAACGAGCCGGAGGGCGAGCAGGTGCTCGGCGAGGTCGTCGGGTGGATCCGCCGTCAGGCGGCGGTCCTGCGGTTCCCAAAGAGGGCAGAGGCGACGACCGCGCCGGCCACTGCACCGACCGCCACGAGCACGATGAGCGCGGGCGAAAGCAGGTCCGCCGACCCGGCGCCGCCGGTGGGCGACGGCGAGGGCCCGGAGCCGTCGAGGTAGACGGGCGAAGCGGCGAGCGAGATGAGGTATCGGGCGTCCGCGTCGTCGGCGATCAGCCGGCTCGGGCCGCAGAGCGTGGAGAGGGTGCCGTCGTCCTGGCGGATGCCGACGACGAGGTAGCGGCGGCCGACCTCGTTGATCGACGTCCACACGGCGTCGCCCTCACCCAGTCGCACGGTCTCCTCGGCCTGGCCGCGGAGGAAGACCTCGGCCCGGATCGCGATCGCGCCCGGCATCCCGCCGTTGGGGTCGCGTGGAGCGTTGACCACGGTGCCGATGAAGACCGTGTCCCAGGTGACGCCGTTGGCCGGCTCGCCCGTGATCGCCTTCTCGGCCGCGTTGGGCGGGAGTTCCATGCAGCTTAGGGCACGCAACGGAGCCGCCGCCGGGAGGAGCCAGGCGAGGATCGCGACGAGGAAGATCGTCCTGCGCATCGGTCGCTGCCGAGACGTCCCAGGGTGCGCGCGCGGTTCCCTCACGCCGCCGATGCTACGCTCGCCGCCGTGGAGCCCGCCGACCCGACCGCCGTCCGCGCCGTCCGGCGCGCCGTCCTGCGATGGTTCGACCGGCGGGGCCGCCCGCTCGCCTTCCGCGGCTCGACCGACCCGTACGCCGTCCTTGTCAGCGAGGTGATGCTGCAGCAGACGCAGGTCGCCCGCGTCGAGCCCGCCTGGCGCGCCTTTGTCTCCCGCTTCCCGGCCCTGGCCGACCTGGCGGCCGCCTCCCCCGCGGACGTGCTGCGCGCCTGGGCGGGGCTCGGCTACAACCGGCGGGCACTTGACCTTGGGCGGGCGGCGCGTGCCGTCGTCGAGCGCCACGGCGGGCGGCTCCCCGGCGACGTCGCCGCGCTCGAGGCGCTCCCCGGCGTCGGGCCGTACACGGCCCGGGCGGTCGCCGCGATCGCCTTCGGCGTGCCGGTGGCGGCGGTCGACACGAACGTTCGCCGCGTCGTCTCGCGGTTGGTCGGCCCGGCGACCGCCCCGCCGCCACGGACGATCCAGCGGATCGCCGACGGGCTCGTCGATCCCCGCCGTCCCGCGGACTGGACGCACGCGCTGATGGACCTGGGCGCCGCGCTCTGCCGCCCGCGGGTGCCCCGCTGCGGCGAGTGCCCGGTCCGGTCGCTCTGCGCCTCGGCCGGGCAGCTCATCGGCGCGAGCCCGGGGCCGGCGCGTGCGCGCGTACGGGCGCGCGTCGGCGTTGCCGAGCCGTACCCGGCCACGACCCGATGGCTCCGCGGGCGGATCGTCGAGCGCCTCCGCGCCGCGCCCGACGGCACCTATCTCGCCTTCGGTGAGCCGCTGGGCGACCACCCGTCGGCACGGGTCGCCGTCGCGCTCCGCCGGCTCGCGGCCGAGGGTCTGGTCGAGCTGGACGGCCTGGGTCGTGCGCGGCTGCCGACCTCCCCCGCGGGGGCCGTGTCAGGCTAGCCTCATGGGATCCGTGCCGCTGCCCGCCGACGACGCAGCTCTGCGTGAGGGCGCGCTTGATCTCGACGCGCTCGCCGCGCGCTGGCGCGAGGCGATGAGCGCGTCGCCGATGACGGCCGAGGCGATGCGCGGCGCCGACCACCGCGCCCAGCGGCTGGGCGTCTCGGGCTGGAGCCTGATGACCCACGCCGGGGCGGCGGTCGCCGCGGCCGTCCGGGCGCTCCTGCTCCAGGCGGACCGCTGGGGGAGCGGCCCGATCCTCGTCCTTGCCGGGCCCGGCAACAACGGCGGCGACGGCTCGGTCGCGGCCTGGTTCCTCGCCGGCGGGGCCGGGAGCGGCGGAGCGGAGGCGCCGCGCGTGGCGGTCGTCCTGGTCGCCACCGAGTCGCGCCCCGGGACCCCCGAAGCGGCGCGGGCATGGGACCGGCTGGAGCGACTGCCCAGCGTGACCCGGCTCCACGCCGCGACCGCCCACGAGGTGGCGCTCGTGGGGCACGGGATCGAGAAGGCGTCGATCGTCATCGACGCCCTGCTGGGGACCGGCGTGCGCGGCGAGCTGCGGGAGCCGATCCGCGCCGCGGTCGAGCTGATCCATCGCGCCCGGGCGGCCGGGGTGCCGGTCGTCTCGGTCGATACCCCGACCGCCATCGACCTCTCCAGCGGCGACCCGTCCGACCCGGTCGTTCGGGCCGACGTCACCATCACCTTCCACCGGCCGAAGACCGGCCTCTTGACTCGCCGCGGCGCGGCGCTGGCGGGGCGCGTCCTGGTCGCCCCGATCGGCATCCCGCCCGAGGCCGATCCCGCCTAGGGGTCGCTGGTGGACGGCGAGGTCGGGCTCCGGCGGATCGCGCTCGTGGCGGCGCTCATCGTCGTCGCCGTGCTGGCGCTGCAGCTGCTCGCCTTCGCCGTCCCGGGCGTCGCGTCGTTCTTCGGCGGGCCGCCTACCATGATCGTCGTCCTGGTCGTCGTCACCGCCGTCGTGCTCGTCGTGGCGCTGCGGCGGGGACGGCCGTAGGGCGCCCGAAACCGCGCGCCGGTCCACTTACCGGAGGGAGGAGCCGATGGATCGTTCGCTGCTCGGACCGGTCGTCGCCGAGGCGGTCGGGACGTTCCTCTTCTTCGTCGTCGGCATCGGCAGCATCGTGGCGCCGATCCAGGCCGGGGGAACGCCCGAGCTCGTCGCCGTCGCCCTGGCCCACGGCGTCGTGCTGGCCGTCCTGGTGAGCGTGTTCGGTCACATCAGCGGCGGCCAGCTCAACCCGGCGGTCAGCGTCGCGCTCTGGATCAGCGGGCACCAGGGCACGGTGCGCACCGTGGCGGTCGTCGCCGCGCAGCTGATCGGCGCCGTCGCCGCGGGCCTGGCGATCCGCGGCGTCGCGTCCGTCGACGCGGTGAACGCGGCGAAGCTCGGCGTCCCGGTGCTCGGGCCGGGCACCAGCGACCTGCAGGGGATCGCCATCGAGGGGCTCACCACGGCGGTCCTGGTCCTGGCCGTCTACGGCACCGCGATCGACCGGCGCGGGCCGAAGGTCGGTGGGTTGGCGATCGGGCTCGCCCTGGCGGCGGGCATCCTCTTCGGCGGGCCGCTCACCGGCGGCGCGCTCAACCCGGCGCGCTGGTTCGGCCCGGCCGTCGCCGGCGGATACTTCGACGCCTGGTACGTCTGGTGGATCGGCCCGCTCGCCGGGGCGGCGGCCGTGGCGCTCCTGTGGCGCTACCTCTTCGCCGGGGAAGCCTCGGCGGGGAGCTGAGGCAGCCGCGGCAGCCACGCCGGCACGCGCCGGCGGTACGCCTCCCAGGCCTCGCCGAACTCCCCCGCCAGCGCTTCCTCCTCGCGGCGCGCCCGCAGCACGAGAGCGGGGGAGATCGCCACGAGGAGGACGAGCGTCCAGGTCCGGTAGAGGAGGAGACCGCCGACGGCGGCGAGCAGGTACCCCAGGTAGACGGGATGGCGAACGATGGCGAAGGGCCCGCCGCTGACCAGCCGGTGCCCGGCGTAGAGGCGGGCGCCGAAACCGCTGGAGACGTTGAACATCGCGCCGAGCGCGATGCGGCCCCACATGACGAGCGCGAGCCCGGGGAAGTAGAGGACGGTTCCGAGGACGAGCGCCAGCGCCCGCAGCGGACCGGACGGCTGGCGCCGGACGGGACGCCAGAGCGTGGCACAGGCACCGAAGAAGAGGATCGTCTCGACCGTGAGGACAGGCCCCCGCAGCAACGCCCGCGCCCGTCCCGTCTCGCGTCCCGACGGGCGCCGCAGCCCCTTTCCGAGCCCCCAGAAGACGGCGACCAGCGGCGGGAGCACGGCGATCGCACCGGCCAGGCGCACCCACCGCTCGACTCGATCCACGTTCGTCACGGGATCATGGTGGCCTGCGTCGGGTCGCGACGGCAGGGCCGGAGGTCAGGTCGTGGCCGGGTGTGGTCCGGCCGCCGTCGCGGCTCGGCCCGCGCCGGGGCACCGTAACGCGGCACACGCACCGAGAAGCGGATCGCCTCGACCGTGTGAACCGGCAAGCGGAAGCCGGGTTCGCGCCACGCTGTGAGCGTGGGCGAACGATTCCATGCCACTGCTGGTGGTAGGGCCTCCGCCCCGGGTGGGTCGTCTCCGCCCCGGGTGGGTCGCCGCCGCGCGCCGGCCCACCGGCCCAGCCGCATCCCGGCCTGCCGGCCCAGCCGCGCCGGCCCAGCCGCGCCGCCCCGACCGCCCTCAGCCCCGGTACGCCTCCAACCCGCCGCTCGGGCGGGCGGACTCGAGCGCGTCGAGGATGGCGCGCGTCACCGCGTCGGCGGCGAGCGCCCCGACGATGGTGACCGCCGCGGGGCCCCACGGGTGAGCGTCGACCCCCGGGTGGTCGAGCGCCTCGGGGACGGCGAGAGCGAAGACGGCGTCGCCGTCGACGCTCGAATGGACCGGCCGGATCGCGCGCGCCAGGCCGTCGTGGGCCATCGCCGCGACGCGGGCCAGCTGCGCCTTGCCCAGGCGCGCGTTGGTGCCGACGACGGCGAGTGTCGTCTGCCCGCGCGCCGAGCCGATCCGCTCGAAGTCGGGGACCGGGCCGGGCGTGTTGAAGCCGCCCCATGTCGCCCACGGTCGGTGACTGAGCGGGTCGACGAGCGACCCGGCGCTGTTCACCACGACCAGCGCGCCGACGACGAGATCGGCCGTTGCCCCGCTCCCGGGGACGACCAGGCTGGCGTGCCCGACGCCGCCCTTGAGTCGCGGCGGGGCGACGTTCCCGGTGACCGCCCCGGCGCCGGCACCGGCGTTGCCACTGCGCGGCCGCCCGCCCGGGCCGTCGAGGGCGGCCAGGATCGCCCGCCGCCCGTCATCGGCGTCGGGACGAACGTCGGCGTCGCCGTGGGCGAGATCGAAGATGGCGGCCGCCGCGACGATGGGGATGAGGATCCGTCCGCGGGGCGCCTCGATCGGCAGGCCGATCCCCCGACGCTCCAGCTCTCGCACGGCGCCGCCGGCGGCGTCGAGCCCGTGAACGCTTCGCCCGGCGAAGAGGACGGCGTGGGTCCGCTCACCCGAGGCCAGCGCCGAGAGGGCATCGGTCTCGCGAGTGGCGGGCGCCGCGCCGCGCACGTCGACCGCTCCGAGCGCGCCTCCCGGCGCCACGATGGCGGTCACCCCGGTCGCGCCGTCGGGCGTCTCCTCGCAGGCGCCCAGCTCGACCTGGCCGACCACCAGGCCGGCGACGTCGACGATCGAGTCGGTCGGGCCCGGACGCGGGCGGTCCATCAGCGGCGGTCGAGGCCGGGGATGGCGAACTTCCGCTCGCGGCCGTGGATCAGGCGGTCGATGTTGTCGGCGTGGGAGACCCAGATCAGGAGCGCCGCCCCGATCCCGTAGAGCAGGTAGACCGCCTGCGCCCCGCCGAGCGCGACAAGTCCGGCCAGCACGGCGGCCGCGGTCGCCGTGGCCAGCAACGAGCCGAGCGAGACGTAGCGCGTCGCCACGATGACGACGAGGAAGACCGGCAGCGCGAGGGCCACGACGCGCCAGTCGATGACCAGCATCGCCCCGATCCCCGACGCGACCCCGCGCCCGCCCGAGAAGCCGAGGAAGACCGAGCGGCTCGCGCCCAGGACGGCGGCGAGAGCGACCAGCGTCTCGACCGTGGCGCCGGCGCTCAGCCAGCGCGCGACGAGGACCGGCAGGAGCCCCTTGGCGACGTCGAGGAAGCCGACGGCCAGCCCGCGCCCCCAGCCGAGCGCGCGGATCGCGTTGGTGCCGCCGGTGCGGCCGCTCCCCACCGTGCGCGGGTCGGGGCCGCGGGTGAGGCGCGCCACGATGACGCTGGTCGGGACCGACCCGACGAGGTAGCCGAGGACGAGCAGGATGGCGGCCTGGACGAGCGACAACGCATCCATTCGTGGGCCGAGTGTACGCCGTCGGGTAGACTCGGGCGAGCCTCACCCAGCCAGGAGACCGTGTCCCATGATCCCCGTTCGCCGCCTCAACCACGCCGTCCTCTACGTCCGCGACCTCGACCGCGCCTGCGCCTTCTACCGCGATCTCTTCGGCTTCGAGGAGGTGGCCCGCGAGCGCAGCGTCATGGCGTTCCTGAAGGCCGGTGGCTCGGCCAACCACCACGACCTGGGGCTGATGGCGGTCGGCCCGCAGGCGCCCAGCCCGCCGCGCGGCTCGGTCGGCCTCTACCACCTCGCCTGGCAGGTCGACTCGATCGATGCGCTGGCCGCCGCCCGCGACGACCTGCTGCGTGCCGGCGCCTACGTCGGCGAGAGCGACCACGGCGCCACCAAGAGCCTCTACGGGCACGACCCCGACGGCAACGAGTTCGAGGTGATGTACATGCTGCCCCGCGAGGAGTGGGGCGAGTACGAGCGCCGCGCCATCGTCGCCCCGCTCCACCTCGAGGAGGAGCTGCGCTCGCGCCACCGGACCTGAGCGGCGGGCGGCGGGGCTCTCGGGGGGATTCGCGGCTCCCGGGGTGCGCTGCTACCATCCGGCCGTGGCGGTCGGCAGCAGCAACGACTTCGACCTCGTCATCCTGGGGAGTGGCACCGGCGGCTATTCGGCGGCCTTCCGCGCGGCCCAGCTGGGACTCCGGACCGCCCTGGTGGAGCGGGCCAAGATCGGCGGGACATGCCTCCACGTCGGCTGCATCCCGACCAAGGCGATGCTCGAGTCGGCCGAGTTCTACGCGCGCGTCCTCCACGCTGCGGACTTCGGCGTCCGCGCCGAGAACCCCGGCTTCGACTACGCGGCGATCGTGAAGCGCCGCGAGGGGATCGTGGAGCGGCTGCACAAGGGACTCCAGTCGCTGGTCAAGAAGAACGGCATCGAGTACGTCGCCGGCCGCGGCCGCCTCGAGGGCGGGAAGAAAGTCCGCGTCGCGCTCGGCGAGGGCGGCGAGCGGATCCTCCAGGGGACCGACGTCATCCTCGCCACCGGCAGCCGCGTCAAGAGCCTGCCCGGCCTCGAGCCCGACGGCGAGCGGGTGGTGACCAGCGACGACCTGATGCGCCTCGACCGCGCCGCGGAGAGCATCGTCATCGTCGGCGCCGGGGCGGTGGGGGTCGAGTTCGCCTCCCTCTACGCCGACCTGGGGGTGAAGGTGACGCTCCTCGAGTACCTCCCCTCGCTCGTGCCGCTCGAGGACGCCGAGATCGGCAAGGAGCTGGAGCGCGCCTTCCGGCGGCGCGGCATCGAGGTGATGACGAACGCCCGATTCGACCCGGCCGCGGTCGGGCGCGGGGACGGCGGCGTGAGACTGGCGGTGGGACCCGAGGGCGGCGAGCGGAAGGAGCTGCGCGCCGAGATGCTGCTGGTGGCGGTGGGTCGGGCGCCGGTCACCGACGACGTCGGCCTGGAGACGACCCGGGCGAAGGTCGACGCGCGCGGCTTCGTGGAGACCGACCGTTTCATGCGCACCGCCGAGCCGCACTTCTACGCCATCGGCGACATCGTCCCCACCTTCGCCCTCGCCCACGTCGCCGCCCACGAGGGGATCGTCGCCGTCGAGCGGATCGCCGGCACCGACCCCGAGCCGATCGACTACGACGAGATGCCGAGGGCGACCTTCTGCCGCCCGCAGGTCGCCACCCTCGGCAAGAGCGAGCAGGAGTGCGCCGCGGCGGGGATCGCCGTGAAGGTCGGGAAGTTCCCCTTCCTGGCCAACGGCAAGGCGCTGATCGGCGGCGAGTACGAGGGCTTCGCCAAGGTGATCGCGCGCGCGGATGACGGCCGCGTCGTCGGCGTCCACCTGATCGGGCCGCACGTCAGCGACTTCATCGGCGAGGCGTCGGTGGCGACGCTCCTCGAGGCGACCGCCTGGGAGATGGGCGGCGCGGTCCACCCGCACCCGACCCTCTCCGAGGCGCTCGGCGAGGCGGCGCTCGCCGTCGACGGGCGCGCCATCAACTTCTAGAGGGTCGAGGGAGGCGATGGCCACCACCGAGCGCACGAAGGCCGCCGGGAGCCGCCTCGGCGTCGACCTCGGCCTCTCAGACCGCGAGCTCCTCGAGATCTACCGGCTGATCGCGCTCTCCCGGGCGCTCGACGAGCGGATGTGGACGCTCAACCGCGCCGGCAAGGTCCCCTTCGTCATCAGCGGGCAGGGCCACGAGGGGGCCCAGGTGGCGATCACCTCGGGCCTGCGCCACGGCCACGACTGGCTCGTTCCCTACTACCGCTCGGTGGCGGCCGTCCTCACCTTCGGGATGACCCCGCGCGAGATCCTCCTCGCCCTTTACGCCAGGGCGCCCGACCCTTCCTCGGGTGGGCGGCAGATGCCCGGCCACTACGGCGGCTCGGCCTACAACATCCTCTCCACCTCCTCGCCCGTCGCCACCCAGGTCCTCCATGCCGTCGGCATCGCCTTCGCCGCGAAGCTGCGTCGCACCGACCAGGTCGCCCTCACCTCGCTCGGCGAGGGCTCGTCCAACCAGGGCGACTTCCACGAGGGCCTCAACTTCGCCGGCATCCACCGTCTCCCGGTGGTCATCATGATCGAGAACAACGGCTACGCCATCAGCGTGCCGGCGAGCATCGAGTGCGCCATCGAGGACCTGGCCGAGCGGGCGGCCGGCTACGCCATGCCCGGTGTCGTCGTCGACGGGGCCGACGTCCTCGCCTGCTTCCGGGCCGGCAGGGCGGCGATCGAGCGAGCGCGACGCGGCGAGGGGCCGACGCTGATCGAGGCCAAGGTGACGCGCCTTACGGGTCACTCCTCGGACGACCAGCAGACGAAGTACCGCGCCCCGGAGGAGATCGCCGCCCAGCGCGCCCGCGACCCCTTGCCGCGCTTCCGCGAGGAGCTGCTCGGGGCGGGCGTGCTCGACGAGGAGGCCGACGCGCGCCTCGGAGCGGAGGTCCGGGCGGCGATCGACGACGCCACCGACTGGGCCGAGGCGCAGCCCGACCCCGACCCGGCCACGGCGAGGCGCCACGTCTACTTCGAGCCGGAAGCCTAGGAGCGGGCGTCCCGTGGCAGTCCGCACCTACATCGAGGCGATCCGCGAGTCGCTCGCCGAGGAGATGCGGCGCGACGCCTCGATCGTCGTCCTGGGCGAGGACGTCGGGCGCAAGGGCGGCGTCTTCCTGGCGACCGACGGGCTGCACGCGGAGTTCGGCGCCGACCGCGTGGTCGACACGCCGCTCACCGAGTCGATGATCGTGGGCGTCTCGATCGGCGCGGCGGCCAACGGGATCCGCCCCGTCGCCGAGATCCAGTTCGCCGACTTCATCTTCCCGGCGTTCAACCAGATCGTGTCGGAGGCGGCGCGGATGCGCTACCGCTCCAACGGCGCCTTCGGCTGCCCCATCACGATCCGCGCCCCCTACGGCGGTGGCGTCCACGGCGCGCTCTACCACAGCCAGTCGGTCGAGGCGTTCTTCACCCACGTGCCGGGGCTCAAGGTCGTCATCCCGTCGACGCCCTACGACGCCAAGGGCCTGCTCAAGAGCGCCATCCGCGACGAGGACCCGGTCCTCTTCTTCGAACACAAGAAGCTCTACCGGAGCGTCCGAGGCGAGGTCCCCGAGGGGGACTATGCCGTGCCGCTCGGGCGCGCCCAGGTGACCCGCGACGGCTCGCAGGTGACGATCGTCGCCTACGGGCTGATGGCCCACTACGCCCTGGAGGCGGCAGAGCTGGTCGCCGCCGACGGGATCAGCGCCGAGGTGATCGACCTGCGCACCCTGCGCCCGCTCGACCGTGAGACGCTCCTCGCCTCGGTGCGCAAGACCGGCAAGTGCCTGATCGTCCACGAGGACAACAAGTTCGGCGGCTACGGCGCCGAGATCGCGGCGATCCTGGCGGAGGAGGCGTTCGACTACCTCGACGGCCCGATCACGCGGGTCGCCGGCCCCGACGTCCCGGGCGTCCCCTACAACCATGCCCTGGAGGACTGGTTCATGGTCAGCCCCGACAAGATCGCCGCGGGGATCCGCACCCTGGCGGCCTACTGAGGTCCCGACGATGGCGAAGGTGACGATGCCCCAGCTCGGCGAGAGCGTCGCCGAGGGCACGATCGGCAAATGGCTCAAGCAGGTCGGCGACCGCGTCGAGAAGTACGAGCCGCTCGTCGAGGTGATCACCGACAAGGTGAACGCCGAGGTCCCCTCACCCTTCGCCGGGACGCTCGCCGCCATCCTCGCCCCGGAGGGCGCCACGGTCCCCAACAACGCCGAGATCGCGGAGATCGACGAGACGGGCGCGGGCGCCATGGAGCCCACCGTTCTGGGGACGGTCGCCGGGACCGAGCCGCGCGCGATCGAATCGACACCTGCCCCGGCCGTTGCGGAGGCCCCGGCGCCCGGCGAGGTGGGGCGCACGACGCCGGCGGTCCGTCGGCTCGCCCGAGAGCTGGGTGTCGAGCTGGCCCGCGTGCCCGGCACGGGGCAGGGCGGGCGGATCACCCGCGAGGACGTCTTCGCCTTCGCTGCCGGCGCCGGGGCCGCCCCCGCCACGCCACCGCCCGCCGCGCCTCCCGCCATCGCGCCGGACGAGGAGCTCGTCCCCCTCGTCACCATGCGCCGCCAGATCGCCGAGCACATGGTCCGCTCCAAGACGACGGCGCCGCACGCCTACACCTGCATCGAGATCGACATGTCGGGCATCGTCGCCGCCCGCGGCGCGGCGAAGGCGCCCTATGAGGCGCGCGAGGGGATCGGCCTCTCCTTCGTGCCCTTCGTGGTCAGGGCCACCGTCGAGGCGCTGCGCCGCCACCCCGACCTCAACGCCCACTGGACCGAGCAGGGCCTCCTGCGCAAGCGCCGCATCAACGTGGGGATCGCGGTGGCGGTCGAGAACGGCCTGATCGTGCCGGTCGTCAAGGACGCCGACCAGCTCTCGGTCCACGGCCTCAACCGCGCCATCCGCGACCTCGCCGACCGGGCCCGCGCCGGCGGGCTCAGGCTGGAGGACGTGCAGGGCGGCACGGTCACCGTCAACAACACCGGCTGGTTCGGTTCGGTCTGGAGCCAGCCGATCCTCAACGTGCCGCAGGTCGTCATCGTCTCCATGGAAGCGATCGTCAAGCGGCCGGTCGTGGTCGAGACGCCGGGCGGCGAGGCGATCGCCATCCGGCCCATGATGAACCTCTGCGCGTCGTTCGATCACCGCGCCACCGACGGGGCCCAGGTCGGCGCCTTCCTGCAGGACCTGCGCCGCGAGCTCGAGGCGATCGACACCAACACGCCGATCTGGTGATCCCCTCCCGCGCATCGCCGGGGGCGGCCGTCGCCAACGTCCCCGATCGCCGCGAGCACTGAAGCGGCCCGCTACTCCCCCGCGTCGGGCAGTGCCCCTCGAGCGGCCAGGCTAAGCCCGCCGGCGGCGAGCGCCAGGAGGATCGAGAGCGTGAAGTCCTCCGCCGCGCGGCCCTGCCAGACCTGGAGGAGGCCGCCCGCCGCCGAGCCGAGTCCCCAGGCGACCGACGCCTCGAGGAGGCGACGCTCCCCGCGGCGGAGAAACGGAGCGGCGAGCAGGAGCCCGGCGAGCAGGAGCGCGACGAGGGCGGCGAGCCCGTTGACGAGCGCAAGCGGCGACGCGACCGCCTCGCCGGCCGGAGGTGCGGCCCAGAGAGCCTGCGCCGCCGGGATCCCGGTCAGGGCGGCGAAGGCGAGCCAGCTCCCCGCCGCCAGCAGGCGGAGTGGCCCTGCGCCGACCGTCGACCCCTGGGCGAGCGGCGCTGCCTCCGGGACACCCGCAAGGTCCGTCTCCCAGGCCGTCCCCCGGTAGCGCTCGCTGAAGCTGGCGGACCGCCCGGCCTCCCCGGGGGCGAGGCGTGCGCCGCAACCCGGGCAGACCTCGTCCTCCGCGGTGACCGGCCGGCCGCAGCGAGGGCAGGAGATCGTCATCGTCCACCACCCGTCGCGACGCTACCCCGCGTCGGCCGCCGGCCGGCGGGGCGCGGGCCGGCGCGTCCCCGACGACGCCTCGGGGCGAGTGAGCCGGCGGAAGTACGCGCGCGACGCGGACGACCAGGCGGCGCCGCTGGCGCTCGGGCCGAGCCCCGGCTCGCCGCGTGACCCCGACGTCTCGGGACGGGCGGTGCCGGGCGTCCGGACCTCCTCCCACCACGGCACGCTCGGGTCGGGGCGGGCAAAGCGACCGCGCACATCGCGCGGCCGGTCGCGGTCCTGCGCTGCCGGTGTGGCCCCCGCTCGACGGCTGGTCGGCATCGCCGCTGCCGCGCGGCGGTAGCCGCTGGTGGGGTGACGACGGTCCCACTCGCGCCGTCGCAGTGGGTCGCCGAGCAGCTCGTAGGCGTGCTGGAGCGCCAGGAAGTGGCGAACGTCGGCGCCGCTCGTCGTGTCGGGGTGGTAGCGCTTGGCGAGACGCCGGTAGGTCCGCTTGATCTCCCGCTCGTCGGCGCTCCGGTCGAGGCCGAGGAGCCGGTACGGGTCGGGGACGGGCGGCATGACGCGCAGCGTAGCGCCTCCCCGGACAGGCCGCCGCCGGGCACGCCGCAGGCGGGCGCCTAGAATGGCCGCGATGCGCCGCGAGCTCCCGCTCTTCCAGCCGCCGACCGCGGCGGACGCGCGCACCGCTCACGCCCACCTTCCCGCCACCATCGCCATGGGCGGCGGCGTCGCGCCGGAGGAGGGGAGCGGTCCGGCCGCGCCGGGCGGCGCCCCGCTCCGCCGCCACCCCGACTGGATCCGCGCCCGGATCCCGAGCGGCGACGGCTACTTCGAGCTGAAGCGCCTGCTCCGCGGCCTCGACCTCCACACGGTCTGCGAGTCGGCGCGCTGCCCCAACGTCGGGGAGTGCTGGGACCAGCGCACCGCCACGATCATGATCCTGGGCGACATCTGCACCCGCGCCTGTGGCTTTTGCGCCGTCACCACCGGGCGGCCGCTGGGGCTCGACGAGGACGAGCCGCGCCGCGTCGCCGAGGCGGTGCGGGCGATGGGCCTGGAGCACTGCGTCGTCACCAGCGTCGCCCGCGACGACCTGCCCGACGGCGGGGCGCACGTCTTCGCCGCCACGATCCGGGCGCTGCGGGCCGCCTGCCCGGGCATGGGCGTGGAGGTCCTGATCCCCGACTTCAACGGGGCAGAGGCGCCCCTTCGCACGGTGATGGCCGCCGCTCCGGACATCCTCAACCACAACATCGAGACGGTCGCGCGGCTGCAGAAGCCCGTGCGCAAGCGCGCCCGCTACGACCGCTCGCTCGGCGTCCTCGAGCGGGCCAGGGCGTACGCTCGCGAGGAGGCCGGCCGCGACGGCACCGTCCACACCAAGTCGAGCGTCATGGTCGGCCTGGGCGAGACGCGCGAGGAGCTGCGCCAGGCGTTCCGCGACCTGCGCGCCGTCGAGTGCGACATCCTGACCATCGGCCAGTACCTGCGCCCCTCGGAGCGCCACCTGCCGGTCGTCCGCTACTACCATCCCGACGAGTTCGCCGAGATGAAGGCCGAGGCGCTCGCGCTCGGCTTCCGCCACGTCGAGTCGGGCCCCCTCGTCCGCTCCAGCTACCGCGCCCGCGACCAGGTGCCGGGCCGGCCGGCCGCCGCCGCTCCTGCCATCCGCGTCTCCTGACCGGCACCGGAAAGCCCTGCGGGACGCCCCCGCGGAGGCGACAATGGCCCCCATCGGGGGGCACCGTGCGGAGGAAGAGCAGGCGATGGCTGGCGCGGGTAGTTACGACGCGATCGTGATCGGCGGGGGCCACAACGGCCTGGTCGCCGCGGCGTACCTGGGGAAGGCCGGGCTGCGGACGCTCGTCCTGGAACGCAGGGGGATCGTCGGTGGATCCTGCGTCACCGAGGAGGTCTGGCCGGGCTTCCACGTCTCGACGACCAGCTACGTCCTTTCCATGTTCCACGGGCGGCTCATGGAGGAGCTCGAGCTCCACCGCTTCGGCTTCGAGCTGATCCCCACCGACAACCTCTTCGTCCCCTTCGAGGACGGCCGCTACATGATCCTCTGGGACGACGAGGCGAAGACCTGCGCGGAGATCGCCAAGTTCTCCAAGCGCGACGCCGAACGGTACCCGGAGTACAACCGCTTCCTCGCGCAGGCGGCCGGCTTCGTGCGCGAGCTGGCCTGGAAGACGCCGCCCGCCTCGCTCTCGCCGGGCGCCGCCCGCGACATGCTCGAGCTGGGCTGGAAGTTCCGCAAGATGGGCGGCGCCGCCTTCCGCTTCATCGACCTGATGACCGAGTCGGTCGTCGACTTCCTCGACCGCTGGTTCGAGTCGGACCAGTTGAAGGCGACGCTCGCCTACTACGGCGTCATCGGCAACTTCAAGGGACCGATGACGCCCGGCAGCGCCTACGTCCTGCTCCACCACCTGATGGGCGAGCACGAGGGCGCCGGCGGCTGGGGCTTCATCCGCGGCGGGATGGGCGGCCTCACCCAGGCGCTGGCGCGCTGCGCCCAGGCGGCGGGGGCGACGATCCTGACCGACGCCGAGGTCGAGCGGGTCACCATCCGCGACGGCCGGGCGGTCGGCGTGGCGCTCGCCAACGGCGACACCTACACTGCCCGGGCGATCCTCTCCAACGCCGATCCCAAGACGACCTACCTGCGGCTGATCGGGCGCGAGAATCTCGACGGCGACGTCGTCGCCGAGATCGAGTCGTACAAGACCTTCTCGACCGCTTTCAAGATCAACTTCGCGCTCGACCACCTGCCGACCTACAGCACCTTCGACCGCGAGAAGATCGGCCTCCCTTTCCCGACCTACATCCACATCGGTCCGACGGTCGAGTACCTCGAGCGCGCCTACGACGACGCGAAGTACGGGCGACCGTCGACCCGCCCCTTCCTCTCCCCGGTGGTGCCGACGCTCACCGACCCCTCGCTCGCTCCGGAGGGGAAGCACATCCTCAACGTCTTCGGCGGGCACGCCCCTTACGAGCTGGCCGGCACGACCTGGGACGAGGAGCGCGAGACGTTCGCCGACACGGTGGTCGAGACGCTGGCCGAGTTCGCGCCCGACCTGCGCGACTGCATCATCGACCGCCAGATCCTGATGCCGCCCGACCTCGAGCGGATCTACGCGCTGCCGCAGGGCCACATCTTCCACGGTGAGCTGACCCTCGACCAGCTCTTCTTCCTGCGCCCGGTCCCCGGCTACGGCGACTACCGGACGCCGATCCGGGGGATGTACCTCTGCGGCTCGGGGACCCATCCGGGCGGCGGCGTCTATGGCCTCCCCGGCCACAACGCGGCCCGGGAAGCGATCCGGGACCTGAAGGGCCGCGGCCTGCGGCGGCGCGGATAGGGACGGAACGATGGCCCGTCGCCACACGCCCTACTACCACAAGTTCATGGCGCTGGGGGCCGAGATCGTCGACCGGCTCGGCTTCGACTCGGCCTTCCGCTTCACCACCATCGCCGAGGAACACCTGGCCACCCGCGAGCGGGTCGGCCTGTACGACGTCTACTACCAGGGCGTCGTCGACGTGAAGGGCTCCGACGCGGAGGCGCTCCTTCAGCACCTGGCGGTCAACGACGTGACGCGGCTCGCCGACGGCGGGGCGCTTTACTCCTCGATGCTCAACGAGCGGGGCGGCATGGTGGACGACCTGACGATCTACCGCCGCTCGGCCGAACACTGGTGGGTCTGCCCGACCCCCTCGCGGACGGACATCGTGACCGACTGGCTGACCGAGCACGCGCGCGGGACGCACGCGTACGTGACGAACGTGACCTCGGGGAACGCGTACCTCTCGGTCCAGGGGCCGCGCTCGCGAGAGACGCTGTCCAGGCTGACCGACGCCGACCTCTCCACGGCGGCCCTGCCCTACTACCACTTCACCACGGCGGTCGTGGCCGAGGTGCCGGCGACCCTCTCGCGCACTGGCTACTCCGGCGAGCTGGGGTACGAGCTCTTCTATCCGCGCGACTACGCCGAGCATATGTGGGACGCGGTGACGGCGGCCGGAGAGGAGTTCGGCATCGCCCCCTGCGGGCTCGGCGCGCTGCGCAGCACGCGGATGGAGAAGAAGTACCCGCTCTTCGGGCTCGACCTCAACGACGCGACCAGCCCGCTCGAGGCGAACGTGGGCTGGACGGTCCACTTCGAGAAGGGCGACTTTGTCGGCCGCGAGGCGCTCGAGCGGCAGCGCGACGAGGGCCTCTCCCGGCTCCTGGTGGGGATCGCCTTCGAGGGGATGGACTTCCTGCCGAAGGCGGGGGACGCGGCGAGCGTCGACGGCCGCCAGGTCGGGAAGGTCACCTCGTCCGACTACGGGCACTACCTGCGCCGCTCCCTGGCGATGGGCTACCTCGTCCCCGACGCGGCGCGCGACGGGACGGCGCTGACGGTCGCCTCGGCCGAGACGGGCGCGTCGGCTGCCGGCGTCGTCCACCAGCGCGCCTTCCACGACCCCGACCGCCTCCGCGTGCGGGCGTAGCCACGCCATGCCCGGAGTGTGCTAGGGTTCACACTCCGATGCACATCGAAAAGCACACTGGACCGGCCGCGCCGGCGAAGCTCGCCCGCACCAACGTGACCCTGCCCGAGGACCTGCTGCGAGAGGTCGACCGGCTGGCGGGGCCTCGGGGACGGAGCGGCTACGTGGCGGAGGCCGTGGCCCTGCGAGTGAAGCGCGATCGCCTGGCCCGGGCCCTCCGCGAGACGGCCGGGGCGGTGCCTCCTTCGGAGCGAGCGACCCCCTCGGAGATCGCCGCGCGCGTCGAGGCGCTCCGTTCGGAGGAGACCGACTAGCACCGGTGCGCTACCTCCTCGACACGACCCTCCTGCTCGACTACGTCCACGAGCACCCCGGCGCGATCCGCCTGCTGGGGGAGCTCTTCTCCGAGTGGCACGAGCTCTACTCCTGCGACGTGGTCGTGTGCGAGGCGCTTTCGGGCGGGTCGGCCGTCGAGCGTCGGGCGCTGCGGACGCTCCTCGATGCGCTGGAGTACGTGGCGGTCGATCCCGCGGCGGCGCGCTGGGCCGCGGAGAGCCGGCGGGTCGCCGAAGATGGTCGGCGTCGCGGCCTCGGCGACGCCCTGATCGCGGGAGTCGCGGTCGGCCTCGGCGCCACCGTGGTCAGCCGGGATCGCCCCGACTTCGCGCGCCAGGGCGTGCCGGTTCGCGAGTACTGAGAGACATCGGGTCCGCCGCTCGGCCGCGGCGTCGCTATCCTGCACCCGATGGGCAGCGCGCGTCTCGCTGACAAGGTCGCCTTCGTCACCGGCGGCACCTCGAACATCGGGCTGGGGATCGCGCGGCGCTTCCTCGAGGAAGGCGCCGCCGTGACGGTGGTGGGTCGGGATCCTGGGCGCTGCCGTGAGGCGACGGGCGCGCTCGCGGCGGCGGTCCCGGAGGGACGGGTCCTTGGAGTCTCCGCCGACGTGGCCGACCCGACCGCGCTGGAGGCCGCTCTCGACGCGTCCGAGCGAGCGCACGGCCCCCTTGACATCCTCGTCTGCTCGGCCGGGGTGGGGGTCGTCCAGCTCGTCTCGCGCACGACCGAGGAGGACTGGCAGGGGATCCTCCAGACGAACCTGTCCGGGACATGGCGCGCGGCCCGCCTGGCGATGCCCCGGATGTCTGCCCATGGCGGCGGGTCGATCATCACCATCGGCTCGGACGCCGCGCTCAACGGGGAGCGGAGGCTCGGCGCCTATTCGGTCTCCAAGGCGGCGGTCGTCATGCTGACCCGGATGCTCGCCCTCGACGGGGCACCCGACCGGATCCGCGCCAACTGCATCTGCCCCGGCTTCATCGTGCCCGGGATGCGCGGCTTCCCCGACCGGATGGCGGGCGAGCCGGAGGGCGACACGGCCGCGGGGATCCCGCTCCCGCCGTGGGGCCGCCACGGGACTTCGGCCGACATCGCCGCGTCGGCGGTCTGGCTCGCCTCCGACGAGGCCAGCTTCGTGACCGGGATCGCCCTCCCGGTCGAGGGTGGGATCACCGCCGGGATCCCGGAGTACGGTGAGGACGAGTGGGCGCGAGCCCGGGCGGCCGGTCGGACGGAGGAGGTCGGCTGAATTGCGCGTCTCCCGCATCGCGGCCCCGCTGGCGGCGCTGGCGCTCCTCGCACTCGGATCGGCCGCACTCGCCAACATGGCGGCGCCCTGGACGCCGGGCGACCCGGTCGGCGAGCCGTCCGGCGTCTTCCGCCACCTCGACATCCAGCGCGAGACGCTCGCCTTCGACCTGCGGCCGCTCGCCGTGAATGCTCCTGCGGCGGTGACGGCCACCTATCGCGTTCACAACCGCGGGGAGGCGGTGACGGTCGAGCTCCTCTTCGTCTCACCGGGGATCGAGGCCGGCTCGTTGACGGTCGACGGCGAGGCCGTACCGGTCGAGCCGCTCGCGGAGCCGACCCTCCCGCCCGACTGGGCGCCGCCGAGCGAGGCCCCCGCCATCGGGGGCGGAGAGCGTCGCTACACGGTCGTCGAACCGACCGGCATCGCGTTGCTCTTCCGCGCCACGCTCGCGCGCGGGGTTCACGAGCTCGCCGTCAGCTACACGATGCGGCCGTCCGAGTACCACGGGCCGGAGGTCTACCGCGACTGGCAGGTCGGCTACGTGCTGGCGCCGGCCCGCTCCTGGGCCTCGTTCCGGAGGCTCGACGTGACGGTCGAGCTGCCGGCCGGCTGGGACGCCGCCACGTCGCTGGCGATGACCCGCGAGGGCGACCGGCTCTCCGCCCGCTTCGACGGCGTCCCGGCCGACACGCTGGCGATCACCGTCCGCCACCCGCTCGACGCGTCCGAGCCGGAGGGGGTCGGGCTCGCGGCGGTCCTCGCCGGGAGCGTTCCGCTCCTCCTCGCGGGCTGGTGGGCCGGTCGTGCGGCTGCCCGGCGCCGCTGGTCGGGGGGACACGCCGCCGTCGCCACGCTCGCGCTGGTCGTCGTCGGCGGGGCGCTGGTGGCGGCGCTCGCCGCCGCGGCGATGACGCTCCTGCTGCCCGCGCCCGACCCGGCCCAGGTTTCGCGCACCTGGTCGTACGGGGGCGGCTACGGCGAGGTCGGGATCGTCCTGCTTGGCCTCTGGGGCGGGGCGCTCGCCGCGGTCGTCGGGATGGTCGCGGGCTTCGTGCCCGGCCGGCGGAGGGCGGGCGGCGGCGGGACCGGCCTCCCGGACCGCCATCTCCCCGGGAGATGGGCGTGACCGCTCCGGCGGCTTTCCGGTCGGTCTCATCGCTCCGGGTGATGGCCGTGACCGTCTCATCTCGGGGAGGCATGAGATCGACCGCTCCGCGCTCCGATCGATCGATCTCATCGTCGGGGGAGATAGCCCCTTGGT
>MGMJ01000130.1:52094-60212 GCA_001794945.1 Chloroflexi bacterium GWC2_73_18
GCTCAGCCCGCCTCGGCGGCCAGCCGCCGCAACACCGCCGGCAGGATCCCACCGTGGCGCCAGTACCCCACCTCGACCGCCCCGTCGAGACGCGCGACGGCCCCGAAGGTCCGTGTCCCGCGCCCGTCCTCCGCCCGTACGGCGACCCGCTGCCGTGGCGCGAGTCCCGCGGCGAGCCCCAGGATCGAATAGCGCTCCTGGCCGGTCATCCCCAGGGACGCCGCGCTCTCCCCGGGGAGGAACTGGAGCGGCAGGATCCCCATCCCGACCAGGTTCGAGCGGTGGATCCGCTCGTAGCTCTCGGCGATGACGGCACGGACGCCGAGGAGGCGCGGCCCTTTGGCCGCCCAGTCCCGCGACGATCCGCTCCCGTACTCGCGGCCGGCCAGCACGATCGCCGGCACCCCCTCCGCGGCGTAGCGCACGGCCGCGTCGTAGATGAACATCTCCTCCCCGGACGGCCGGTGGGCGGTGTAGGGCCCCTCGCGCTCCGGCACGAGCCGGTTGCGCAGGCGGATGTTGCCGAAGGTGCCGCGCATCATCACCTCGTGGTGGCCGCGCCGCGCGCCGTAGCTGTTGAACTCGAGCGGCGCCACGCCATGCGCGATCAGCCACTGCCCGGCCGGGCTCCGGGGCGGGATCGAGCCGGCCGGCGAGATGTGGTCGGTCGTGACCGAGTCGCCCAGCCAGGCGAGGACCCGCGCCCCCTCGATGTCGGCGGGCGGCTCCGGTTCGCGGCCCAGGCCGGCGAGGAAAGGCGGCGGGGCGATGTAGGTGGAGGCCGGGTCCCAGCCGTAGCGAGCGCCCGGCGGGACCGGCAGCGCCCGCCAGCGCTCGTCTCCCTCGAAGACCGAGGCGTACGTCCCGCGGAAGACGTCCGGCCCGACCGACGACCCGATCACCGCGCGTACCTCGTCGGCGCTCGGCCAGAGATCGGCCAGGTAGACCGGCCGGCCGTCGCGATCGACCCCGATCGGCTCGCTCGCCAGGTCGATGTCGACCCGGCCGGCGAGGGCGAAGGCGACGACGAGCGGCGGCGAGGCGAGGTAGCTGGCCCGCGCCAGGGGATGGATGCGGCTCTCGAAGTTGCGGTTGCCCGAGAGGACCGCCACGGCGACGATGCCGCTCTCCTCGATCGCCTGCGCCACCGCTTCGTCGAGTGGGCCGCTGTTGCCGATGCAGGTCGTGCACCCGTAACCGACAAGGGAGAAGCCGAGCGCCTCCAGCGGCGCCATCAGCCCGGCTCGCTCGAGGTAGACGGTGACCGCCTTCGAGCCGGGCGCCAGGCTCGTCTTGACGGTGGGCGCGACCCGCAGGCCGCGCTCGACCGCCTTCCGCGCGAGCAGCCCGGCGCCGGCCATGACCGTCGGGTTGGAGGTGTTGGTGCAGCTGGTGATGGCGGCGATGACGACCGACCCGCTGCGCAGGGTCGCCGGCTCGCCGTCCACCACGAGCTCGACGACGTGGTCGGCGCCGTCCGGCCGGCCCTCGTCCTCGCCCGGGCCGTCGAGACCGAAGGCGGAACGGAAATTCCGTGCCAGGTCCGCGAGCGGGACCCGGTCCTGCGGGCGGCGTGGTCCGGCCAGGCTCGGCTCGACGGTGGACAGATCGAGCTCGAGCGCCTCGTCGAACTCGGGGCCGGGACCCGGCTCGCGCCAGAGCCCCTGCGCCTTCGCGTAGCGCTCGACCAGGCCGACCAGCTCCGGCGGCCGACCGGTGAGGCGCAGGTAGGCGAGCGTCTCATCGTCGATCGGGAAGAGGGCGGCGGTGGCGCCGTACTCGGGCGACATGTTGGAGATCGTGGCCCGGTCGGCGAGCGGGAGGCCGGCCAGGCCGTCGCCGGCGAACTCGACCCAGGCGCCCACCACGCCGTGCGCGCGCAGCATCTCGGTGACGGTGAGGACGAGGTCGGTCGCGGTGCTGCCGCGCGGCAGCTCCCCGCTGAGCCGCACGCCCACGACCCGCGGCAAAGGCTGGTGGAGCGGCTGGCCGAGGAGCACCGCCTCGGCCTCGATCCCGCCGACGCCGAAGCCGAGCACGCCGAGCCCGTTGATCATGGTGGTGTGGGAGTCGGTGCCGACGAGCGTGTCGGGAAAGGCGACGCGGCCGCGGGCGTCCTCGCGAACGGTGACGACGGTGGCGAGGTACTCGAGGTTCACCTGGTGGACGATGCCGGTCCCCGGCGGCACGACGCGCAGGTCGCGGAAGGCACCCTGCGCCCAGCGGAGCAGGGCGTACCGTTCGCTGTTCCGCTCGTACTCGCGGGCGACGTTGAAGGCGTAGGCGTCGGGCGCGCGGAAGCGGTCGACCTGCACCGAATGGTCGATGACGAGGTCGGCCGGTACGAGCGGGTTGATCCGCTCGGGATCGCCGCCGAGGGCGGCCATCGCGTCGCGCATGGCGGCGAGGTCGACGACCGCGGGGACGCCGGTGAAATCCTGCAGGATGACGCGGGCCGGCAGGAACGGGATCTCCGCCTCGACCGCCCGACCCGGTCGCCAGGCAGCCAGGGCGCGCACGTCGTCGCTCGAGATGAGCCCGCCGCCGGCGTGGCGGAGGGCGTTCTCGAGCAGGATCTTGACCGTGACGGGCATGCGCTCGAGGTCGGGAGCGAGGTCGCCGAGCGTCGGGAGATGGTAGACGTCAGGGAGGTCGGGGCCGAGCGGGCGGCGCGCGCCGAAGGGGTCACGGGTCGTGCGGTCGTCCATGCGCGGGTCACCTCCGAGGGACTCGTTGCGACCCGCGGCCGGAGCGCCGTACCGGCGGGAGGTTACCGTCTCGGGTAGTCTAGCCCAGGCCGGTCCACCATCGCGACGATGGCGGTCCGCTCGAAACGTGCCTGCGCGGACCCGGAACCGCAGGACGGCTACCGCGTCCTGGTCGGCCGGCTCCGGCCGCGCGGCCGCACCCGGGAGGCCTTGCGGCTCGACGAGTGGGCGAGGACCTGGCGCCAAGCGACACATCGCGGCGCTGGTTCGGGCACGAGCCGGCACGTTTCGCCGAGTTCGCCGCCCGCCACCGCGACGAGCTCGCCGGGCCGACCGCCCGCGCCGCGCTGGAGCGGCTGGCGGAGCGAGCGCGCTCCGGCACCGTCACGCTCGTCCTCGGCGCCACGGCGAGCGGTACGACCAGGCGGTCGTCCTGTGCGAGGAAGTCGAGCGACTGACCGCTTGCTAGACTCGGGACCCATGACCGCGACGCTCTCGCGCAAGATCCCGCTCACCGAGCTGCACTGCCACCTGGGCGGCGCCGTCACGCCCGCGATCATGTGGGGGGTGGCGCACACGCAGGGGATCCGCCTGCCGACCAAGGACTACTGGGAGTTCCGCGAGATGATCACCGTCTCGCCGCGGCGCGGGCGATCCTTCGACGAGTACCTGCAGCTCTTCCACTGGACCGAGCTGATCCAGTCGTCGCCGCTCGCCGTCGAGCGGAGCGTCTACGAGGTGATCGGCGGCGCCTACCGCAAGAACAACATCACCACCATCGAGCTGCGCTTCAACCCGATGAAGCGCAACCGCGGCGGCGAGCAGGACCTCGACCACATCATCTCGGCGGCGATCCGGGGGATGGACCGGGCCATGCTCGAGTACCCGGTCCGGCCGGGGCTCATCTTCTGCCTCGACCGGGCTTTCCCCTACCAACTCAACGAGATCATCGCAGAGAAGGCGATCGCCTACCGCGAGCGCGGCGTCGTCGGCGTCGACATCGCCGGCCCCGAATCGGCCGAGTTCCATGTCCGCGACTACCGCCGCCTCTTCGACCGCTGCCGGCGCTACGGGCTCGGCATCACCGTCCACAGCGGCGAGGCGGGGCCGGTCGACGAGATCGCCGAGGTGATCCGCCACCTCGCCCCCTCACGCATCGGCCACGGCGTCAAGGCGGCCTACGACCCGCGCACCATGGCCATGATCCGCGAACGGGGGATCGTGCTGGAGATCTGTCCGACCTCGAACCTCCACACGCGGGTGGTCTCGGGCTGGGACGAGTTCCGCTGGATCTTCGACACGTTCCGCCGCAACGGCGTCCGCTTCAGTGTCAACACCGACGGTCCCGAGATGCTGAAGACCTACATGCGCGACGAGCTGGCGGTGCTGGGACGCCTGGGGATCCTGTCGGGCGAGGAGCAACTGGCCGCCGTGGAGACGGCCCGCCAGGCGAGCTTCGTGCCCAACGTCTCGGACGTCCCGCCGCCGCGCCGCCGACCGGCCGCCCGCACCACGGTCGAACGCGAGGAGGCGTAGCGGCCGCGGCCGTTCAGCGACCGGGCGCTTCCACCACGGGCAGCGCCACCGCCAGGCGCCGCCGTCGTTCGGCCGGCCGCTCCTCGATCCGGTAGGTGCAGCTCCGGTCGCCGGCGGCGATGTGCGTCTCGCGCACCACCTTGGCCCCGAGCACGTGGCGGAAGAGATCCAGCTCGCAGGCACAGGCGGCCGGGTAGCGCGTCGCCACCGCGTGGATAGCGCAGTTGTGCTCGCGGAGCCGGATCGTGCCGTTCGGCGTCACGTCGCCGCTGGTGGCGGTCGCCGTCTCGGCGGTGCAGAGGTAACCCAGCTCGTCCTGGATCGCGGCCAGCTCGCGGACCCGCTCGGCGAGGGGTGCATCGGCGAGCCCGTTGCGTGCCAGCCGCTCGTGGATCTGGTCGGCCAGGAGCGCGCATCGGGCGTGGAAGACCTCCTCCACCAGCGTCTCGCCCCCGACCCGCCCGATCGCGTCGATCAGCCCGCGCGCCAGCCGGTCGTAGGAGGCCGGGAAGAGCGCCTGCGCGTCGGCCGTCGCGTCGTAGAGGTGGCGCGGCCGTCCGACGCCGTGGCGGACGGCGCTCCGCTCGACCAGCCCGCCTGCCTCCAGGGCGTGCAGCTGCTGGAGCACCGCCGTCCGGCTCACGCCGAGGCGCGCGACCAGCTCGTCGGGGGCGAGGGGGCCGTGGCGGCGCAGGGCGAACAGGATCGTGCGACGGGTCGAGTTCCCGCCGGGCGCAGCGCCCCCGGAGCCTTCCTGGCCCACGGGCGGGAGCGTAGCACCGAACCCCGTGACCCGCCGCCGGGCAGCGGGCGGTCGCGGGCGCGCCGGGGGAGTCCCGTTGCCGCGGCGCGTGCTAGGCTCCGGGGCGCCGGTGGACTTCGCGCCCTCGCCCGAACACGAGCTCCTGCGCCAGACGGTTCGCGACTTCGCCGTCCGCGAGGTGGAGCCGGTCGTCGCCCAGCACGAGCGCGAGCGCCGCTTCCCGTCCGACGTCGTCGCCATGCTCGGGCCGATGGGCCTGCTCGGCATCCCCTTCCCCGAGGACGAGGGCGGCGCCGGCCTCGACACGCTCGCCTACGCCATCGCCGTGGAGGAGCTGGCACGCGTCTGGGGCTCGCTGGCCCTGGTCGTGGCCGCCCACACCTCGCTCGGCTGTGGGCCGATCCACACCGCCGGTACACCCGGGCAGAAGGAGCGCTTCCTGGTGCCGATGGCGCAGGGACGGGTGCTCGGCTCGTTCGGCCTGACGGAGCCGGGTGCCGGCTCCGACTCGGGCGGGACACGCACGACCGCTCGCTTCGAGAAGGGGCCCGGCGACGGGACGTGGGTGATCGACGGCACCAAGCGCTTCATCACCAATGCCCGCTACGCGGGGACATACGTGGTGACGGCGCGCACCGGCACGCGGTCCGACGGCTCGCCGGAGATCGGCGCCTTCATCGTGACCGACCCGACGCCCGGCTTCAGCGTCGGGCGGATCGAGGAGAAGATGGGGCTCCACGCCTCGTCGACCGGGGAGCTGATCTTCGATCGCTGCCGCCTCCCGGCCGACCAGATGCTGGGCGGGCGCGGTGACGGCTGGAAGCTCTTCCTGCGCGCACTCGACGGCGGGCGGATCGCCATCGGCGCCATGGCGGTCGGGCTCGCCCAGGCGGCCCTCGACGCGTCGGTGCCGTACGCCCGGCAGCGGCAGCAGTTCGGCCGACCGATCGGCTCCTTCCAGGGGGTGGCCTTCATGATCGCCGACATGGCGACCGAGATCGAGGCGGCCCGCCTGATGGTCTACCGCGCCGCCTGGCTCAAGGACCAGGGCCGCGACCACGCCCTCGCCGCGGCGCAGGCGAAGCTCTTCGCCTCCGAGGTCGCCCAGCGTGCCACCAACGCCGGGATCCAGGTCCACGGCGGCTACGGCTACATGGAGGAGTTCAAGGTCGAGCGCTACCTGCGCGACGCCAAGCTGACCGAGCTCGGCGAGGGGACGAGCCAGATCCAGCGCCTGGTGATCGCGCGGCGGCTCCTCGATCTCGAGGTGATGTAGAAGGGCTCCTTCCCGCGTCGACCGACACATCCGCGGCGGTCATCCGGCCGAGAGCCTGTCGCCCGAGCCTCCGGGCGATGAGGCCGTCCCCATGGCGACCCGTTCGCCGGGTCAGAGGGGCACAAGGGGGTCGTGGAGCTCGGCATCGTTCGCAGCCTGCGATGACCGCGCGGGACGACGGCTCCGCATCAGCCCGGGACGCCATGGCGCGTGCGGGCCGTACCAGGATCCGATCGGCTGGCACGGCGGCGGTTCCGCGCGGGGGGGGGCGGGGCACGCCCGAGCCGGCCGCCGGCGGGGGCGATCGCCGGCGCGCGGTCTGATCACTCGCAGAGCCTGTCGCACAAAGCCGATTCTCCGGAATCTGTCCCCACTGAGCACGTGAGAGCGACCTCCACGCGAGATCCGTTCCCCACTTCGGTTCCGAATCCAGCCGATTGTAGGGATGGGGTCATCGCCGATGGGTTTGTGCGACAGGCTCTCGCAGTGGTAGACCATCGCGGCTCGGCACCAGTCACCCGGCAGTGAGCGGCGGCCGTCGGGGCGCGGGCCCGCGGCGTTGGGGGCAGCCCTCCGCCGCCTATGCGGTCATCGTCCGCGCGGCGCGGATCAACTCGAGGGCGCGCGGGTTCTCGAGCGCGGAGAGGTCGCCCGGGTCCCGGTCGAGCCAGGCGGCGCGGGCGAGGCGCCGCATGATCTTGCCGTTACGGGTCTTCGGCAGCTCCGGGACGACGACGACCGCCTCGGGGCGGAGCGGCTTGCCGAGCTGGGCGACGACGGCGTCGCTGACGGCTCGCTCCAGCGCGGCCCCACCGCCGCCAACGCCGCCCCGCCGTACGACGAAGAGGACGAGCGCCTCACCCTTGAGGGCGTGCGGAACTCCGATCGCCGCCGCCTCGCGCACCCCGGCCACGCTCGTGGCGGCGCTCTCCACCTCGGCCGGCCCGACCCGCTTGCCGGCGACCTTGATCGTGTCGTCCGACCGCCCCAGGATGTACCAGTAGCCATCCGGGTCGATGAGCGCCCAATCGCCGTGGACCCAGACCCCGGGCCAGCGGCGCCAGTACGCTTCCAGATACCGTTCCGGGTCGCCCCAGAAGCCACGCGTCATCCCCGGCGAGGGTCCGCGGATCACCAGCTCCCCGACCTGCCCGCGGAGCGGGGCGCCGTCCGGCCCGACGACGTCGGCCGCCATCGCCAGCGCCGGGCCGTTGAAGGAGGTCGGGCGGATCGGGCGGAGGAGGGTGCAGGTGACGATCCCTCCGCTCACCTCGGTGCCGCCCGAGTAGTTGACGATCGGGCAGCGGCCGCCGCCGACCTGCTCGAAGTACCAGCGCCACGAGACGGGGTCCCAGGGCTCGCCAGTCGAGCCGAGCACCCGCAGGCTGGAGCGGTCGTGCGCGCGGACCGGGTCGGCGCCGTGGGCCATCAGCGCACGGATCACCGTCGGGCTCACCCCCAGGTGCGTCACTCGGTGGCGCTCGACGATCGACCAGAGCCGGTCGGGTCCGGGGTGGTCGGGGACGCCCTCGTAGAGGACGAGCGTGGCGCCCAGGAGCGGCGCCCCCGAGACGGCCCAGGGACCCATCATCCAGCCCAGGTCGGTGAGCCAGAGGAGGACGTCTCCCGGCCCCAACTCGAAGCCCCAGGCGAGGTCCCCGGCGCCCTTCACCGGGAAGCCGCCATGGACGTGGACGGCGCCCTTGGGCCGCCCGGTCGTGCCCGAGGTGTAGATGACCATGTAGGGCGCCTCGGGGTCGGTCTCGGGCGCCGCGAAGGGGCCAAGCTCCTCGGGGGCGGCGAGCGCCTCGTCCCACCAGGCGTCGCGGCCCGGC
>MGMJ01000131.1:0-10376 GCA_001794945.1 Chloroflexi bacterium GWC2_73_18
TTGAAGACGAGGAGCATCTCGGGGCTGGGTCCCCCGCTTCGGTGGTTGGGGAGATGCTAGCGCGTCGGGCACCGCGGCGGGTTCGGCTTGAAGACGAGGAGCATCTCGGGGCTGGGTCCCCCGCTTCGGTGGTTGGGGAGATGCTAGCGCGTCGGGCACCGCGGCGGGTTCGGCGGCTCCGTCCGGGACCCTGCCGGCGCCGGAATCGTCTCCATTCGTCAGCCCAGCGGGAAGGCGGGCGATAGGGGTCGAGGCCGGACGCCTCTATCGGGCGGCCGAGCACCACCATTCGTACGGGGAGCGCCCTGGGCCGATAAGCCCTCCGCTCGCGCTCCGGTCCGCCTGCCTATCGATGCCCCTTGTCTTCAGATGAGTAATGGGGACGCTACGCGGCCCGGCAAGACCGCCGCCGCCCGCCCGCCGCGGCGGCGCGCCTCGCGGGAGCGTCTCCGGCGCCTACGGCGTCTTCGGCCGCAACACCGCCACCACGGCCACCGGCTACCTCGCCGGCGGCTCGGTCGGGGCGGCCGGCTGGTCGCCCGGCCAGACGGGTGTGGTCGGCAGCAGCGGGGCCGGCGCTGCTCATCCGGGCCCAGGGCGACGGGAGGGGTATCCATCCCGACAGGGTCGGATGGACACCAGGGTGACCGAGTCTCAGCTCAGGTCAGGGGTGACAGAATCTCAGCCCATCAACAGCCGGGCAAGAAGGGCTTGACCTTCGCCCCCCCCCCGCGACTACGATCGGTAAGCACGGCCGCGGCTGGCCGGGGGAACGTAGAGGAGGGGTACGATGAACAGGTCGGCGGCGGCGACTACCGGTGCCTCGTCAGGAAGCCAGCTCGAGCGTGACGCGGTAGCCGAGCGCCACGTTGAGCGGCGGTGCCTCCCCCCACACCGGGATGGTCCAAGCGTCCGAGGTTGGTCGACGATGCGATCTCGGCTCGCGGCGACGGTTGTCGCCGTCATCGCCGCGGCAGGGCTGGCGATGCCTACTTCTGCCACCGTTGCCGGCCCTACGAGCAGGGACCACGGAACCGGCGTCGCGGACGCGGTGGACGCGAGCGGCATCGCCCTCGTCGGCCCTGAAGCCATCCAGTTCCGGGCGGAGAACGAGGCGCAAGCTCTCGCGTTCGATGCGGCGCTGAACCTCGCCCTGGGCAACAGAGCTGACATGGGCTACCCTTGGATCGATCTCGACAGCAAGACCCTGGAGCTCTCGGCAATCAACGAGCGCGGCGAGAAGGCTGCTCTCCTCGCCGAAGCGAGTCTGCCCGCTGCCGGGTTGACGACGCGTGTCACGACGGCGCAGACCTCCATCGCGCGCCTCGACGAGATCGCTGACGACGCCACCCGCCTGATCGAGGCCGGGGTCCCCCACGCTGATCTCGTCTGGATGACCGAGCCGGACCAGAAGAACAACCGGGTCGTCATGACGGTCGGCGAATTGAATGACGAGCTGATGTCAGCGCTGGCGTCCCGATTCGGCACCGACCTCATTGCGGTCCGAGTTCACGGACCCAGACCAACCGCGTCGACCGCAAGCCGTGACCGTGACTACTCCCCGTTCTGGGGCGGCGCCAACTTTTGGGGACCCACCGGGGGGTGCACGACGGGGTTCGCTTGGAACGTAGGCGGGGGCGTCGCGGGGATGCTGACTGCTGCCCATTGCGCGCCCGCCGGGGGAAACGTCTACTACGATGCCTACCCCAACATTGCAGTAGGCTCGGTGCGTAGCGGTTCCGAGGAGAACTGGTCCACCAGTGCCGGGACGCAGTACTATACCGGGCAGACGGTCTATCGCGGTGATGTCGCCCTCATCCGCTACAATTCGCCGTACTCATCTGCCCCGAAGATCTACACGGGCGGAAACGATTCGAGCACGCACCTCGTGGTGGGCCAGATGAATTCGACATGGGCACAGCTTGGACAGTCCGTCTGCTCGAGTGGGGTCGTCACGAATTCATGGTGCGGCATGGTGACAACCACGGGCGTCAACGTTTGGTACGTCTTCAACGGAATCGGGGTGTGGGCACGCCACATGGATGTCGCTAACGCTTTGGGTCCAAACTGCCCGACGCGCGGTGATTCTGGCTCTCCGATGTACCAACAGCGGGCCGACGGGAAAGTCAAAGCGTTTGGCGTGCTAAGTGGTTCTGCGCCCGTCGGCGTAATGTGCGAGGTGTATTTCACGGACATCTGGGATTCATACTACGGGCTTCCCGGCACGCTTAAGACCGGTTGACGGCCGCCTCTTCCAGGTCACGGGATCACGCACTGGAACCAGGCGGCTAAGGAGATCTCCTGACCGCTTGGTCCCAAAGGAAGATCCAGCAATCGCGGGTCTGTCGACGGTGCCGCCGCACACGATGCAACGCAGGAAGCACTGATCACGTGTGGGCACGAACCATAGAGGCATGACGCAGGCGAGAACGGTCTCGTAGGATGAGCACACGCCGGATCAACCGCAGGGGACACCCAGATGGTGGCAGTGGGAAAGTTGAGGTTCCGCCGGCGCTGGCTGGTCGTCGCCGTTGTCGTCGTCCTCGTGGTCGCTTGGGTCCGCGCCCTCGATCGCGCGATGCCGATCGAGTACTATCGCGTCGTCGACGCCCAGACCGTGGTGGTCGGGAGCCTCACCGGGGCCGGGGCGTGGACGCGGCTCACCAGCGTGGTCGAGACGCCAGCGGCGGTGACGGTCACGGTGAGCTCACTCCAGGCTCCGCTGCCGGGGGCTGGTGCCGCCAACTTGCTCGAGCTCGTCGTCAAGCTGCATGACCCGCTCGGCAGTCGCCCCGTCATCGATGGGAGCGACGGCGAGAACGTCCCACGCACGCGTTGCCTCCCACCGTGGTACCTCGCGCCGGGCTGCCGTTGAGTGCCACGACTCGGAGCTTGCTCAACCTGCTCATCCCGGCTGGCCTGACCGCCGAGAAGCGCGCGGAGTGCCAGCGCCAGCACGGGGAGCGCGTTGACGATTGGCGCCCGGTCTTCTCGGGAGGGGGGCCAGCCGACGACCGGCCGGGGGTCGAATCCGATCGTGGGCGTGCCCGACCCTCGTGGGGAGCACCTTACGCGTCGTCACGATCACAGGACGCTTGCTCCAAGCTAGAACGGAAGCGAAGACTCTCGAGACGGAGGTGCCTGTGCTTGGGACGATCTCGGCTGCGTCAGCAAGGCGACCAGGGCGACAGTCAGGCAACAAAAGGGTCCGGGGTCGTACCGGACGGTGAGCAGGACTGTGGCCAATGCGGGGTAGCGACGGTGAGTCGACCGCGGGTCTTCGGTAGGCAGGTGCTGTCGGCTGCCGCCGTCGCCGTTGTGCTGGCGGCGTGCTCCGTGCACACGTTTCGGGTCACGGCCGCCAACAGCTCCGCGCAGGAGTACTACGTTCGAGTGCGGTACGACTACGGCGAGGTGCACGTCCTGCACCTACCCGCTCATGCGCAGACGGTTCCGCTCTGGATGCAAGCGGGCGAGCTGCGCGCCACCATCGACCTCCTGCGCCCCGACTGCTCGGTCGTCGGCTCCTGGCGAGATGCCTCGGGCGGGATGATCACGATCGAGGCCGATGGCTCCGCGAGCTTCGGCGCCATTCCTGAGGATGAGGCCGGCGGCTCTCCCTTGCCGGAAGCGGCAGCGTCGGAAGTGACTGCGTGTGGCAATACGCAGTTCCCGGCACCGTCCGCCACCGTGAGCCCATCGCCGGCGGGCGGCTGATTCGGGGCCTCCTCGCGAACGCTGGGATGGCAGGTGTCGACCCACGAGGCCGGCACCCCGGGACCGCACCGCCCCCGCGGCGCGTCGGCCGCCGCGCCTTACTTACTTACCCGAGCGCCGCGTCGAACGGCTCGTAACCAGGGGCCGCCCGCGGCCAGGGCGCCGCCCGTTCCCACGCCTCGGCTGCGGCGAGGAGGAGCTCGTCGCGGAAGCGCGGCGCGGTGAGCTGCAACCCGAAGGGGAGCCCGTTCGGTAGCGTCCCGGCCGGGATCGAGATGGCCGGGTGGCCGGTGATGTTCTGGGCCGAGGTGTTGAAGGTGCTGATGTGGAGCCCCGGCCGCTCCTTGCCGGACATCCGGCCGTCGGCCAGGAAGCCCTCCACCGCGATGGTCGGCGTCGCCAGCACCGCGTCGTCGCCGAGGAGGAGGTCCAGCTCGCGGCAGTAGTCGAAGCGGCGCCGCCGGACCGCCATGTAGTCGTCGATCGGCACCGCCAGCGACTCGTCCATCCACTCCAGGAAACGCGGGTCGAAGCGATCGCGCTCGCGCGCGATGGCGGCGCGCCCGAGCAGGTGCGCGTGCTCGACGCCGCAGAGGAGCATCCAGTCGTCGTCGATGTTGCCGGAGCGGAAGATCGCCTCCGGCTCGATCGGCTCGACCGGCAGGCCGAGGTCCGTCTCCAGCCGCCGGAGCGCCGCCCGAAAGGCCGACTCGACCGCCGCCGGGAGGGGACCCCAGGGCACGGTGCGCGGCGCCGCGAGGACGCGCGACGGCAGCCGGTCGGGGCCGGGCTCCCAGCGCGGCAGGGCGCTCGGGTCGCCCGCGACGGGGCCCGCCTCGAGGGAGAGGAGGAGGCGCAGGTCCGCCACGGTGGTGGCGAAGGGGCCGTCGGTGGAGAGGTCGATCCAGGCGGGGATCGGCCGCCGGCCGACGATCCCGTTGGTCGGCTTGAGGCCGACCAACCCGCAGGCCGCCGAGGGGATCCGTATCGAGCCGCCGCCGTCGCTGGCCGTCGCGATCGGGGCCATGCCGGCCATCATCGCCGCCGCTGAGCCGCCGCTCGAGCCACCGGGCGACCAGTCATGCCCCCAGGGGTTGCGCGTCACCCCGAAGACCCGGTTCGCCGTGTAACCCTCGAAGGCGAACTCGGGGACGTTCGTCTTGCCGACGACGATCGCGCCGGCGGAACGCAGCCGGCCGGGCACCAGGCCGTCCGAGCTGGCCGGCGGATCATCGGCGTGGAGGAGCGAGCCGTGCGTCGTCACCATGCCGGCGACGTCTTCGATGTCCTTGACGAGGAGCGGGATCCCCGCCAGCGGGCCGAGCGGCTCGTCGCGGGCGACCTGCTCGTCGACCGCCCGCGCTTCGGCGAGCGCCTCCTCGGCGCGCAGGGCGACGACGGCGTTGAGCGCGAAGTCGTGGCGCTCGATCCGCTCGAGCGCGGCGCGGACCAGCGTCTCGACGGAGACCTGGCGGGCGCGGACCGCAAGGGCGACCTCGTGCAGCACGGCGCCGATGATAGGGCGCCAGGCGCTACCATCGCTGCCACCGCCCGACTCGCACGAGGTGCCGCATGCCGCGCTACCAGCCCGCCGACTCGCTCGCCTCGCCCCGCTTCACCGGACCCTCGACCTTCGCCCGCCTGCCGTACGTCCGGACGCTCGAGGAGGTCGACGTGGCGATCGTGGGAGTCCCCTTCGACACCGGCGTCACCTACCGGGTCGGGGGACGCTTCGGGCCGAACGCCGTCCGGGCGGCGAGCGTGATGCTGCGCCCCTACAACCCCAACCTCGACGTCACGCCGTTCGACATCCTCAGCTGCGTCGACTACGGGGACGTGGCGATCGTGCCCGGCTACCTCGAGCGGAGCTACGAGGCGATCGAGCGCGAGGTGGCGCCGATCGTCGAGGCCGGCGTCGTCCCGCTCCTGGTCGGCGGCGACCACGCCTGCACCCTGCCCCATTTGCGGGCCGCCCGCTCGAAGGGGCCGGTCGCGGTGATCGACTTCGACTCACACACCGACGCCTGGGACAGCTACTTCGGGGAGAAGTACAACCACGGGACGTGGATGCGTCGCGCCATCGAGGAGGGTCTCGTCGACGTCGCCCACTCGATCGAGATCGGCCTCCGCGGCCCGCTCTACGACGCCGAGGACTGGACCGTGCTCCGGAGCGAGCTCGGCCTGGAGTACCTCACCACCGAGGACGTGTTGACCCGCGGCCCCGAGGCGACGGCGGCGGCGATCCGGACGCGGGTGGGCGACCGGCCCGCCTTCATCAGCTTCGACATCGACGTCGTCGACCCGGCCTTCGCCCCCGGCACCGGCACACCCGAGCCGGGAGGGATCTCGGCCCACGACGCGCTCCACATCGTGCGCCGACTCACCGGCATCGACTTCGTCGGCTTCGACGTCGTCGAGGTGATCCCCGCCTACGACCCGGCCGGCCAGACCGCCTTCCTGGCCGCCAACCTGGCCTACGAGATGCTCTCGCTGGTGGCCCTGCGGCGGCTCTCTGGCGGCTGACGAGCTGGCCGGGCTCGCTCGGGGGCGGGCCCTCACCCGTCAACGCCGGCCTTCGCGTCGGTGACACGCCGCGCCCAGTCGAGCGCGTAGGCCGTCGCCTCCTTCAACGGCAGCTCCTCACCCTGCGCGAACGCCGCCCGCGCCGCCGGGTCGTCCCCGATCCGCTTGGCGAGGTCGACGTAGTCGCCTAGCTGACGGGCGGTCCGGACGAGTCCGACGCCCGCCTCTCGCTCGAGCCGGGCGGACGCGCCGCTGAGCCGGAAGGCGGCGTCACGATCGCCGAGCCCGTAGGCCGCCGAGGCGAGCCCGTCGAGGAGGAGGACCGCCGCGCTCACGTCGTCGGTGGCGGTGAAGATCTCGAGCGACTCGGCCAAGAAGCGCACCGCCTCCCCCCACCGCTCGCGCTTCGTGGCGATGAAGGCGAGCTCGAAGGTCGACCAGCCAACGTGGTAGCGGTCGCCGAGCTCGCGGAAGATCGCCAGGGCCTCGCGGAACTCGGCCTCGCCGCGGTCGAGCTGGCCGGTGTAGGCATCGGCGTTGCCGAGCGCCCAGAGGGCGCGGCCGACCCCGGCGCGGTCGCCGAGTTCGCGCCAGATGGCGAGCGCCTCCTCGATCGGTCCGCGGCCCTTCGACCGCATCAGCGCCATGGGATCGTCCCCCTCGCCGGTGAAGGCGAGGTTGTAGAGCGCCTGCGCGATGAGCGGGCGATCCCCGAGTTCCCGGGCGATGGCGAGACTCCCTGCATAGGGGCGGTTCGCCGCCTGGTAGTCGCCGAGCCAGTACTGGATCCCGCCCTGCGCTTCCAGCGCGCGATAACGGACGCGCGGGTCGGCAGCGGCGGCCTCGGGCATCGCGAGCGCCGCGGCCTGGCGCTCGGCCGCCTCGCGCAGGTGGCCGCGGAACTGCCAGAAGCGCCATGGCGCGGCGACGAGGCGGAGCGCCAGCCCGGCTTCGCCGCGGGCGACCGCCCAGACGATCGCGGCGCGCAGGTTGTCGTGCTCGAGGTCGAGCCGGGCGAGCCACTCGTTCTGGCGCGCACCGGTCAGCTCCGGCTCGGCCCGCTCGGCCAGGGCGGCGTAGGCCTCGGCGTGGCGGCCGCCGACGGCGTCCCCCTCGCCGCTTTCCTCGAGCCGCTCGAGCGCGAACTCCCGGATCGTGGCCAGCACCCAGAAGCGCGGCTCGCCGTCCTGCTCGCTCTGGTGGAGCAGGCTCTGATCGACCAGTTCGGCGAGGCCGTCGAGGACGTCGACGCCGAGGTCGGGGGCGCAGACCGCCTCGGCCTCCTCCAGGCTCGCTCCGCCGACGAAGGCGCCGAAGCTGGCGAACAGGCGCCGATGCGGCTCGTCGAGCAGGTCCCAGCTCCAGGCGATCGCGCCGCGGAGCGTCCGCTGCCGGTCGGGCAGGTCGCGCGCCCCCGACGAGAGGAGGTCGAGGCTCCTGGCCAGGCGCGCGAGGATCGCCTGCGGCGGCAGGAGCTTCACCCGTGCCGCGGCCAGCTCGATGGCGAGCGGGAGCCCGTCGAGCCGCGAGCAGATCATGGCCACCGCCGGCGCGTTCTCGTTGGTCACCTCGAAGTCCGGCCGCACCGCGAGGGCGCGCTCGATGAAGAGCCTGACCGCCTCGAACTGGGAGAGGCGCTCCGGATCATCCGGCAGGCGCTTGGGGAGCTTGAGCGGGGGGACGGGGAACTGCCGCTCTCCGTAGACCCGGAGCGGGGCGCGGCTCGTTGCCAGGACCCGCACCATCTCGGTAGCGCGCAGAAGGTCCGAGACGACCGACGCGGCCCCCAGGATCTGCTCGAAGTTGTCCAGGACGAGGAGGAGCTGCTTCCCCCGCAGCCAATCGCGGAGCCGCTCTTCGACCGGCTGGCTGCCGGCCACCGGTACCTGGAGCGCCCGGGCGATCGCCGAGGGCACGAGCTTCGGGTCGCTGATCGGCGCGAGCGGCACGAAGAAGACACCGTCGTGGAAGCCGCCGCTCACCTCCGCGGCGACCTGGAGGCTGAGACGCGTCTTTCCCGTCCCGCCCGGGCCGGTGAGGGTGAGGAGGCGCGCGCCGTCGAGCAAGAGGCGGCTCGCCTCGGTCACCTCTCGCTCGCGCCCGATGAAGCTCGTCAGCTGGATCGGCAGGTTGTTGGGGACCGCGTCCACGGTCCGAAGTGGCGGGAACTCACTGGGGCAGCCGGGGACGACGAGCTGGGCAAGACGCTCCGGCATGGCGAGGTCCTTGAGCCGGTGCGCGCCGAGATCGGTGAGCGCGACGTCTTCTGGAAGGGCGTGCTCCGCCAGCGCCCGCGTGCCGGCCGACAGGAGGATCTGCCCACCGTGCCCGGCGGCGGCGATGCGCGAGGCGCGGTGCACATCGAGTCCCACGTAGTTGTCCCCGCCGAGGGTCCCCTCGCCGGTGTGCAGCCCCATGCGCACGCGGATGGCGGCGCCATCGGGCCACGGTTCGGCGGCGAGCGCCTGCTGGGCGGCGACGGCGGCGGCGACGGCGCCCGGCGCGCTGCGGAAGACGACGAAGAAGCTGTCGCCTTCGGTCGCCACCTCGACCCCGTCGCGTGACGTGAAGCACCGGCGCAGGAGCTGCTGATGGCGCTCCAGGAGCGCCGGCCATCGGTCGCCCTGCTGGGCCGCCAGGCGCGTCGAGCCCTCGACGTCACTGAAGAGGAAGGTGACCGTCCCGGTCGGGAGGGCGCGTGCCATGGCCGCCGCTCGAGGGAGGGTCAGCGGCGCCGGGAGCGCCCGGGGGACGGCGGGCGGGTCAGCACCGCGCCATCGTCGCCCCTCGGGGTCGGGGCGTCAATGGCGGGGATCCCACGAGCCGATCGCCGGCGTCACCGCCGGCGCCGCGGCGCCTTCCGCGGCCTCCGGCTCGTCCTCGCGCCGCCGCTCCACGACCGGGCGGAGCGCCAACGCACCGAGGGCGAAGAGCAGGAGCGACGACGCGATCGCCACCCGCGGGCCGAGTGGCGAACTGGCGTCGCCGGTCGCGATGGAGACGCCCGTGATCAAGAACCCGCCGAGAAGAGCGGGCACGATCGTGGAACCCAGGCTCGTCGCCACGTTGCTGATCCCCATGAAGCGGCCGGACGCGGCCTTGGGGATGATGTCGGTCATCAGCGCCCAGTCGACCGCCAGGAAGGTCCCGGCACCCAGGCCGACGCCCACCGCACCGGCGATGGCGACCTCGACCCGAGGTGCCAGCGCCAGGACCGCCATCCCGATCGCGCCGAGCAGGCAGGAGAGCCAGATCATCCGCTTGCGCCCGAAGCGATTCGAGAGGACGCCCGAGGGGACGACCGCCAGGCCGGTCGGGATGGAGACCGCGACCGTCGCCACCAGGACCCAGCCGGTCGCATCGGCTTCGCTGAAACCCATCGAGCGGCGCATGTAGAACATGGCCGCCGCGAACATGAGCGCCGAGGCGGTCAGGACGCAGAGGCGCGAGGCGAGCAGCCAGACGTAGCTCCGTTCGCGCAGGATGTCGGTCGACCAGGTCGAGCGCGCGATCTCCCGCCAGCTGCGGCCCTCGCGCGGACGGGCGGCGCGTCCCTCGCGGACGGTGAGCACGGTGGCGAGCGCGGTCGCCAGCTCGAAGACCCCGACGCCGACCAGGCCGAGCCCGTAGTTGCCGTTGATCCCGATCCCCTGCGTCGAGTTGAGCCAGACGCTGCCGAAGATCATGGCCGCCCCGGCCGCCTGCCCGAGCACGATCATGAGGCCCATCAGGCCGCTTGCCAGCCCCACCTGCTTCGCCGGGACGAGGTCGGGGACGTAGCCCTGGAAGGGACCCTGGGCGAAGTTCGAGGAGAACTGGAGCATGACGATGAAGATGACGAGGAGGCCGGTGCGGTCGGCCAGGGCGATCCCGACCAGGAAGAGGACGTCGAGGGTCGCGCCGATGGCGATGTACGGCTTGCGGCGGCCCCAGCGGCTCATGGTGTAGTCGCTGATCGAGCCGGCGGTCGGCTGGACGATCATGGCCACCACGGCGCCGAGCGCGGACACGATGCCGACCAGGGTCGGCGCGAGCTGTGCGCCCTCGATCCGTTCCATGATGTTGGGGAGCGCCTGCAGGTTCAGGGCCGCCCAGATGGCGTTGATGCCCATCCAGTAGACGGAGAGCTGGAGCAG
>MGMJ01000131.1:10414-13102 GCA_001794945.1 Chloroflexi bacterium GWC2_73_18
CTCGGTGGCCCTCGATCGCCAATGCTACGCGTCGCCGTCACGGGCACGTCGCGCGTTGTTGCCCGTCGCTTGACGGCGACCGGATGGCGCTATAACCTGCTACGCACAAGTAGCGAGTAAAGGTCCCGTCACCATGCATATCGCCATCGCCGGAGGCAGCGGCTTCGTGGGAGGCGCCATCGCCGCCGAGCTGGCGCGCCGCGGCGAAGAGGTCGTCGTCCTCAGCCATCGCCCGGGGGCGGCCCGCCGGCACTTGCCCGATGCGGTCGAGGTGCGCGAGGCCGACGCGACGCGGACGGAGTCGCTGGCCGCGGCGCTCGTCGGCGCCGACGTCCTCGTCATCGCCATCGCCCACCCCAACTACCCGATGGAGAACCCGCGCCGCGGCTGGACCTTCGAGGCGGTCGAGGCGGCCGGCACCGAGCGCCTGGTCGCTGCGGCGACGGCGTCCGGCGTCCGGCGGTTCTTCTACGTTTCCGGCGCGGGCGCCGCGCCCGACGCGCCACGCCACTGGTTCCGCGCCAAGTGGCGCGCCGAGGAGGCGGTCCGCGGCAGCGGGATCACCTTCACCATCCTGCGGCCGACGTGGATCTACGGGCCCGGCGACGTCTCCCTCAACCGCTTCCTCGGCTTCGCCCGCTGGCTCCCCTTCGTGCCGATGACCGGGGACGGGAAGCAGCTCCTGGCGCCGGTCTTCATCGACGACGTGGCGAAGCTCGCCGCCGACGCGTTGCGCGACCGCGCCGCCGATGACCAGGTCTTCGAGCTGGGCGGCCCGGAGGTGCTGTCGATGAACGACGTTCTCCACACCGCGCTCCGGATCGGCGGCCGCCGCCGCCCGATCCTCCACGCTCCGGCGCGACTGATGAAGCTCGTCGTCTGGCCGCTGCAGTTCCTCCCCCGCGCGCCGCTCACCCCCGACGCGGTCGACTTCGTCAACCAGCCGGCGGTCGTCGACACGGCGCCGCTCCTGGCGCGGATGCCGCGCCGCCTGACTCCGCTCGAGGAGGGGCTGGCGACCTACCTGGGTCGTGCCGGGGACCGGCGTCAGCCGACCCGTTCGTAGGCGCGACCGACGACCACGACCGCCGGCAGCCGCTCGAGCAGCTGGCCGAGCGGCGCCGCGTCGAGTGACCCGTCGCGGCGGGCGATGATCAGCTGGCCGGCGGGAAGGGTCGGGTTCTGAGGGCGCGCATCGGCCTCGGCGAGGTCGAGCCGGATCTCGCGGCCCGCAGACTCGCCGAGGCCGGCGAGGAGCTCCGCCTCGATCGCCTCCCGGGGGACACCGCCGCGTGAGTCGCGGCGCACCTCGCGCACGACGCGCCAGCTCGGCCGGCGCAACAGGATCCCCCGCCAGAGCTGGGCGAGGCGCGGCGTGACCCGGCCGTCGCCGGGGACCGGCGACTCGGCGACCTCCTCGCCGCGAGCCCAGCGCGCCGCCTGGTGGAGGAGGGCGTACTCGTCCAGGTCGGCGTAGGCGGGGAGCTGCTCGAGCGGATCGCCCGTCCCGAAGAGCGCCCCGATCGAGGTCGCGAAGACCTCCTCCAGGTCGAGGTCGATCGCCCGCACGGTGCGGTGGAAGTAGATCGTGTTGTAGAGGAAGAGGCGCGCCGTCAGGAACATCTCGAGCGCGCCGAGCCCCGCCTCGTGGAGCGCAAGTCCGCGCTCGCTCATGAAGCTATAGCGGCGCAGCCGCTCCGCGTCGACCGGGCCGCTCGCCACCCCGGTCATGAAGGCGTCGCGCCGCACGTAGTCGAGGTTGTCGACGGTGAAGACGCCGCTGAAGAGCGGCTGGAGGCGGCGCACCCAGAGCGGCATCGCGCGGTCGGCGATCGGCGGCTTGGAGACCAGGAAGCTGACCCAGCGCGGGGCGACCGCCTCGCCGTCGGCGAAGGCGGCCCGCTCGAGGTCGTCGGCCGGCGCGCGGCGGAGACCCCCGATCAGCTCGGCCAGTTCGCGCTCCACGATCGCCTGCGAGAGGTCCTCGTGACTCAGCCGTTTGGCGGGGTCGCGCGACGGATGCGCCGGGGCGGGGTAGCGCACCAGGACGTGCTCGTCGAAGAAGTGGGCGAACGGCCCGTGCCCCACGTCGTGGAGGAGCCCGGCGACCCGCAGCGTTTCGACCACGAGCGCCTCCGACGGGATCGCGTGCTCGGAGGCCTCGCCCTCGGCGAGCGTGTCGGCCGCGAGCGCCTCGCGCAGGCTCGGGTAGAGGGCGCGCCCCCAGAGGCCCGCCTCGTGCATCACGCCGAGGCCGTGGACGAAGCGGCTGTGCTCCGCGGTCGGGAAGACCCAGCGCGCCGCCTGGAGCTGGCTGATCCGGCGCAGCCGCTGCAGCCACTGCGTGTCGAGGAGGTCCTCCTCGGCGGCCGACTCGACCGGCAGGCGGGCGCGGGCGCTCTGCTCGGGGGTGAGGCGCTTGGTCAGCTCGATGTAGCCGTGGATCGGGTCGCTGATCAGGTTGACCGCCTCGAAGCGCGGGTGCGCCATTCCGCGAGTCTAGCGTGGGCCGTGCCGGCGGCGAGGGTCGCGGCGCTCACGTGCCGACTACGCCGAGCGGGCGGTGCCACTACCAGTGGTAGAAGGCCGTGGTTGCACGCTCGGGAGGCGACCCAAAGGCAGGTTTCGTGGCAGGTCGCACTCTCGCCCAGGCATCACGCTACCGCTGGTGGTGGGCACTGCCGCGGC
>MGMJ01000131.1:13133-17613 GCA_001794945.1 Chloroflexi bacterium GWC2_73_18
GCGCCGCCTCAGCCCTCCGCGCAGCGCGAGCAGAGGCCGAAGACGGCGAGGTGCGACAGGTCGACGAGGAAGCCGTGCTCGCGGGAGAGATGCGCCACGAACTCGCCCAGCTCCGCGGCGTTCGCCTCGCGCCGGGCGCCGCAGGAGCGGCAGATCAGGTGGGCGTGCGGCGACGTCGGAGCGGGGTGGTACTCCTCGTGCCCGTCGGCGCCGTGGCTGTGGGTGACGAGGCCCAGCTCCTCCAGCAGGTCGAGCGTCCGGTAGACGGTCGAAGGGACGCAGTCCGGGTCGCGCTCCAGGCAGCGCTCGACCAGCCTGGCGGCGCTGACGTGCCCCTCGAACTCGGAGAGGGCGACCACGACCGCCCTCCGCTGCGGGGTGAGCCGAAGCCCGCGCTCGCGGAGCAGGCGCGCCACGTCGCGCCAGGCGAGCGTCGGGTTGGCGGCCGCTTCCGCTCCCATGCCGGCGAGTCTAGCAGCGGCCGGCCCACCCCCTCCTATCCGAAGACGTGCCAGGCGACCTTCACGGTGGCGGTGCTGCTGGCGGTGAGGTAGATGCGGAAGGTGTCGGCGACGGTGTCGAGCGCCACGCGATGGACGGTCGTCGTGCCCCCGGCCGAGCCCATGAGGGTGGCGACGACGGCCGAGCCGGCGGTGAGGTCGATCCCCGGGCTGACCAGCACGCTCTTCGTGCCGGCGCTGATGGTGGCGACCCCGGCGCAGTGGTCGAAGTGGACCCGTCCCACCGCCCGCAGCGCCGTCCCCGACGTCGGGGCGCCGGTGGTGAAGTAGCCGGCGGTGCCGCTGGTCGCGTAGCCGAAGACCCCCCTGCCCGCGGTGCTCCGTCCGTAGACCCCTTTGGCCGTGCTGTCCTGGGCAGCGTAGCCGTAGACGCCGGTCTTGGCCGGGGTGGCGGGGGGATCGGCTGTGCCGCTGTAGCCGTACGCACCCGTCGCCCAGCCGAGGGCCCAGCCCCGGACCGCCGGCTGGTCGGTCGCCGAGTTGTGGCCGTAGACGCCGATCGCCGAGGCGCTGGCGCCCTCGACGCCGAGGTGCGAGTCGCTCTCGCCGTAGACGCCGACCCCCGAGCCGCTCCTGCCCCAGACGCCGGTGCCCCAGAGGCTGTTGTAGCAGTAGAGGACGTCGTAGCCGTTCGTCGTGTTCTCGATCTCCGTCGGGTAGATGGCGGTGTTCGTCCCCGCCAGGACGACGTCGCCGTCGAGGCCGGCGCGCACGGGGGCGGGCCGGCCGAGGGCCGCCGCGATCGTGGCGGCGACGCCGCCCAGGCCGGCCGTGAGCAGGGCGCGGCGGGAGCGCGGGGTGACCGTATCGAGCGCCATGGGTCCACCTCCGTGTCGCGGTCGCGCGTCGCCGTGACGGGACGCGGCTCGCGGTCCAGTATCGGTCCGCGCGCCACGGGGTCAAGTCGATGATCGGGAGCCGGGTCCGGGCGGAGGCCGGCAGGCGGCAACGGGGCGGCCGCCCCGCTATCCTTGACGCCGCGCGGCCCGCAGGGACCGCGCCATTCATGTGACACGCGAACCGGGGTTCCCTTCATGAAGGTCGGCGTGGCGAAAGAGACTGCGCCCGGGGAGCGGCGCGTCGCGCTCGTGCCGGAGGTCCTGGGCAAGCTCCGCGGCGCGGGGCTGGAGGTCCTCGTCGAGGTCGGCGCCGGCGACGGCGCCTTCCTCCCCGACGCGGCCTACGAGGCGGCCGGTGCGACGATCGTCTCGACCGAACGTCTCTACGCGGAGTCCGACGTCATCCTGCGTGTCCAGAAGCCGGGAACCGAGGAGGCCGCTCGGCTGCGCAGCGGACAGGTCGTCGTCGGCTTCCTCCAGCCACTCATCGACCCGGGGCTGGCGAAGACACTCGCCGAGAGGGGTGTCACGGCGATCAGCCTCGACGCCCTGCCGCGAACGCTGAGCCGGGCCCAGGGGATGGACGCCCTCTCCTCGCAGGCGAACGTCGGTGGCTACAGGGCGGTCCTCATCGCCGCCAACGAGTTCGGGCGCTACTTCCCGCTCCTGACGACCGCCGCCGGCACCGCCCGCCCGGCCAACGTGCTGATCCTGGGCATCGGCGTCGCCGGGCTCCAGGCGATCGGCACCGCGCGGCGGCTCGGTGCCGTCGTCAGGGCCTACGACGTCCGGCCCGAGACGAAGGAGCAGACCGAGTCGCTCGGCGCCTCCTTCATCGTCCTGAAGTCGGCGATCGACGCGACCGGCGCCGGCGGGTACGCGCGCGAGCTGACGGCGGAGGAGCGGGCGGCCCAACAGGCCGAGCTGAACGAACACATCGCGGCACAGGACATCGTGATCACGACCGCCCAGGTCCCTGGTCGGCGGCCGCCGGTACTCGTCACCACCGCCGCCGTCGCGGCCATGAAGCCGGGCTCGCTGATCGTGGACATGGCGGCCAGTTCGCTCGGCGGCAACTGCGAGCTCTCGCGGGTCGGCAAGACGGTGGTGACCGACAACGGCGTCTCCGTCATCGCCCCCGACAACCTACCGGCGACGATGCCGGCCGGCGCCAGCGCCTTCTACGCTCGCAACATCTCGGCGCTCCTCCTCAACTTCGTCAAGGACGGTGAGATGCACTACGACTTCGCCGAGGAGATCACCGCGGCGACCGTCATCACCCACGGCGGCGCGGTCGTCCAGGAGGCGGTGAAGGCGCTGCTCGAGACGGCCCACGCCCCCGGGGGGCCCTCCGCGTGAACGAGCAGCTCCTCTCGGCGCTGACGATCTTCGTCCTGGCGATCCTGGTCGGCTTCGAGGTGATCAGCAAGGTGCCGGCGACGCTGCACACGCCGCTGATGTCCGGCGCTAACTCGATCCACGGCATCGTCCTCGTCGGCGCGATGCTGATCGCGCAGGCCGCCGACAACCCGCTCAGCCAGGCCCTCAGCTTCGTGGCCGTCGTCTTCGCCGCGGCGAACGTCGTCGGCGGCTACTGGGTGACCGACCGGATGCTCCAGATGTTCAGGCGGCGGCCGGCCGCGAAACCCGGCGGCGCCGAGGGGAAGACCCCCTGATGGAGCAGGCGACCCTCGACACGTTGATCCGGATCGCCTACGTCCTGGCCGCCGCGCTCTTCGTCGTCGGGCTCCACCAGATGAACTCGCCGGCGACGGCGCGGAACGGGAACCGCCTCTCGGCGGTCGGCATGACGATCGCGGTTGTCGCCACGGTCGTCCACATCGCCTCCCGCGGCACCTCGTCCGGGTTCGCCTGGCCGATCATCGTCGCCGGCTTCCTGATCGGCGGCGGGCTGGGGCTCTGGATGGCGCGCGCCGTCAAGATGACGGCGATGCCGCAACTGGTCAGCCTCTTCAACGCCGTCGGCGGCGGGGCGGCGGCGCTCGTCGCCATCGACGAGTACATCAAGCTGACCGATCTCGGCGTCGGGGTCCCGACCGAGACGACCGTCCCGACCGTCCTCGGCGTGGTGATCGGCTGCGTCACCTTCAGCGGTTCGTGGATCGCCTCGGGCAAGCTGCAGGGCGTCGTGCCGAGCCGGCCGATCGTGATCCCCGGCGGGCGGCTCGTGACGATCGCCCTGGCGGCGATCGCGCTCGCCGGTGCGGGCTACCTGGTCTTCGGCGTGGCCAGCGTCCCGATCCTCTTCGTCATCATCGGCGCGGGGCTCGTCTTCGGCGTCACCATGGTGCTGCCGATCGGCGGGGCCGACATGCCGGTCGTCATCTCGCTCCTCAACTCCTTCACGGGCACGGCCGCGGCGATGGCCGGCTTCGTCATCAACAACCCGGTGCTGATCATCTCGGGCGCCCTCGTCGGCGCGGCGGGCGGCATCCTCACCAAGCTGATGGCCGACGCCATGAACCGCTCGGTGGTCAACATCATCGCCGGCGGCTTCGGGACGGGTGACGCGGCGGCCGGGGCGGCGGTCGGCGGGGCGGGCGGCAGCGTCCGCGAGGTGAACCCCGACGACGTGGCGATCCAGCTCGCCTACGCCCGGCACGTCATCATCGTGCCGGGCTACGGCCTGGCCGTGGCCCAGGCGCAGCACCAGGTGCGCAAGCTGGCCGACCTGCTCGAGGCGCGCGGCGTCGACGTCAAGTACGCGATCCACCCGGTGGCGGGACGGATGCCGGGTCACATGAACGTCCTGCTGGCCGAGGCGAACGTGCCGTACCCGCAACTCCGGGAGATGGACGAGATCAACCCCGAATTCGAGCGCTGCGACGTCGCGCTCGTCGTCGGCGCCAACGACGTGACCAACCCCGCTGCCCGCTCGAACCCCGCCTCGCCGATCTACGGCATGCCGATCCTCGACGTCGACCACGCGAAGAGCATCGTCGTCATCAAGCGCTCGATGCGCCCTGGCTACGCCGGCATCGACAACGAGCTCTACGCGAACCCCAGGTGCGGCATGCTCTTCGCCGACGCCAAGGACGGGCTGGCCTCCTTGACCGCCGCCGTGAAGGCCGTCTGAACGCCGTGGGGACGCCGCTCCTT
>MGMJ01000132.1:0-2591 GCA_001794945.1 Chloroflexi bacterium GWC2_73_18
GAGATCGTGTCGCGGATCAGCGGGCGGGCGTGGAAGATCGGGACGATCCCGTTGAGGCAGACGTACAACGCGACGGCGCTCCCGATGAGGCCGATGCGGAGGGCGCCCGTCCAGGCGCCCCGCTGCCCCGCCGACGCCATCGCCACCGCCGTCATGCCCGCTGCCGCGTGATCCGCTCGCCGAGGAGCCCCGACGGGCGGAAGATGAGGACCATCACGAGCATGATGAAGGCGATGGCGTCCTTCAACTGGTTCGGCGCGGGGACCTCGAGGCCGTCGAGGAAGAGCGTCGGCCCCAGCGATTCGACCTGTCCCAGGAACAGGCCACCAAGCATCGCCCCGGGGACGTTGCCGATGCCGCCGAGGACAGCCGCGGTGAAGGCCTTGATCCCCGGATAGAAGCCGCTGAAGAAGTTGATCGTGCTGAACTTCAGACCGTAGAGGGCCCCGGCCGCTCCGGCCATCGCCGCCCCGACGGCGAAGGTCGTCACGATGGCCCGGTTCACGTCGATGCCCATGAGCGCCGCCGTGCTCTGGTCCTCGGAGACGGCCCGGATCGCTGTCCCGATCTTCGTGCGCATCACGAAGAAGTAGAGGCCCGCCATCATCGCCACGGCGGCCAGGATGACGAGGAGATCCATCCAGCGGACGTGGAGGAGGGGCACCGGAACCACTTCCTTGAGGACGGCGACGTCCGGGTAGGCGTAGATGCCCGGCCCGAAGAGGCCCTTGACGGAGTACTGGAGGAAGAAGGATGCCCCGATGGCGCTGATGAGCGGGACGAGGCGCGGCGCCGAGCGCAGGGGCCGATAGGCGATCCTCTCGACGAGGAGGGCCACGCTCGTGGATACCGTCGCCGCCACGAGCATGATGAGGGCTACCGAGATGAGCGCGTTCAGCGGCCCCGCGTGCAGGAAGCCGCTGCGGCCGAGGGCCGTCGCGGCGAAGTAGCCCCCGAACGCCCCGCACATGAAGATCTCGCCGTGGGCGAAGTTGATCATGCGCAGGATGCCGTAGACCATCGTGTAGCCCAACGCGATGAGCGCGTAGATGCACCCGAGCACCAGGCCGAAGCTGATGAGGTCGGCCCACGTCTCGGTCTGGTACTTGCCGCTCGTGAGCGTCAGGAACGAGCCTACGACCACGACGGCGACGACGGCGAGACGGAGGCCCCAGAGGAAGGCCGCGATCGCCAGGTCGGTCAGCCGGTCGACAAGCCTCGTGTACATGCGTTCCTCACGGTCGGTCGAGCGGGCTGGCGAGAAAAGGATGAGCCGGGCACGGGCGTGCCCGGCTCATCGGGATCCTCAGGAGTGCCTGCGGATCGCTTCCACCGTGCTGGCTACGGCCAGACCGGCTTCTCCGGCGGCCACTTGAGCTCCACGGTCTCTCGTTCGGTGATCTGGTACACCGCGATGAGCGGAGCGCCGCAGTCGCCGCTCGCGTTGCACGACAGGGTCCCGGTGACGCCGGGGAAGTCCTTCGTGGCGTAGATGGCGTCGCGGAGGGCCTTCAGCGGCACGTAGAGCGTACCGTCGGGGCCTTCGACGACCACCTTATCGAGCGCCGCGAACAGGATGTTCGTGGCGTCGTAGGCATGCGCGTGGAACGCGGACAGGACGACTGTCAACCCCTTCTTGTACTTCTCCAGGAACGCGGCGTAGCCGGCCTGGAACTTACTGAAGTCGGGGCTCGAGAGGTACATCCCCTTGGCCGCGGTCCCGGCCGCCTTGATGAAGTCGGGCGAGAACATCCCGTCCGAGCCCATCAGGACCACGCCGGCAAGACCGGCGACCTCCGGTGCCTGCCTCGTGATGAGGCCGCCCGAGGCGATGAAGATCGGGTAGTAGAGGAACTGCGGCTTGGTCGCCGCGACGCGAGTGAGCACCGACTTCATGTCGGGCTGGTCCTTGGTCACGGATTCCTGGATCGTGATCGTGCCACCCAGCGCCGTGAAGTTGTCGACGAAGACCTGCTGGAGCGCCTGCGCGTAGCTGCTGCCGTCATGGATCGTCGCCGCGGTCGTGACCTTCAGTACCGAGGTGGCGAACTCGGCCACAGCCTTGCCCTGGAAGGCGTCGCTGTGGGCCGTGCGCAGGTAGCCGGCGAACTCCGGACCGCGAGCCGGGTCAGTGAGCGCCGGTCGAGTGTTCGAAGGCGAGATGGTGGTCAACCCCGCATCGGAGATCGCCTTGATGCCGCCGACCGTCTCGTCGGAGCAGGACGAACCGATGAGACCCACAAGCGTCGGGTCCGCGGCCAGCTTGGCGCCCACGACCGACCCGCCCGCGGGGAGGCACTGGCCGTCCTCGCTGGTGAGCAGGATGTCATGGCCCTTGTACTTGTAGTCCCGGTCCTCCAGGGCGACCTGGACGCCCCGCCGAGAGTCCTCACCGAGCGTCACGTCCGCGCTCGACAGGACCCCCCAGAAAGCGATGTGGAGGGGCTCTCCGGGCTTGATCTCCACGACCCTGAAGCCATCGGTCGGGGGCGTGAACGCCACCGGGGTCGCCTCCGGGGTCGCCGTCGCCGGTGGTGCGGTCGCCGTGCCGGTCGCCGACGGCGTGGGCGTGGCGGCCGCCCCGCAGGCGG
>MGMJ01000132.1:2603-5197 GCA_001794945.1 Chloroflexi bacterium GWC2_73_18
TCCTCCTCTGTTCCACCGCGGCAGTGACGGCGGTAGCGCCGGCGTGCCCTCCTCGGCACACTGCCCGCGGACCCGTTCCTCGTGCGGCGCCCCACCGTCCCCGCTGCGCCGGCCCGGTTTCCCCGGGTCGCCTGGGCCACGTTCGCCCGGGAGGATCCCTCGACGGGTGTGCGGCGGGCAGAGGTCTCGCGGGGCGAACCGCGATCGGACCGAGCGGCAGGTGGCCGCCGATGCGATGCCGTATGATAGCCACAGCCGCCTCGAATGCAATACGGTTCCGAGCGCCCCGGGGCGCGTGCGGTCGGCCCTTTCGAGGGACCCAGCCCACCCGGTGCGGCGCGCTCGAGAATGACCAGGGTTCCGGTTCGCGGCCACGGCCGCCGGCCGGCGAGGCGAAGGCGACGTATCCGCTGGGGACAGAAAGCCGCCGTGGAATACCAGGTCCGACATGCTCGGATCACCGACGCCGAGCGCATCAGCGCGCTCCTCGACACCACGCACGTCGCACGCGGCGCCGGCGCGGCGGTCCGCACCGGTGCGGCCGACCTGCTCCGGCAGCTCGTCCATCTCCCCCACGCCGTGGTCCTCGTGGCCGACGCGGACCGGCGGATCGTGGGTGCGGCCGTCATGGCCCTCCGCCCCTCGGTCCGCCAGGGCGGCTTCGTGGGGAGCATCGACCTCCTGGTCGTCGACCCGGCCTCCGAGGGAGGGGTCGCCGACGCGTTGATCGTGGAACTGCTCCGATCGGCCCGGAACAAGGGATGCGTCGCCGTCGAGGTGGCGCTTCCCGACGACCAGACGGCGCGGGCCCGCTGGTCGGGACATGGCTTCGAAGAAGCCGGCCCGCATGTCGTGCGTGCCCTGACGCCGGTCGGCGCGGGACGCAGCTGAACACCGGCGCTTCGATGCGCCGCTCTCCGGCCCGCCGCGATCGACCGCCGGAACATGACAGGAGACTTGCGTGAGCAAGAACGTCGCCGTCTTCGTGGACGTGGCGAACATCTTCTACGCGGCCAAGGCGGCCGGCGTGGACATCGACTACGTCACGCTGCTGAAGGCGGCCACCGCGGGGCGCGACTTCATCCGCGCCTACGCCTACACGGGACTTGACCCCGAGAACGAGAACCAGCGCCAGTTCCAGTCCTTCCTCGCGCGCAACAGCTACCGCGTCGTGAGCAAGGACATCCGCAAGTACGGCGACGGCAAGGTCAAGGCGAACCTCGACATCGAGCTGGTCGTCGACCTGATGAAGACGGCCCGCAACGTCGACATCGCGGTCGTGGTCTCCGGCGACGGCGACTTCGCGCCCGCCATCCGGGCGGTCCAGGAGATGGGCGTCCGCGTCGAGGTGATCAGCTTCCGCGGCAACACCAGCTCCGACCTGATCGAGGTGGCCGACCAGTTCACCGACATCACCCAGCTGGCCAAGGTCGAACGCGGATCCGCGCGGAGCGGCCGGCGCGTCGCCACCGAGGGCGACCTCTCCATGACCGAGGTGCCCGACAAGGAAACCGAGGGGACCGGGCGCCGACGCGGCGGACGCGGCAGCGGCCGCACCCGCGGCGAGGCCGTTCCTGCGGCCGCCGCCGCGAGCCGGGCGAAGCCGACCCGGACGTCGCGCGCGGCCAGGTCGGCCGCCGAGGCGATCGCCGCAGCCGCGGCCACCCCGGGGGCCCCGATCGTCGCCCTCCCCGGGGAGAGGCTGTCGCGCATCGGCGCCGGCGAGGCCGCGCCGCCGACCGCCGGGCCCGAGGAGGCCCCCGGCATCGCGGAGGAGGAAACTGAGATCGTCGCGGCGACGCCCGCGGCGCAGGCCGCTGCCAGCGAGGGCGAGCAGCGCCGGCGCCGCCGCCGCGGTGGCCGTGGCCGTGGTCGTGGCCGCGGGCGCGAGCACGAGCTGCCGCAGGTCGCTCCCGAGGGCGAGGAGTTCGCCGGCGAGGGCGAGGACGAGCCGTACGTCGCGCCGCCGCCCCGGCAGACGCCCTTCGGCTCGATCTGGGATTCGCAGATCGGGATGGTGCCTCGCCCGCCGGCCACCGGCGAGGGGGCGCAGCCCGAGGAGGACGAGGAGGAGCCGGGGATCCCCGAGTACCTGCTCGCCGAACGGCGCCAGGGTGGGCGTGCCACCGGGCGCGGGCGCGGACGCGGGCGGGGCGGGCGGTCGGCCTACACGGTGGCGCTCGACCGCGAGCGCTTCGGCCGCCCCGCCCCGGGTGCGGCCGGGGGTGGCTGGCCGCGTGACGAGGGGTCGCGCGGTCGCGGGCCTCGCCCGCCGCGCGACCAGGGGCGAGGGCAGCGCCCCTCGCGTCCCGCGATGCCGGCCGAGCGGCCGACCACCGGGGGGGCCGAGCCCTGGAGCGAGGTGCCGCCCGAGCTCGAAGAGCTGATCCGCGCCCAGGCGGCGGCGAAGCTGGCGAGGCCCGAGACGGTTGCGGAGACGGCACCGGGGCCGGCCCTCGAAGCCGCGCCCGAGGCGAAGCCGAAGCGGCGCGCGACCCACGCCCCGGCGGCGAAGCCCGCGAGGCCCGAGGCGGCCGTGGGAACGGCACCGGAGCCGGCCGCCGAGGCCGCGCCCGAGGCGAAGCCGAAGCGGC
>MGMJ01000132.1:5203-6057 GCA_001794945.1 Chloroflexi bacterium GWC2_73_18
GGCCGCGCCCGCCGAGGCACCGGTCGAGGCGAAGCCGAGGCGGCGCACCACGCGGGCGCGACCGAGCGCGGCGAGCGACGGCGAGCCCGGCGCCTGAGCGCTGAGCCGCTCGTGGCGCGCGAGCTGCTGACACGCGGCCACGGCGCCGCCCGGCGCGTTGTCGAGGGCTGCATCGAGCGGGAGGCGGCGCCGCACGCCATCCTTCTCGTGGGCGCCGCCCGTGTCGGCAAGCGGACGCTCGCCGAGGACCTCGCTGCCGGGCTCCTCTGCCTGGCGGCCGACCCGCGGGAGCGTCCCTGCCGGCGCTGTCTCGCCTGCCGCAAGCTGGCGCGCGGCGACCACCCCGATCTGCACCGCCTGGCGCCTGGGGGCCCGGGCGGGCAGATCAGGATCGGGAACCGCGAGGGTCCCGAGCCGGGGACGGTGCGCTGGCTCGTCCGCGAGCTGGCGCTCCTGCCGGTCGAGGGTCGCTTCCGCCTCGCGATCGTGGACGGCGCCGACCGGATGAACGAGGACGCCCAGAACGCCTTCCTGAAGACCCTGGAGGAGCCGCCCGCCGGCGTCGTGCTCGTCCTCTGCGCCGACGACGAGGAGCGACTCCTGCCGACCGTCCGTTCGCGTTGCACCCGTATCCGCCTGGGGACCGTCCCCGCCCCGGAGGTCGCCGCGCTCCTCGAGGAGCGTGGCCTGGCCGACGCGGCCCGGGCGTCCGCGGTGGCGCGGCTGGCCGGCGGCCGGCCGGGCGTCGCGCTGGCGCTGGCGGTGCGTCCCGAGTACGAGCTGACCCTGGCGCGCCTGACCCGCACCCTGCTCGATCTTCTTCCGGCCGGCCGGCGCGCGCGTCTCGCCGCCGC
>MGMJ01000132.1:6135-6366 GCA_001794945.1 Chloroflexi bacterium GWC2_73_18
CCGGCCGAGAAGCGGCGGGCCGTGGTCGCCATCCTGGAAGCCTGGCGCGACCTGGCCCGCGACCTGGCCGTCGCCGCCCGGGACGGCCGCGCCGCGCTCCGCACCATGGAGCTCCTCGAGGAGGTCGAGGCGGCGGCCGCGGCGCTCCCTCCCGGGGCGATGGAGACGTATCTCGCGCGGCTCGACGAGACGATCGGGCTGGTGGCGGCGAACGCCAACCCGGAGCTGGCG
>MGMJ01000133.1:0-3194 GCA_001794945.1 Chloroflexi bacterium GWC2_73_18
CACGGGAACCGGCGGGCTGCTGCTGATGGAGGGGTCGGGGCCTCTATGCATGGAATGCGCCGACCTGGACCACCTTGTCTACCTCCCCTCCGGTGATGCCGCGCTCACCCGGCGCGCGCGCAAGGCCAGCCGCCTGTCCGCCGTCGTCGTGCGCTTCAGCCGCTCCCGGAAACGCTACGAGCGACAGGGGATCCTCATCGAGGAGGCGGCGCTCGAACGCGCGGAGCAGGAGTGCCTTGTCGACGAGGAGGCTCGGGCGAGGCGTCGGCAGCGCGGCGGAGGACCTGGATCTCCAGGAGAGGATCGCGCGCGAGATCGAGCGGCTCTTCCCCGGCTGTCCCGGACAGCGGGCGCGGGAGATCGCCCGCCACACCGGCACGCGCGGAAGCGGGCGGGTGGGGCGGACGGCGGCGGGGCGCGAGCTCGACTCGGAGGCGATCGGGCTGGCGGTCGCCGCGTCGGTGCGGCATCTTGATACCCGATACGACGAGTTGCTGATGTCCGGGATGGGCCGGGTCGAGGCCCGGGATCTCGTGCAGGCCGACACGCAGCGGATCGTGGACCGCTGGCGACGGTAGACGACCGGGGATCCGCGCAGGACCCACGACCCGTTCGGGTCGCGCGATCCGAGGGCGCCGTCAGCCGCGGGTGTGGCGGCCCAGCACGACATCGACTCCGTCCAGGCGGCCCATCCCCCTCGCACCGGGCGCCGACGCCCTGAGCGTGCGCGGCACGCCCTTGGAGCTGAAGGACGCCTTCGACTTCCGCCGATCGTCCCTCTTCGTGGACAGCCTCTTCGACACCGAGACATGCTGGGGCTGGATCATCCTGGCGGGCTCGATCACGGCTGACATCGCGAGCTTCGGCGGCAGCTCGGTGCAATTCACGGGCGACGGCTACCTGTATCGGGAAAGCGACCAGCTGGGCAGGGCCACGTTCGGAGCCACGGCCGGAGGCCCCTGGTTCGAGTGCTCCGTGTGGGTCACGCTCGACGTCAGCGACCCCACGTACGGCGACTCCCCGAACGCGCTCACGCTCACGGTCACCTCGCCGGTCACCGGCAGCAACACCGCCTCCTGCACGGACAACGTCCCGACCGACCGCTACACCTGCAGCGTCACGTCCATCAACAAGAGCGGCGCCGAGGCCGACGGGCACTTCCTCCTCAGCCTGACGCCCTGAGCAAGCGCCGTGAGGCGCAACCGGCGCCCGACTCGGGCCAGCGCTCGATAACGTCCGTCGACGGCCACGAAGATGGCTCGATCGCGACGACCTCACCCCGACGTCGCTCGCCGGTCGAGTAATGGTCTCCCTGTCCGTCCCGGCGGGTAATCTGGTCTCCGACGCCCACCTCGTCGCGCTCATGCTCGAGAACGATGTGCCCACGATCTGGACGCGCGATCGCGACTTCCGAAGGTTCCAGGGCATCGAGGAGCGCGACCCGTTCGAGTAGCGGCCGACTGGACCGGGCTCCGCCGCAGTCCCCCTGTCTCAGGGGTCGTGGCACGCGTCGGCAGGCAATCATGCAACCTTGCATCATGCAGCCCTGCATGATACCGTCTCCCACGTGGCGCTCACGCAGCTCATCGACCGAGACCGCGAGCTTGAGGCACTTGAGAACGCCGCCGCGGCGCGCCTGGGTCAGCTCGTGGTCGTCTGGGGACGCCGGCGTGTCGGCAAGACCTACCTGCTCCAAGCCTTCGGCGAGCGGCATCGGACGATCCACTACACCGCCACCCAGCAGAGTGCCCCGATCGAACTCGCCGCCTTCACGGACGCCGTCCGCGCAAGCCTCGGTACGGAGGGCCTGCCCGCCGGATACGCCTTCCCCGACTGGTCGTCGGCCCTCGATTTCGTGACCGACCATGCTGGCGATCAACGGCTGGTCGTGGTTCTCGACGAGTTCCCGTACCTCGCCGGATCGACACCGGGCATCGAGAGCATCGTTCAGCGCTGGTGGGATCGAGGCGGGCGTGGCAGTCCCGTGATGCTTGTCCTCTGTGGCTCGGCCGTCGCCTACATGGCGCAGATCGGCGGAGCGGCGGCACCCCTTCACCAGCGCGCCACCGCCACGATCCACGTGGCGGCCCTCGTCTATCGAGCGGCTGGCCAGTTCGTCACCTCGCTGGCGCCAGCCGATCGGGCGGTCGTGTACGGCATCCTCGGTGGGACGCCGCTGTATCTCGACCTGTGGGACGTCCGCGCGTCACGCCGCGCGAATCTCCTGCGGCTCTTTGGCACGCCTGCCAGCCCGCTCGTCGACGCCGCCGAACTCATCCTGTCCGGTGAGCTGCCCGAGCTTGAGAACGCCTTCCGGATCCTCCAGGCGGTTGCGATCGGTAAGACCCGCCAGAGTGAGATCGCCGACTACGCACGCGTCGCCGTCGAGCGGCCGCTGAAGCGCCTTGCGATGATCGGCGTCCTGGAGCGCCGAGTCCCGGCCCTCGACGATCCGGCGAAGTCGAAGCGGGCGATCTATCGAATCGCCGACCCGTACTTGGCCTTCTGGTTCCGGTTCATCGCCAGCCACCGCGCCCACATCGCGCGCGGCCTCGGGGCGCAGCTCGTCGACGGCCGGATCCTGCCCGGCCTGGACGACTACATGGGTGGCGTGTTCGAGGAGATCGCCCGGGAGCACGCCCGGGGTCTCGCGGCAGTCGGACGGCTCGCGGCCGATCGCGTCGAAGCCTGGTGGAGCGCGGATGGGCAGCACGAGATCGACCTCGTCGGGGTGTCCGGCCGAGGGATCGGGTTCGTCGGCGAGGCGAAGTGGTCGGCCCGTCCGCTACCGGCGGCCGTGCTGGCGCGTCTGGATGATCACGTCGCCGCCCTCCCCGGTGCCACACCCGCGACGCTTCGGCTGCTCTACGGCCGGGCCGGGTGCGTCCCGACGCTTTCCGCGCGACGGGACGTCCGTTGCTTCACGATCGCGCACGTCTATGGAGACTGACCCGGAGGCGGCCCGGCCCGCCGCACCTTCGCCGCTCGGCCGTCAGCCGGCGAGCGGATCGCGCACGCGAAGCCCGGGGAAGCGCGCGAAGCCCCGGTCCGTCGTCGCCAGCGTCGCGCCGTGCTCGATCGCGAGGGCGGCGAGATGGGCGTCCATCAGCCGCGGGCCCCGTGCCTGCCCCTGTGCGGCGACGTCGTCCAGGATCCGCCAGTGGCGCTCGCTGGGGGTCGCGATGCCCACGTTC
>MGMJ01000133.1:3207-13384 GCA_001794945.1 Chloroflexi bacterium GWC2_73_18
AGCCGGAGACGATCGCGATCGCCCCGGAGGCCTGGAGCGGCCGCCGGAAGACGGTCGGGTTCGTCGAGATCCGCAGAAAGCCGAGCAGCGTGGCGAGCGCGAACCGCACCTCCTCGTCACCGTTGAGCGCGCCCTCGAACCAGCGGCGCGCAGCGTCGTGCCGCGGACTCGAGCGATCGTACGCGTAGAGGGCGACGTTCGCGTCGACGAGGATCACCGGTGCTCGGCGCCCTCGATCCGCTCGAGGAGACCGGCGACATCGTCGAGTTCGAACCCCTCGCGCAGGCCGAGGTCGAGCGCCTCCACCCGGAACGGCTCCCCTGGGAGCTCCTCTCGCCGCTCCAGCCCGGCGCGGATCGCTTCATTCACCACGGCCTTCAGCGGTCGTCCGCTCCGCCGCACTTCGCGCTCGATGCCGGCCGCGACGTCGTCGTCGAGCGTCAGCGTGGTTCTTGTTGGCACATCATGAAGCCTACCATCCAGGCATCGCGATGTCCAAACCGCCGTCCGCGCTGCCGTTGCCGGCGAATGGTGCATGCCGGCCCCCGGTCAATCGAGCAGGTCGCCCTCGCCGTCGGAGACCTGCCAGTGGAGACGGCCCGACAGGAGCACGAACGGGTCGAGCATGAGCGGCCACGCCTCGCGCCGCTCGAAGTCGACGGCGATGTCGCCGATGACGTATGCCGGCGTGTCGATCGGGAAGCTGATGAGCGTCGCCCGACCGGGCGCGGCGATGACCTGGTCGTCCGCTCCCAGCAGTCGCATCAGCTCGTCTGGCACGAGCAGGAGCGATGACTCCCAGCCCATCTTCCCCTGGACGAGTCGGACGATGCGGCCGCTGAGCGTTCCGCCGGTCACCGCGGCCGAGCCGATCGTCGCCGCTCGGGTCCGGAGGTTGGCCATCGCGACGTCGCGGATCTGGTCGGGCGTGCACTCCCAGCGCTCGGCGACGTGGGCATCCACCAGCGGGAAGGCGCCGCCCAGGTCGAGCCCGAACACGACCGCGCAGCCCGGATCCATGACGGTTCGCACCGGTTCATCGCCGCCCGCGTCGAGGTACGGTCCGGCCAGCAGGGGGAGGAGGCGCGGCTTCGCCCAGTCCCAGGGCACCGGTCGCGGCATCCGCCGCGCTGCCCGATGCAGCGACCGCTGCTCTCGCACGGTGGCCGCGGTCAGACGGATGATCTGCCGGATCGCAGAGACGGCCGAGGGGCGTCGTCGGGTCCGCATGCCGGCAGTATCCCCGGGAGCCCTTACCGGCGGTCTACCGCCGCGCGGCACTCAGCTCGCCGCTTCTGCCGCCGCCTCGGCGTACCAGGCGAGGAGCTCCTCCCAGCCCTCGGTGTAGCCCTCGCCGGCGTGGGGGTCGCCGGCGACGCGCTCCCAGCCGCGGTGGACCAGGGCGGCGCGCGTGCCGCCGCCGGTGGGCTCGAAGCGGACCTCGACCTCGGTCGCCTCGTCCGCCTCCCAGCCCGACTCGCGCCAGCTGAGGGCGAGGCGCCGGCCGGGCTCCCAGGCGGTGACCCGCCCGATCTCGAACCCCTCGCCGGTCTCCGGATCCCACACCTCGACGAGCCGTCCGCCGGCACCGGGCTCGAGCCGGATCGTGACGGCCTGCGCGTCGTTCCAGTAGTCGCGCCACCAGTCGCCGATCCGCGCCGTGAAGAGCTCGAACGCGGCGCCCGGCCCGACCGGCACCTCGACCGCCGCCTGCGCCACGCGCGCTGTCGCGCTCATCGTCAGCCCTCGCCACGATCGCCGACCGTTGCCGGCGTTCGGCGGAGGGTAGCACGGCGAGGATGGAGGGGCGAGGCACCGTACCTGTCGCCGGCGCCTCGCCCCACGGGACGCGCGGAGCGCGGACGGCCGGGCAGGGGTCGTCCTCACTCGACGGTGTCGAGCGGCCGCGCGTTGATGGATCCGGAGAGAACCTGTCGTCGATCGCCGTCGCGCCGGGCAAGGAGAGAAGGAAGTGAAGGACGTGTCGGATCCTGGGACCGCGGTGGCCCGGGGTGCCTATTCGACGAGCTTGACGACGTACCAGCCGAGACTGGCCGAGGCAGGCGGGCAGACCGGGAGCGGCGCGCAGCCGTCCTGGACGCCCAGGCTCGGGTCGTTGAGGTCCGTGACGAACCAGCCGGAGAGCTGCTTCACGCTGCCCCCCTCGGAGTTGGCCAGGTGGAACATGGCGAACCCGAGCAGCGCACCGCCGTCGTCCACGATCGCCACCGGCCAGTCGCGGGGGAGTCCCTGGTCTGCCACCGCGTCGTAAAGCGTGGTGTGCGAGCCGGCGTTGAGGGGGTCGATGTCCATCCCCAGGTAGACGGCGGTGTCGTACCCGCCGGAGTCGATCAGGTCCTGGACCCCGCTCGAGTTCGCGTTGCAGGGATTGCCGTTCGCCTGGCAAAAGATCGTCCAGTTGAACGTCGTCTCGTCCAGCGGCAGGCTCTCGTCGCCCGAAGGGGGTTCGTCGTAGCGCGTCGGGGTGAGCGGGAACGGGCCGGGGGAGCCGTCGCCGTCGGGGTCCAGGGCCTTCTGGTTGAAGATGACCGGCATCGCGCCGTAGGCGGCGTTGGGGATGCCCACCACGACCCGTGCCAGGACCCCCACGTCCCACGTCGACTGGCCGACGACGCCGGCGAAGTTGTTGGCGTGCGGCCGGTTGACGGTGACCGTGACGGTCGACTGCTGCGCCAGGGACTGCGCCTGGACGACCACGCCGACGGTCGTCTCGGCCACGGCATCGGTGTAGCCGTTCTTGGTGGCCACGGCGCGAGCCGCCGCGTCGGCCGCGGCGGCGGCTGTCGAGACCGTCCCGCCCGAGACCAGGTCGTCGAGGTAGGCGTACCCGCCCGCCATCGCCGCCAGGTCGGCGGCGTTCTGCTCGTCGCGCCGCTGGCGGAAGGCGTCGCCGCCGTCGAGGACGAGGCCGGCCATGGCGAGGATGGCGACCAGCGAGATGGCGAAGAGGACGAGCGCCTGTCCTCGCTGGCTCTTCCGGGCGTCGTGGCGGTTCACGTCATCTTTCCTTGCGCTCGTGGACTCACGAGTTCTGTCCGAACTGGATGCGGCTGACGGTCGATATGTCGTAGGGGCCGAGGAGGCCGAGGAGGGGCGTCACCGGCGAGAACTGGACGCTCACGGTGACGCGGGCGAACTCGCCGGGCCGGCAGGGATCGACGGTGGCGTCGTTGATGTTGACGCAGTCGATGTCGATCCCCGCGTCGGTGAGCCCGGGGACCTGCGCCTTCTGCGTCTCCTTCACCGCCGTCGCTTCGGTGCTGGTGCCCAGCGCACAGCAGCTGTCGTAGGGATGGACGCTCGTGACGCGCGCGATCTCACGGGCCGCCTGCGAGACGGCGTTGTACGTGTAGATGCCGCGTCCGAGGTCGAAGAGCCCCAGCAGGAGCAAGAGGAAGGGGATCAGGACGAGGGCGAACTCGGCGAGCGACTGCCCGCGCTGCCGGCCGCGTCGCTTCAGCATCGTCGACACTTCAGTTCGGCCGGTAGTGGTAGACGAGCAGGGTGCTCGTCGGCACGCACTGGGTGTCGTCCGGGATCTGCGTCTGGACCTTGTTCTTCTGGCCCGTCGTCAGGTCGCCGTAGCCCTGGTGGTTGGTGAAGCCGGCGGCGTCGAGGGTGGCCTCGGCCTGGGCCGGGGTCAGATCGATGATATCGGGCGGGTTCTGGCAGGCCGGCGTCGGCGAGGGGGTCGGCGTGGGGGTCGGGCTCGGCGCCGGCGTCGGGGTCGGCGTTGGCGAGGGGGTCGGCGTGGGAGTCGGGGTGGGAACCGGCGTCGGGGCGGTGGGCAACGACTCCAGCTGGGCGGTCGCCGTCGAGCTGAGATCGAAGGTCTGGCTGCCGCCCACGAAGGGCGCCAGCATCGGCGTCAGCAGGACGAACTGGCCGCTCACGGTGACGCTGACCGTGTTGCCGATGGCGCGCACACAGCCGGGCGGGTCGCACGTCATGGCCACGCCGGCTGGGTTCACTTCGACGAACGAGCTCTTCGCCTCCAGGATCGCTCGGCAGATCACCAGGTTGCCCGTGTCGACGATGGCGTCCGCCGGGCAGGGTTGGCCGGCCTGGTAGGAGGAGGGCGTCTGGGAGGCCTGGAAGGCCGCCTCGCGCGCCGCGTTCGTGAGGGTGATGGAGGCGTAGAAGAGGCGGCCGAGGTCGAGCGTGGCGAGGAAGATCAGGGCGAAGACGGGCACGACGAGCGCGAACTCGGCGAGGGCCTGGCCCCGCGAGCGGTGGCTCTTCCCGGGTCGGGCGGGATGGAGCGGCGGCGTCTGCATGACCTCCTCGCGCGGGCACGCGGTTTGCGGGCTCTCTCCGTGTGGACGGTTGGCACGATGGCGGGCGGGCCTTGCGCGCCACCTTGCATCGGTGCCTGTCCGCACACGACTTTCGTTCGGAAGCGCGGCGGCGGGTATCGCTCGGAAGTACCACCGGCGCGCGTACGGCCGTCACCCGCCGTCGTGCAACACGAAGGAGCGGGGCGCCTACCTGTCGGAGGCGCCCCGCTCGGGGAGAGGCGGTCGGGCTGCCCGGGTGCTACGGCACGCGCGGCTCGAAGAGGCGCGGGATCGCCACTTCCGGCCCGTTGTACAGCTGCTTCACCGGGACCCCGCCGGCGAACTTGACCGTCCAGGCGACCAGCTGCCCGATGCCGTCGTGACCGGGCTGGCCGGCCAGGTCGATGTTGTCGTGCGGTGCGTAGGTGTAACCGTCCCAGGCGAGACCGGCCGCCGCGTTGATCTTGATCACGTCGGAGCTGTTGTCGGCGGCGACGCTGCTGTACTGCTCGCGCTTGATCACGTAGAGCGCCATGCCGACGTTGTCCAGGTTGCCGTTCATCGAGGTGTCGTATCCCCACTGGCCGCCGCCCCACGCGTAGGTGCTCTGGCCGTCGGTCGTCCAGGCGCCGAGCCGGCGGTTGGCCTGGATGAGGCCGCGGTTGAAATTGGCGACCCCGCCGGCGCTGACCAGGAACTGGTTGCTGCTGCCGGGGCGGATGATGACGGTCACGCCGTCGCCCACGATCATCGCGCTCTGGTTGATGTCGACGGTGCCGTTGATGTAGAAGATGCCGGGCATCTGGGTCGACGGCACCGGGGTCGCGACGTCCGGCGTGGCCCTCCCGACGCTCGTGTGCCGCATCGTCGGGTCGAGGATGAGGCACTCGCCGGACCGGACCGTGATGTTGGTGTAGTAGCCCGGACCGATGCGCGGGGGATTGCCGTCGGCGTCGGCCCGGCAGGTCAGGACACCGCCCACCACGGTCGCCTCGCCCGGGGCCCGGTTCGGCCCGCCGCTCGTGACGGTCACGTTGCCTCCCAGGTCGCCGAGCGGGATCGCCGGTGGGTTCGGCCCGTTGGGCGGGGGGGTCAACGGCCCGGGCAGCGGGTAGTCGGGGTCCTCGATCGGCGGCGAGAGCTCGTCCGGGTCGTTGACCTCCCACGCCGGGCTGCCGTTGGGGCCGCTGCTGACCTGGCCGTTGCTCCAGCAGCTGTTGCCGCAGGAGATCCACTCGACCAGGTACGTGTCCGCGTCGTTGTCGCTCTGCCCGCGGATCCAGAGCTGCGCGCCCGAGTTGAGCTTCATGTTCCAGTTGCCGCCGACGTCGCCGTCGATCACCTCGAGGACCGTGTTCGTGCCGGCCAGAAAGATGTCCGCGACGCGGTTGGTGGGGGCCTGGTTCGGCTGGCGCAGCGTGATGACGGCGAAGCGGTTGGGGAAGTGGCCGGCGGTCGCCCAGGCCGAGATCGTGGGGTCGCCGGCGCTGATGACGCGCCCAAAGAACGTCTGGTGGACCCGGTCGATCCGGGCCCAGATCTTGCGGCGGTCGTTCGGGTAGCGGCCCACGTAGTCCGATCCGGCGCCGCCCGGCGGCGTCGAAACCCAGATCGCGTAGTCGGTGCCGCCGTCGGGCGCCGGGACCACCTGCGGCGCGCCCTGGCCGGTGTTCGAGGCGGCGAAGCCGTCGAGGGTCCCGCTGCCCAACCCGAGGCCGAGCTGGTCGTCGATGTAGCCCCACGCCTCGCGCCGCGCGCAGAACTGCTTGGAGGTCGAGCCGGTACAGGGCTGGCTGACCGGGCGCGTCAGGAAGGGGGTCCCCGCCAGGACCGCCGCATCGGTGATGTTCTGGTAGTTGCGCCGGAAGGTGAGCCAGCTGCCGAAGTCGATCGTCAGCGCCGCGGCGCCGAGCATGACGATGAGCCCGAGCGTGAACAGGACGAGCGCCTGGCCTCGCTGGCGGCGTCGCTCGGTCCGCACCGTCCGCCGGGAGAGGCGGATCAGGTGCATGCCGAGAGGGCTCCGGGCGCCGACGAGAGCGGCGGGTTCTCGACCCGCATCGACTCCGATGCGCCAAGCGTGAAGTTGCCGTCATCGGTGCCGTCGATGCCGTCCACGATGTCGCCGACCAACGGGATGAAGAGCGGGTGACCGTAGGTGACCTGCACTGTCAGGCGGACCGCCCACTTCCCGCTCGGGTCCTGGTACCGGCAGTAGCCGGCGCTCGACGACACGAGCTGGGCGGCGCTGTACCCCGCGACGTTCCGCGGCAGCACCGTCCCGGTCAGGTAGGCGTTGATGTTGCCGGCCGGGCCGCCGGTCGTCGTCGGCGCCGTCGAGCCGTAGCGCGCCGCCTCGCGCACCGAGTTGATCAGCCCGACCTGCCCGGAAAGGAGGAAGCCGAACTGGAGGATGCCCATGAAGATGAGCATGAAGACGGGCAGGATGAGCGCGAACTCCGGCAGGGCCTGCCCGTTCGGGCGGTGGCGGAACAACCTTCGCGGGATGAGGGTCATCGGCCGATGTCGAACCCCGGTGTGACGCGCCGGACGGCGGCGTTCGATGACCGATCATGCCAGCCAGACCTTGCGGAGCACCTTTCCGCGGTGCGCCATCGCAACGGTCGCCCGGTGCGCGGGCTCACGCCTCCTCGATCGACTCGGCCGGAAGGGCGAAGGCGAAACAGGCGCCCGGGCCGTCCGCGTCGGCGATCCAGAGCCGCCCGCCCATCGCCTCGATCAGGCCGCGCGCCACGCTGAGGCCGAGGCCGGTCCCTTGCCCGGCACGCGGCACGAGGCGGGTGAACCGCTCGAAGGCCCGGTCGCGGTCGTCGGGCGGGACACCGGGACCGTGGTCCCGGACCGTCACCACCAGCCAGTCCCCCGCCGGCAGGCCGTCGGCCGTGGTCGCCGGTCGGACGGACACGTCGATCGGGCCGTCGCCGTGCTTGAGGGCATTGTCGAGGAGCGCCCAGACGACCTGGTCGACCCGGTCGCGGTCAGCCGAGGCGAGCCAGCCGGGCGCCTCGTCGCGGAGCTCGAACGGGTGGTCGTCGCGCCCCAGGCTCTCCCAGGCGCGCCGGATCAGCGGCCCGAGGGCGAAGACCTCGCTCTCGGGATGGAGCGTCCCGGCCTCCAGTCGCGAGACGGTGAGGAGCTGGTCGACGAGGCGGGAGAGCCGGTCGGCCTGCTCGACGATGATCCCCAGGCGCCGGTCGGGTGCAGGTTCGCGTTCGGCCGCCAGCTGCTCGGCGAAGGCGCGGATGCTGGTCAGGGGCGTCTGCAGGTTGTGCGTCACGCCCCGCAGGAACTCGCTCTTCAGCTCGGACAGCTCCTCGACCTGGGCGAAGAGCTGGGCGTTGCGGATCGCCGCCGCCAGCTCGCTGGCGAAGATCTCGAGCAGATCGGCGTCGGCCTGGGCCCAGTCGCGCGTCGGGGGGAGCGTCGTGATGAGTGTCCCGACGCGATGATCGCCGCCACGCAGCGGCGTCCGGAACGCCCACGCCTCGCCGGGGATCCGCTCCTCCGCCGGCTCGGTCCCTGGCTCCTCGGCCGGCTCGACTCCCGCGCCGCTCGTCCGCACGTCCGATCCGCCCGGCCCGGCCAGCTCGAGGCCGACCGCGGTGAAGCCGAAGGCCCGGCGCGCCGCCTCGGGCGCCACTTCCAGCAGGACGGTGACGCCCTCCGACGGGGAGAGCTGGGCGATCGCCCCGAGGACCAGGGCCAGCGAGCGGTTCCGCGCGGCGAGCGCATCGGCCAGGCGGTTGTGGCTCGTGGCCAGGGCCGCCAGCTCGTCGTCCCCCTCCACCGGAAGCCGCGCCTCGAGATCGCCGGCACGCAGCCGCGCCACGGCCGCCGACATGGTGCGCAGCGGCCGGACGAGGTCCCGCGTCAGGGCGAAGGCGAGGAGGAGGGCCACGACGGCGGCGAGGCCGATCGCGATCGCCAGGACGGAGCGGAGATCGGCCGCCGCGCCGACGACCGCGACGTCCGGCGCCGACAGCTCGAGATAGCCGGTCAGGCCGCCGCCCGTGAAGACCGCCGCGAAGGCTGACAGCCGGCCGGCGCCGCGCGCCGTGGCCACGACCTCTGCGGTCTGCGGCGGCGCCGCGGGCAGCGAGCCGGCGAGGAGGCCGCCGTCGTTGGTGGCGAGCAGGGTCCCGTCGGGCGCGTAGAGGGCGACGGACGACCCGGTGACGCGCGCCAGTTCGTTGGCGGTGGCGGCGTCGAAGGCCCGGCCCGACCCGGCGGCGTAGGCGGCCGCCGTCCGCGCGGCGCTCGCCAGCCCGGCGGCCTGCTCGTCGCGCAGGAGCGCCGTGGCACGATCGAGCGCGACGAGGCCGAGGATGGCGACGGGCAGCAGCGAGACGGAGACGAGGGCGAGGAGGAGGCGCGTCCGGTAGGGGAGGCGCGCCAGCCGCTCGATCATCCGTCGGGCGCCAGCACCAGGCGGTAGCCGACGCCGCGGACCGTCTGCAGGTTGACCGGCCGGTCGGGCCTCGCCTCGAGCTTGCTGCGCAGGCGGCGCATGGTGACCCAGACGTACGAGGGATCGGGGTACTCCGTCTCCGACCAGCCGCGGGCGAGCAGCGTCTCGGTCGTCACCACGCTGCCGAGGTTGGCCGCCAGGGCGTAGAGGAGGCGCGACTCGGTCGGCGTCAGGGGGACCGACCGGCCATCGACGACCGCCTCGCGGCGGTGCAGGTTGAGCGAGAGGCGGGGGCCGAGGACGAGCGTCTGCCGTGGGACGCGGTCTCCGAGACGGCGCAGCACGCGGTTCACGCGGGCCCGCAGCTCGGGGTAGTGGAACGGCTTGGTGACGTAGTCCTCGGCGACCTCGTCCAGGGCGTGCGCCTTGCTGTCCGCGGTGTCGATCGCGCTCAGCACGATGATCGGCAGGTCGGCCCTCTCCTTGACCCGCCGCGCCAGGGTGAGGCCGTCCATCTGGGGCATCATCAGGTCGACGATCAGCAGGTCAGGCCAGCCGTCGTCGAGCCGGCGGAGCGCCTCGCTGCCGTTCCGTGCCGTGGTCACGGCGAAGCCGTCCTCGCGCAGCCGCGTCGCCAGGAAGACGAGGAGGTTGGGGTCGTCGTCGACGAGCAGGATCCGCGGCGCCGGGGCAGCCGAGCTCACGCGCCGAGTATAGGAGCCGTCGCGAGCCGGGCGGTCAGCACCACCTCCGCCGCAACGCCCCGAGCGGACGGATGCGGACGAGCGGGAAGGCCCGCAGCCGCTCCTCCAGCGCGGCGTCGGAGAGGCGGCCCGGGAGGAAGCCCATGGTGTAGGCGGCCGGGCCGGCGCTCCGGAGCACCTCGCGGATCATGCGCATCCGCAGCTCGCGGTCGGTCACCTCGCTGGCGATCCCGTCGAGGACGCCCCACGGGAGATGCGCGGTCACTCTCGGGTGCACCTCGAGGTTGCGGAGCCAGTGCGTCGCCGGTCCGAAGGAGGCGATGCAGTAGAGGTCTCCGTCGACGATCGCGAAGTCGACCGGCACCTCGCGCCATCGTCCGGTGGTCCGGCCGACCGTGCGGAGCACCATGACCCGACCGGTGAGCCGCGTCCCGAAGAGCCACCCCAGCCCGAGGCGGAACGTCGGCAGCATCAAGTGGCGGTTCATCAGCCCGAACAACCGGTGGAGCGTGCGGCTGGCCGGACCGAAGTCGTCGATCCGGGTCTTCTCGCTTCCCATCGCCGCGATGGTCGCCCGCGGGACCGCGCCGCGCCGAGAGCCAAAGGTCCGTGAGCGACGGGCGAATGACGTCCCGGTAACGCGCCCGCCCTAGCACCTAGCTCATGGCCGACAGCGCATCGTGCAGCGACCGTAGACTGCGCGTACCGACAGGCCATCGTTCAGGGGCGGATCGGGAAGGGCAGAC
>MGMJ01000134.1 GCA_001794945.1 Chloroflexi bacterium GWC2_73_18
CCAGTGCTCGCCGAGGAGGCCCTGCACCGTCCGGACATCGAAGAGCCGGCCCTCCCGGATGATGGCGACCCGGTCGCAGCTCCGCTCCACCTCGGGCAGGTTATGTGAGGAGAGGAAGACGGTGCGGCCCGCCGCGCGAGCCTCGGCGACGAGCGCCAGGAAGACGCGCTGCATCAGCGGGTCGAGGCCGGTCGTCGGCTCGTCCATGACGAGGAGCGGCTCGCGGCCCATGAAGAGCTGCGCGACACCGACCTTCTGGCGGCTGCCATGGGAGAGCGCGCGAAGGCGGACCGTCGGGTCGAGCTCGAGTCGTTCGGCGAGCGACCGCCAGGCGCCCCGCTCGAGCCCGCGCAGCTCGGCCGCGTAGTCGAGCAGCTGCCCTGCCGTCAGCTCGCCCAGGAAGTAGGGCTCGCCCGACAGGTACGCCAGCCGCCGGTGAACCGTCGGGGCGTCGCGCCAGGCGTCGAGGCCGAGGATCGTTGCCCGCCCGGCGGTCGGCCGGATGAAGCCGAGGAGCATCCTGATCGTCGTCGTCTTGCCGGCGCCGTTGGGGCCGAGGAAGCCGAAGACCTCGCCTTCCCCGACCGCGACGTCGATGTCGATGACGCCGCGGCGCCTGCCGTAGTACTTCGTCAGCCCCCGGATCTCGATCGCGTTGGCCATCGGCGCAGATGCTGGGGCGGAAGGAGGCTCCGGACCAGTCCCCTCGGCCACCAACGGCCGGGACCTTCGGCCGGACCGGATCCGCTCGGGCGAGCTAGACGAAGCGGAGCTGGGCTGCTTCGTCGTCGCCGACGCTGCGCGCGCAGGTCGGGCAGAACCAGCGCGCCTCCATCGGCGTGCCGCAGGCGGCGTGGCGGAGTGTGGACTGGGCCGACGCGCCGGCCCCCCAGTCCGCCAGGAGGCGCAGGACGCCGGCCAGTTCGAGCCCGTCGGCGGTGAGGCGGTAAGCGAAGCGCGGCGGGCGGCGGGAGTACGCCTCGGCGGTCACGACCGCCTCGCGCTCGAGGCGCCTGAGACGGTCGGTGAGGATGTTCGGGGCGATCCCCGGAAGCGCCGCGGACAGCTCGTTGAAGCGGCGGGGCCCGGCCAGGAGCGCCTCGACGAGAAGCAGGCTCCAGCGGTCGCCGACACGAACGAGCGCCTCGTCGAGCGGGGTACGCGATCCCTCTTCGGCCACCGGGCCATGGTAGGGCATGGCGGCGGGGAGCCGGCGGTGGTGACCGCCGTCACCACGAGGGTGGGCCGCAGCGCCGGATCCCATGCGGGTCGCGTCCATCTCGTCTACACCGACGAGTCCCCCGGCGAGAGCGGCGACACCGACATCCTCGTCCGCCGGTCGGACGACGAGGGCGCGTCGTGGAGCGCGCCCGTCCGGGTGAACGACGATCGGACCCGCAACGCCCAGTTCAACCCGCAGGTCGAGGTGGAGCGGACGACCGGGATCGTGGGAGTCGGCTTCCACGATGCACGCCGGGATGCCGGCACTGGCGGCGTCGGCGACACGAACGGCGTGCCCAAGGACGACGCCATGTACTGCGCCGCTGTCAGCCGGGACGGGGGCGCCGCGTTCGGAGCGAACGTGCCGGTCAGCGCCGGCGCCTCGAACGCGGCCGCCTCGAACAACGGTGTCCAGTACGGCGACTACACCCGCATGGCCTTCCAGCCGGGCGTCCTGCGTCCGGCCTGGGCGATGACTTGAACAGCACCGGCACCAACCCGGACGGCGGGCTCTGGCGGTTCGACCTCTACAGCGCCGCCGTCACGGTCCACCAGGCGGGGGGCGCCGCGCCGGCCTCCTGCCGACGTTCTGCGCAGCAGGACAAGCCCATCCAGCGGCCACCGATCCGGGACGGGAGCGGGCGTCCGGAGCGGGGGCGGGCGTCCGGGGCGGGCGTCCGGAGCGGGGGCGGGCGTCCGGGGCGCTGCGCAGGGTCCCCCGGTCCGAGGCGGCAGGCGGCCTCGGGCAGGTTCGGGCGGCTTCGGGCGACTCTAAGCGGGCTTTGTCCTGGTCAGCAGAACGCGAGCCGGCCCGCCCCCGCCACCGCCCGAGCCGGCCCGCCCCCGCCACCGCCCGAGCCGGCCCGCCCCCGCCACCGCCCCGGCGAAAGGCCCGAGGTCACGTCCACCACGTTCGGGGCGCCTGCCCGCCCACCGCGCCACTCTCGAGGGAAGCTTGCCGGATCACGTCAGTCCATGACATGGTAACTTGCACGTGACAAGTCAGCACCCAACGGAAGGCAGGCATCCTGGCCATGAGCGCACTCGAAGAGATCAGGCTGATCCTGGCGGCGGCGGCGGAGAGGGTCGGTCCCGCGGTCGTCGGCATCGGCGACCACTGGCGGCGCGGATCCGGCGTCGTGTTCGAACCCGGGAAGGTGCTGACCAACGCCCACAACATCGCCGCCGAGGCGGTGGCGATCCGCTTCGCCGACGGCCGTCGGGCGGAGGCCCACGTCGACGGCGCCGATGTCGACGGCGACCTTGCCGTGCTGAGCGTCGATACCGCCACGGTGGGGCCGATCGCCTGGCCGCGGGCGGAGCGCCCGGTCGGCGTGGGCGACCCCGTCGTCGCCCTCTCCAACCCGACCGGCGATGCGCTGCGCGTCACCTTCGGCTTCGTCTCGGGCGTCGAGCGGGCCTTCCAGGGACCCCGCGGCCGCCGGATCCGCGGGAGCCTCGAGCACACGGCGCCGCTGGCGCCGGGCGCCTCGGGTGGCCCGATCGTCAGCGTGGCCGGCGAGTTCCTCGGCCTCAACACCAACCGGCTCGGCGATGGCTTCTATCTCGCCATCCCGGCCGACGCGGACCTGCGAAAGCGGGCCGAGGCGCTCGGCCGCGGGCGGACGCCGGTACGGCCTCGGCTGGGCATCGCCGTGGCCCCGGCCCACGTGGCCCGGCACCTGCGCCGCTCGGTCGGGCTGCCGGCGCGCGACGGCGTCCTCGTCCGCGACGTCGAGGCCGCCAGCCGCGCCGAGGCCGCGGGCCTCGAGCAGGGCGACCTGATCGTCAGGGCCAACGGGCAGGCGCTGACCGACCCCGACGACCTGCTGGCGGCGATCGATCGGCTGGCCGACGGGGTGGCGCTCGAGCTGGTCGCCGTCCGCGGCACCGACGAGCGGACGGTCCGCATCGGGGCGTAGGGCCGCGTCCGGGGCGGCGTAGGTAAGGCGCTACGGCAGGAGCTGGCGGAGGGCGAAGACGACGTTGGCGGGCCGCTCGGCCAGGCGGCGCATATACCAGGGATACCAGGCGGTCCCGTAGGCGATCAGGCCGCGCACGTCGAAACCCTCGGCGGCGAGACGGCGCTGCTCCACGGTGCGGATACCGTAAAGCATCTGGACCTCGATCCTCTTCCGGTCGAGGCCGAGCGCCTCGCCGAAACCGGCGATCCGCGCGATGAGCGACGTGTCGTGGGTCGCCGCGATGAACCGTGCGTTGCCGTCGCGCACGGCCTCGAGGAGCTGTGTCGAGAGCGCCAGGAACGCGGCGTCCACGTCGGAGCGGCGCCGGTGGGCGACCGAGGCCGGCTCGTCGTAGGCGCCCTTCACGAGGCGGACCGCCGGATGTTGCGGGAGGAGTCGCTGGACGTCGGCGGGCGTCCGGTGCAGGTAGGCCTGCAGGCAGAGCCCCACGTTCTCGTGCGCCGCGCGGGTACGCTCGTAGAAGGCGACCGTCCGCTCCGTGTAGGCGCTCCCCTCCATGTCGATCCAGGCCCAGGTGCGCCGCTCGGCGGCGTGGCGGGCCAGGCCGTCGAAGTGGGCAAAGGCGACCTCGGGATCGATGTCGAGCCCGAGCTGGGTCAGCTTGACGCTGATCTCGCCGCCGAGGCCGCGGGTGGAGACCACATCGAGGACCTCGCGGTAGTGCGCCGCCACGCGCTCCGCGTCGCTGAGATCGGCGAGGTTCTCGCCCAGGAAGGTGAAGACGGAGCCGATCCCCCGGGCGCGGTACGTCTCGGCGGCGGTGAGGGCGGCGGCGAGCTCCTCGCCGGGCATGAAACGGCGCACCGCCCGGCGCACGAAGCGGAGCCGCGGCAGGCGCTCACCGAGCCAGCGGTTGCGGGCGCACCAGAGAAGGAGGCGTCGCATCGAGCCGCAAGCTTAGCGGTGCTCGCCGGGGGTCGAGGCCTGGCTGCGCGAGGTGCCGGGGGCGGTCCTCGTCTCGATCGTGGCGCCATTGGTGCCGAGTGTGGGCCCGGCGGACGCGGTCGCTGCGGGGTGACGCTGGCGGTCGCCCTGCGCACGCGCAATCACCTCGCCGCGATGATGGTCGGGATCGTCGTCGTGTGGGTGGCGCGCCGGCTCCTCGGTCCCTGAGCGCGGCGGCCCGCGGGCTCTTGCGCTGCTGGAAGCCCGCCCCGGCTCCGCCCTCGTCAGGAGGGCGGCGCGTTCCGCTGCGTCTCGATCATGTGGGCCAGGGCATACCAACCGGCGAGCTGCGCCTGGGTCAGCGTGGCGGGCTTGCCGGTCGAGAGGTGGTGCTCGACGGCGCGCAGCCAGCGGCGACGCTCGCGAGGCAGCCCGACGCCCCGGTTGACGACGAGCCCCGTGACGAGCTGGCGCTGGTGCTGCTTGCGCACGTGGAGCTTGCGCCGCAGGTGCAGGGCGTAGCCCTCCCGGGCGACGGTGTCGCGCGTCAGGCGGATCGCGTCGATCACGGCTTTCGGGTCGGCGGTGGGGAACGAGAAGGTGATGTCGTCGGCGTAGCGCGTGTAGGTCGCCCCGAGGCGCGCGGCCTTGCCGGCGAGTCGAGCGTCGAGCCGGCGGTTGACCAGGTTGGCGAGGCGCGGGCTCGTCGGCGCGCCCTGCGGCAGGCTGCCCTCCCAGACGGTCAGCTTCGCCAGGAGATCGACCGCCGCGTCGTCCCAGCCGAGCTGGCGGAAGTACTCGCGCACCGTCACCGCGCGTGTGCTCGGGAAGAAGTCCTGGATGTCCATGTGGACGACGACGGCCCGCCCGCTGTGCCCGCGGGCGTGGGTCACGATCGATCGGCCGCGCTCGAAACCCATCGCCGCCGGGTGGGCGCGCAGACGGCCGAGGACGCGGCGGAGGACCTGCCGCTGCAGGCTCTTGAGAACGGGGTCGGGGGCGAGGATCCGGCGCTGCCCGCCGCTCCGCTTGGGGATCGAGAAGGCGGTGTAGTCGGGCTGGACGGCGCGCAGCGCGTCGACGGTCGTGCCGAGGCGGCGGGCCAGCTCGTCGGGACCGAAGCGGGCCGGTGGCGGAGACCGCCGGGCGGGTTCCCGCTCGCCGGGCGCCATCGTCGGCGCGGGCGCGGCGCCGCCTCGGGCTTCTTGCGCCGGCTGGCCTCCCCACGCGGGCTGGCCGGGCGCACCCGTGCCGGGCGGCTGCGCCGGGGCCCCGGGGATCGGCACGCCCGCCTGCTGCCCGAGCTTCTGCGCCTGCTCCTGGGCCTGCTGCTGCAGCTCCTCGGCGAGCCGGCGGGCCTCTTCCAGCTTCTTCCCGAGGTCCTTGAAGAAGCCCATCGCTCACCTCCGGGTCTCCACCCTGTCCCGCGTGAGGTGCGGGCACGGGCCGGAGCCCGTGCCCGCCACTGCCTTGCTCCGGGTGCGACCCGGATCGCCGACTCTCAGACGGTCCAACAGGACCGGGCCGACGAAGCATCGGCCTGTGCTCTGCGTTTGAGCACGACCAAGACAGCTGCCTCGGATGATAGGACGCCGCGCGCCGCGGCGCCAGATGGTTTCGCCAACGCCAAGCATCCGATCGTCCGTGCCGGATGGCCCGGCATGGGCGAGCCCCATCCGGCACGCCGACCGGCCGGGCGGCCGAGCGGCCGGCGCCGGGACGGGCGGCCACGGCCGGGCACGGGCCGCAGCACGAGTGGCAGGAACGACGTTCTCCACGCTGGCGAAGTGGCGCCCACCCCGGGTTCGGCCGGCGACCCACGCGTGGCGGGAGGCGATCCCGCCACCCCGGGTGGCAGGCCGCGCCCCCTCCTCCCACCGTCGGCTCCGCCGCCCCGACCGTACCGGGTGCCGCACCCGGTAGGAAGCGCTCCGGCCCGCCCCTCCGGCCCCGGCCGTCCGCGAGACGGGTCGGCACCGGAGAAGGGTGTTTCCCGCGCAACCGCTCGTCATCGCCGACGTCCGAGTCATGTAGGCTGTCGGCCATGCGTGCCGACCGGCTCACCCTGGTCGCCTTCGCGGCGGCGGTCGTCTTCGGCGGCGTCAACGCGGTCGCCGTCCGCTTCAGCAACGCCGAGCTGGCCCCCTTCTGGGGTGCCGCGCTCCGCTTCGCGGTGGCCGCCCTCGCCTTCTGGGCGATCCTGGCGGCCCGGCGTCTGCCACTCCCCCGGGGACGAGCGCTGACCGGGGCGCTCGTCTACGGCGCCATCAGCTTCGGGGCGAGCTACGGCTTCATCTACATCGCGATGCAGGACGCGCCGGCCGGCGTGGCGATGGTCGTCCTGGCCCTCGTCCCGCTGATGACGCTCCTGCTGGCGGTCGCCCACGGCCTCGAGCCTTTCCGCTGGCGCGGCGTGGCCGGGGGGCTCCTGGCGGTCGCAGGGATCGCCGTCGTCTTCGGCGACCAGGTGAGCGCAGCGGTACCACCCCTTTCGCTCCTGCTGCTGGTCGCCGGGGCGGTCTGCATCGCGGAGTCCGGGATCGTCGTCAAGTGGTTCCCGCGCAGCCACCCGGTCGTCTCGAACGCGGTCGGCATGCTGACCGGGACCGCCATCCTCTTCGGCCTCTCGATCGCCGCCAGTGAGCCGCGGGCGCTCCCGGCGCTGCCCGCCACCTGGGCCGCCCTCGCCTACCTGGTGACCATCGGCTCGATCGGGATCTTCACCCTCTTCCTCTTCATCCTGGCGCGCTGGACCGCCTCGGCGACCTCGTACCAGTTCCTCCTCATGCCGCTGGTTACCGTGGTCGTCGCGGCCGTGCTCGCCCGCGAGCCGGTCTCGCCCATCTTCCTGCTGGGTGGTACGCTGGTCCTGGCCGGCGTCTACGTCGGCGCCTTTGCACCGGCCCCACCGGCCCGGGTCCCGGCCGAGGCGGCGGTCTGTGCGCCCGCCGAGGCGGAGGCCTAGAGCGCCAGGTCGCGCCGCCGGTACCCCCAGGCCGAGACGGCCAGGCCGCCGACGGCCAGGATGAGGCAGGCGGCGATGCCGGCCGGGTCGAACGAGCCGGCCATCGGCCGGCCGAGGTGGCGGCTGAGGGCGAGGTCGATCACCTCGTCGGGCAGGTTGAGCGACTCGCCCAGGAAGTCGAGCAGGAAGAACGCGACCGCCAGCCCGCCGGTGAGCGGGGCGGCGAGACCGGCGCGGAAGAGGCCGCCGGCGGCGAGGCCGACCCCCGCCAGGGCCGCCGCATAGAGCCCCATGACGGCGCTCCCCTCGACCGGCGGGAGCGGGTCGTCGCCCATCGCCGCGGCGCCGACCGCCACGCCGGCGGCCAGCGGTGCGGCAAGGAGCGCGAGCGCCAGGAGGACCGCGCCGCCGCTCGCCAGCGCCCAGCGGAACCGTCCGAGCGGAGCGCTCAGGACGACCTCCAGCCGCCGCTCCTGCTCGTCCGACGCCCAGCCCGCGACGAGGGTGGCCGCGGCGAGGCCGACCACCAGCAGGCCGAGGGCGAAGAAGGCGAGCTGCAGGATGCCGGCGGCGCTCGTGTAGTCGAGGCCGGGGAGGAAGCGGCTCATGAACTGGCTCAGCCCGGGGACCGACCGCACCATCTCCGCGAACGCGTCGCTCGAGATCGCGATCAGCCAGCCGTAGAGGCCGATGGCGATCCCCCAGCTGAGCGCACCGGGGAGGCGGTCGGCGAAGGCGCGCCCGAGCGGACCGCGCAGGCCGTAGGCGAGGCGCGGCAGGGGCGGCGCCAGGTGGACGGTCCGGCCCACATCGCGCCGCTCGAAGGCGACGACGCCGACGGCAAGGAGGACCAGGCAGACCGCGGCGAGGAGCGCCACGGACGGCCAGTCGTAGCGGCCCGCCAGCGGCCGGTGGCCGGCGGTCCAGGCGAACCAGGAGAGCGGCTTGAAGGTCTCGAAGCCGACCACGATGCCAGCGTAGCCGTTGACCACGTAGCTGCCGAAGAGGGCCAGGGCGCCGATCCCGGCGGCCTGTCCCCGTCCCACGAAAGGAGCGGCGGCGAAGGCGATCGCCCCGGCGACGAGCGAGGCGAGCCCGATCAAGAGGAACTGCGCCAGGGCGTCCGCCAGGGCGATCCGGTCTCCCGGCAGCGTCCCCAGGACCGCCCCGGCGAACCAGGTGGCCAGGGCGCTGACGGTCATGGCCAGGGTCAGGCCGGCGAGGTGGACGAGAACCTTCTCGGCGGCGATGCGGCGGCGACCGAAGGGCGCGGCGACGACGAACTCGAGGCTGCCGCGCGTCGCCTCGCCGGCGAGCGTGCCGGAGAGGGCGAGGACCGACCAGAGCCCGATGAGGACGGGCATGAAGTTGAGGCTCCGCCAGCTCAGGAAACCGCCGAGCGTCTCGAGCGCGATCGGCTCTCCCAGCAGGCCGCGGACCACGGCCGGCAAGGCGCTCAGCCCACCGGCGAAGGCGAGGCGGGCCTCCAGCGTCGGCCACTCCGAGACGAGCGCCGACGCCACGAAGAAGGCGAGGAGGCTCACGAAGAGGGCGACGCCGACCACCGCCCGGCGGCTCTCGCGCAGCCCCTTGGCGAAGACGCTGCCGAAGCCGTAGAGCCGCGACCGCGCGCTCGGGCCGACGACACCCGCGCCTGCGCCGGCGGCCGTCACCTCAGCCGTTGCGGACATCGACCGCGGTCCGGCCGTACTCGGCCAGGAAGATCTCCTCCAGTGTCGGCTCGCGGCTGGTGAAATCGAGCAGCTCGTACCGCGCCGCTTCGCGCACGAGCGGCCCGATCGGCCCCGAGACGCGCATCCGCAACACGTGGTGGTCGGCCGAAACCTCGTGGACGCCGGGGAGCGCGGCGAAGGCGTCGACCGGAACCGGTCCAGCGAAGCGGAGCTCGACCGCGTGCTGCGAGAGGTCGCGCAGCGCCTCCACCGCGCCGACCTTGACGAGGCGGCCCTCGCGGATGATGGCGACGCGGTCGCACGTCTTCTCGACCTCGCTGAGGACGTGGCTGGAGAGGAAGACGCTCCGTCCCTCGGCCTTGGCCTCGACGAGCAGACCGAAGAACTCCTGCTGGACGAGCGGGTCGAGCCCCGACGTCGGCTCGTCGAGGATGAGCAGCTGGGGGCGGTGCTGGAGGGCGATGACGAGCCCGACCTTCAGCTTGTTGCCGTGCGAGAGCTCGCGGTAGCGGCGGCTCGGGTCGAGGTCGAGCCGCTCGACCAGGCTCGCCGCGTAGGCGCGGTCGACACCGCCGCGCAAGTTGGCGAAGTACTCGATCGTCTGGCCACCGGTGAGCCGATCGTAGAGGCCGAACTCGCCGGGCAGGTAGCCGACCCGCCGGTGGATGGCGACCGGATCGACGGTCGTCTCGATGCCGAAGACGAAGGCGCGGCCGCCCGTCGGCCGGATCAGGTCGAGGAGGAGCCGGATCGTCGTCGTCTTGCCGGCGCCGTTGGGGCCGAGGAAGCCGAAGATCTCGCCCTCTTCGACCGAGAGGTCGACGTCGAGGATCCCGCGGCTGCGGCCGTACCACTTCGTCAGGCGCTCGGTCTGGATCACCACGGCTCCACCTCCTCGTCGGGCCCGAGCAACTCTACGCCACGGCCCAGCAGGGCCTGCTCCGCGCGCGCGGCGGCCTGGGCCCGGTCGATCGCCGTCAGCTCGAAGCGGACCTCGTCACCCGGGCGGAGCTGGCCGAGGAGCGGCCGATCGGCGCGGATGGCGACGGCGATGACCGGGTAGCCACCGACCGTCGGGTGGTCGGCGAGGAGGACGATGGGGCGGCCGTCGGGCGGCACCTGGACCGCGCCCCAGGTCATCGGCAGCGAGACGAGCTCCCCGCCGCCGGCGCCGGGGAGCGGTGGCCCGGCGAGCCGAAGCCCGGTCCGGTCGCTGCGGGGATCGACCTCCCAGCCGGTCCCCAGCAGCGCCTCGAGGGCACCGGGCGGGAACCGCCCCGCGTGCGGGCCCGGCACGACGTGGACCGGCGTCGCGAGATCGGGGTCGTGCGGAGGTCCGAGCGGTACGTCGGCGGGCCAGCTCCGTCCGGCAGCGGCGAGGTCGCCCGGCCGTTCGGGGACCAGCCGGTCGCCGGCCCGGAGCGGCCGCCCCTCGATCCCGCCGAAGCCGCCGGCCAGGCAGGTCGACGCCGAGCCGAGGATCCGCGGCACGGCGATCCCGCCCGCGAGCGCGAGGTAGGCGCGCGCACCGCGGCCGGAGCCCCCCTCGAAGACCAGGCGGGTCCCGGTCCGAAGCAGGTACGCCGTGCCGGGCCGGAGCGGCCGCTCCTCCTCCTTGACCCGCGCGCCCAGGTCGGCGCCGCCGAGCGCCACGACGCAGGTGGCGCGGACCGCCAGGGCCGGGCCGGCGACCGTCATCTCGAGTGCAGATGCGTTGGGCGCGTTGCCGGCAAGCAGGTTGGCGGCGGCGAGACCCCACGGGTCGCAGGCGCCGCCCGGCGGGACGCCGAGATGCGCCAGGTCGGGCCGGCCGCCGTCCTGGACGGTCGAGAGGAGCCCCGGGTCGAGGACCTCCAGCATCCTGCGTCGCTCCCGTCAGCCGTCCACGGGGCGGAAGCGGACGCGCTGGCCGGGCCGAAGGAGCGCCGGCGGGTCGCGGCGCGGGTCCCAGACGGAGAGGTCGGTCCGGCCGATGAGGTGCCAGCCACCGGGCGTGGCGACCGGGTAGACGGCGGTCTGTTCCCCGGCGATGGCGACGCTGCCGACCGGTACCCGCGTCCGCGGTGTCGCCCTGCGGGGCAGCACGAGCGCCGGCGGCAGCGTGGCCAGGTAGCCGAAGCCGGGCGCGAAGCCGAGCATGAAGACCCCGTAGGTCATGCCGGCGTGGAGGGCGATGACCTCCTCGGGAGCGAGGCCGAGACGGGCCGCCACTTCGTCCAGGTCGGGGCCGTCGCCGCCGCCGTAGCGCACGGGGATCTCGACCAGTTCGCCCTCGACCTCCGCGACCGCCTCGTCCTCGCCGGCCGAGGCGGCCAGCGCGCCGAGCCGTTCGTTCGCCTCCGCCTGCTCCATCGCCAGGGGGTCGTAGGGGACGAGCAGGCTGGCGTAGGCGGGCACCGGCGCACCCCACCGCGGGTCGGCCGAGCGGGCCGCGCGCACGGCGGCGGCCAGGACGTGGACGCGCCGGTTGAGAACGGCGTCGATCCGCTCCCCGAGAACGACGAGGAGGGCGCCGTCGCCGAACGGGACGATGGCGGGCCGGCCTCCCGCGCCCGCGTCGCCGCCCGCGCTCACCACGGGGCCGGGGCCATCGGCTCCACGCTGATCCCGGCCGCCTCGAGGGCCGCGCGCACGGCCCGGGCGAACTCGACCGCGCCCGGGGTGTCGCCGTGGATGCAGAGGGTGTCGGCACGTACCTCGAGGATGCCACCCTCCCAGGCCTGCACGCGGCCTTCCCGGGCGATCCGCAGCGCCTGCGCCGCGGCCGCCGCCGGGTCCTCCATCACCCCGCCCGGGAGGCGGCGCGGCCGCAGCGTCCCATCCGCCTGGTACGGCCGGTCGACGAACGCCTCGGCGGCCACCGGCAGCCCGGCCGCCCGCCCCGCCTCGAGCGTCGCCGAACCGGCCATGCCGACCAGGATCAGCTCGGCCGAGACGCGCCGCACGGCCCGGGCGATCGCCTCGGCGACGGCGGGGTCGCGGCCGGCGCGGTGGTAGAGAGCGCCGTGCGGCTTGACGTGGCGCAGCTCGACCCCCCCGGCGCGGGCCATCCCGGCCAGGGCGGCGACCTGGTAGAGGACGGCCGCCTCGAGCTCGGGGAGCGCCATCTCGAGGTCGCGACGCCCGAAGCCGGCGAGATCGGGGTAGCCGGGGTGAGCGCCGACGCCGGCGCCGGCCGAGCGGGCCAGGGCGATCGTCCGCTCCATGACGAGCGGGTCGCCGGCGTGGAAGCCGCAGGCGATGTTGACCGAGCTGACGAGCGGGATGAGCGCCTCGTCCTGGCCGATCGTCCAGGCGCCGAAGCTCTCCCCGACGTCGCTGTTGAGATCCATCCGCACGGCCCGTATGCTACGATGCCGTCGTTGATGAGCGTTTGCCCTGTGCATGAGCAGATGCTCGGGTTGACCGGTCCCATTCGCGTCCCAGAAGGAACAGTGGCCCGCCGATGGTCGAGGAGGCCGCCCGCGACGCGCACGACCTGCTCGTCCGCGTCGCCTCCGCCTACTACCTCGACGACCTGACCCAAGCCGCGGTCGCGCGCGAGCTCGGGCTCTCGCGCCAGCGCGTCCAGCGCCTCCTCGGACGGGCGCGCCGCGACGGCGTCGTGGAGATCCGCATCCACGCCTCGCCGCGCCTCAATCTCGGGCTCGAGGCGCGCCTCAAGGAGACGTTCCGCCTCGCCGAGGCGAACGTGACGGTCGCCGATCCCGACCCCGGGGTCCAGCGGGAGGCGGTCGCTCGCGCGGCCGCCGGCTACCTCGAGCGCCGGCTCCACGATGGGGCGGTCGTGGCCGTCGGGATGGGCCGCAACACGGGCGAGATCCCCCGCTTCTTCCGGCCGCGGCAGCCCGTGGATTGCACCTTCGTCAGCGCCATCGGCGGCTCCCCGCGCGTCGATGCGCCGACCAACCCCAACGAGATATGCCGGGCCCTGGCCGAGCGGTGCGGCGGCCGGGCGGAGGCGCTCTACGCGCCCGCCTATGTCGAGAGCCCCGAGGTCCGCGACCGGCTGCTCGCCCAGGAGGCGGTCGCCCACACGCTGCAGGTCGCCGCCCGGGCCGAGATCGCCCTCGTCGGCATCGGCGGCACCGACGACGACGCGACACTCCTGCGCAGCGGCTGCCTCTCGGTCGTGGAGGTCCGGCGCCTGCGGCGCAAGGGCGCCGTCGGCGATGTGCTGGGCAACTACATGGACGTGGAGGGGCAGGTGATCGCCTCCGACGTGGACGGGCGGCTGATCCGCCTCACCCTCGACGACCTGCGCCGGATCGGCACCGTCGTCGGCGTCGTCAGCGAGCCGCACAAGTCGCTGGGGATCCTGGCCGCCCTGCGGAGCGGCGTCCTCGATGTCCTCGTCGTCGACGCCGAGAACGCGGCGGCGGTGCTGGAGGGGGCGGGTGCCGGCGGCGCCGGGGACGAGCGAGCCACCACCAGGAGGAGTGCGCGACCATGACCAGCGAGATCCCGCAGAGCCCCGGCGCCGACCGGATCGCCTTCCGCATCCCGGAGAGCATCGAGTACGGCGAGCACATCGTCGCCACGTACCTCTTCCAGACGTCGGCCAAGGCGAACATCCACAAGCTCGTGGCGGCGCTCTCCGAGGAGCAGTCGAGCGGCACCTGGGTGACGCTCCCCTACGAGACCGACATCGTCCGCGAGCGCCACGTCGGCAAGGTCCTCTCGATCTGGGAGCTGCCCGACCACGAGGTCTCCGTCCCGGACGAGGCGGTGACCCGGGACTGGGTCCTCCAGATCGCCTACCCGATCCACAGCATCGGCCCCCAGATCCCGCTGATGCTGACGACCGTCCACGGGAACATCGCCTCGGCCGGGCGGCTCAAGCTCCTCGACCTCCACTTTCCGAAGGCCTACACCGACGGGTTCAAGGGGCCGAAGTTCGGCATCGAGGGGCTGCGGCAACGCCTCGGCGTGCCCGACCGCCCGCTTCTCCACGTCATGGTCAAGCCCTCCATCGGGCTCACCGCGGAACAGAGCGCGGAGGCCTTCTACCACGCCTCCCGCGGCGGGGCCGACGCGGTCAAGGACGACGAGCTGGTCCACTCTCACCCGTGGAGCGACTTCCTCGACCGGGTCCGCCTGCACGGCGAGGCGGCGAAGCGCGCCCACGACGAGACCGGCCAGCGGACGCTCTTCTTCGTCAACATCACCGACCGGCCCGATCGGCTGGTGGAGAACGCGAAGCGAGCCCTCGAGGCCGGCGCCAGCGCCCTGATGGTCAACTACATCGTGGTCGGCATCTCGGCGCTCTCCATGCTCGCCGACGACCCGGCCATCGACGTGCCGATCCTGGCGCACCTCGACTTCTCGGGCGCGATCTACGGCTCGCCCTGGTCCGGCGTCAGCTCGCACCTCGTGCTCGGCAAGCTGCCGCGCCTCGCCGGCGCGGACATCGTCGTCTACCCCAGCCCCTACGGGAAGTTTCCCTTCCTGGCGGCCAAGCACCTGCGCATCGCCCAGTCGCTCACCGACCGCTTCCATGACCTCAAGGCTGTCTGGCCGATGCCGGGCGGCGGCGTCCACCCGGGCATGGTGCCGCTCCTCTTCGCCGACATGGGCCGCGACTTCATGGTCGGCGCGGGCGGCGCGGTGCATGGTCACCCCATGGGCCCGGCCGCCGGGGCGACGGCGCTCCGCCAGGCGATCGACGCCGTCTGTGCCGGGGTGTCGTTGCGGACGGCCGCCGAGGCACACCCGGAGCTGAGGGCGGCGGTCGCGGCGTGGGGGATCGACGAGCCCGGACGTCGGACCCACTACGACCTGATGGAGACGTGAGGACGCGATGCGGATCGACGTGGCGCTGACGCCGGGCGAGGCGGGTACGGGCCGCGGCGCCATCTGCGTGGTGGTCGACGTGTTGCGCGCCAGCTCGAGCATCGTGTCCCTCCTCGATCGCGGCGCCGGGACGGTGATCCCCGTGGCGACGGTCGAGGAGGCGCGGCGGCTGGCGCGAGCGAACGGGCTCCTCCTGGCCGGCGAGGAGCGGTCGGTCACGCCGTCCGACTTCGACTTCGGCAACCGGCCCGCCCAGATCGCGCGGGCCGACCTCGGTGGCCGGGACGTCGTCTTCGTCAGCCGCAACGGGACGGTCGTCCTGGGCGGGCTCCCCGACGCCCGGGCGGTGCTCGTCGGCTGCCTGCTCAACGCCACCGCCTGCTGCCGGGCGGCACTGGACCTGGCGCAGCGCGACGGGCCGGCGGGCGGCGAGGTCCGCATCGTCTGTGCCGGCCGCGACGGCGGCTTCGTGATGGACGACGCGGTCGCGGCCGGCGAGCTCGTCGAGCGGCTGGCCGGGCTCGCTGCGGCGGGTGGCGGACGGCTCACGCTCGGAGACGGCGCCGCAGCGGCGCGGCGGCTCCGGGGCAGCTACCCCGATCCGGTGAGCGGGCTGCGCGACTCGGCGAGCGGCCGCCTCGTCTCCCGGCTGGGGCTCGAGGAGGACATCGACTACTCCGCGCGCACCGACCTGAGCCGGTCGGTGCCGGTCCTCGTACCGGCGGAGCCGCCGCGCATCGAGCGGCTGGACGAACGGCTCGTGGAGACAGGCCGGGCGCCGTCCGCGGCGACCCGGGACGATTGACGGAGGAGATGGCCAGATGGCAGAGCGACCGAAGATCGTGGTGGCGGGGATTCTCGACACGAAGGGCAACGAGGTCCGCTACCTGGCCGACCGGGTGCGTGCCGCCGGTGGCGAACCGACGATCATGGAGCTGACCGTCAGCGGCGAGGTGGGCTGGGCCGACATCGGGGTCGGCGAGCTGGTCCGGCGGACCGGGCACGAGCCCGGCGAGCTGAAGGCGATGGCCCGCGGCCAGGCGAGCGACCTGGTCGCCGAGGGCGGCCGCATCGTCGCCAACGAGCTGCTCGCCCGGGGCCGCCTCGACGGGATCATCGCCGCCGGCGGCTCGATGGGAACGAGCATCGCCACGCGGATCATGCAGGGGCTGCCCATCGGGCTGCCCAAGGTGATGGCCTCGACCATGACCTCGGGCGACTGCCGGCCCTACGTCGGAACCAAGGACATCGCCATGCTCTACCCGATCGCCGAGGTCGGCCTCAACCGCGTCACGCGGCGGGTCCTCAACAACGCCGCGGCGGGGGTGGTGGGGATGGCCGCCGCGCCGGCGCCCGAGGCGGTGCAGGACCGCCCGCTCATCGGCTGCATGATGTTCGGGGTGACCACGCCGACCGTGCTGCGCGCCTCGCGCCACTTCGAGGAGCGCGGCTACGACGTCATGGTCAACCACGCCGTCGGCTCCGGCGGGCGCTCCATGGAGGAGCTGATCGCCGACGGCTACATCGTCGGCATGCTCGACATCACCACCCACGAGGTCGGCGACGAGCTGCTCGGCGGGGTTCTCCCGGCCGGGCCCGACCGGCTCACTGGCGCCGGCAAGAAGGGGATCCCGCAGGTCGTCTCCGTCGGCGGCCTCGACATCATCAACTTCGGCGCCCCGGAGACGGTGCCGGCGAGGCTGCTGGAGGAGACCGAGGCCCGCGTGCCCGGCCGCGGCGTCTACTACCACAACCCGACCGTGACAGCGGTCGGCGTCAGCCTCGACGAGGCCGAGCTGGTCGGCCGGACCGTGGCCGAGAAGCTGAACGGGGCCACCGGTCCGACCGCCCTGTGTATCCCGATGCGGGGCTGGGGTGCGGTCGACCTCGCGGCACCCGATCCGGCGCTCGGCTGGCCGGGGCCGGGACCGGGGCCCGCCTGGTGGGACGACCCCGACCATCCCGGTTGGTCGCTCCGGGCCCGGCACTTCGTCGAGGCGCTTCGCGGCACGATCGACCGCTCCCGGCCGAACCTCGACGTCCTGCTGGTGGACCGACACATGAACGAGCCCGAGTTCGCCGACCTGATGGCCGAGCTGCTCGAGGAGATGCTCGCCGGCACCTGGAAGAAGGGGAGCCATCACGACCGCGCGGACGCGGTCGCGTTCTGACCAAGGAGGAATCGACTGTGGCAAAGAGGTACACCCGCGAGGAAGTCAACGCGCGGCTCCGCCGCACCCTGGTGGAGGGACGGCCGATCGTCGTCGGCGGGGCGGGCGACGGCTTCACCGCCAAGCTCGAAGAGAAGGGCGGCGTCGACATCATCGGCGTCTACAACTCGGGCCGCTTCCGCCACTTCGGCGCCGGCTCGCTCTGCGGCCTGATGCCCATGGGCCGCAACCAGGACATGGTCGCGGAGTACGCGCCGGAGGTCCTCGCCCAGGTGAAGGAGGTGCCGGTCATCGCCGGCTTCTGCGCCCAGGACCCGCGGACGCTCTGGCCACAGTGGTTCGCCTCGATGGCCGAGATGGGCGTCTCCGGCTTCATGAGCTTCCCCACCGTGGGGTTGATCGACGCGGACTCGCACTACCGGCGCAACCTCGAGGAGTCGGGGCTCGGCTTCGACGTCGAGGCCCGCGTCCTCAAGATCGCCCACGATCTGGGCTACTTCACCATCGGCTACTGCTTCACCCCCGACGAGGCGCGCATGGTCGCCGCGGCCGGGGTGGACATCGTGGCCTGTCATGTCGGCCTCACGTCCGGGGGACTGATCGGCGCCGGCTCGGTGATGACGCTCGACCAGGCGGTCACCACCACCAACGCGCTGATCGCCGCCGCCCGCGAGGTGCGGACCGACAACGAGTGGCTGCCGATCACCCACGGTGGGCCGCTGGAAGACCCGGCCAGCGCCGCCTATGCCATGGAGCGGACCGACGCGGTCGGCTACCTGGGCGCCTCGAGCATCGAGCGGACGCCGGTCGAGCCGGCGGTCATCCAGGTCTGCCGGGACTTCAAGGCGATGCCGGTCAAGGTCCCCGCCTGGTTGCGCCTCTAGCGCGGCCGTCATCCCGCCGGCGGCTCGACACCGACCGGGCCGCCGGCTCATCGTCACCCGGGGAGGTGCGGCGATGGTCGCCTACACGCGGACGGAGGTCCTGGCCCGGCTCCACCGGCAGCTCGAGGCGGGCCGTTCGATCCTCATGTTCGGCGCCGGGACCGGGCTCACCGCGCGCTGCGCCGAGCTCGGCGGTGCCGACCTCATCGGCGTCTACTCGACCGCCTGGAACCGGATGCAGGCGCGGCCGTCGCTCCTCGCCTGGCTCCCCTACGGCGACGTCAACGAGGAGCTGGCGCGCTGGGCGCCGGAGATCCTGCCGGCGGTGCGCGAGACGCCCTGCATCGCCGGCATCGGCGCCCACGACCCGCGCCGCTCGCACGAGCGGCTGATCGCCGAGGCACTCGCGCTCGGCTTCTCGGGCGTCACCAACGAGCCGTTCGTCGGCCTCTACGGCCCGGCCTTCGCGGCCGAGCTGGAGGCGGCCGGCATCGGCTTCTCGCGCGAGGTCGAGCTGATCGCGCGGGCGCACCAGCGCGACGTCTTCACCGTCGGCTGGGCGTTCACGTCCGAGGAGGGCCGGCGCATGGCCGAGGCCGGCGCGGACGTCGTGGGCGCCATCGTGGGGGTGACGGCGGGCGGCCTGACGGGGGCGCAGAAGACGCTCGGCCTGGACGCGGCGACCGATGTCGTCGGGGCGATCTGCGCGGCGGCGAAGGAGGTCCGCCCGGACGTCATGGTCATCGCCCACGGCGGCCCCTTCAAGGACCCCGAGACGGCCGCCTACGCGATCGCCCACTCCGAGGCGGTCGGCTACGCGGCCGGCTCGAGCGGCGAGCGAGTGCCCACCGAGCAGGCGGTCACCGAGATGACGGCCCGCTACAAGGCGATCCCGCTCGGCTGAGACACGACGAGGCGGCGAGCCGGCCGGCCCGCCGCCTGTGGTCGCGGGGAGCGATGGCGTCCTCGGGCGTCGCCTCGCTCCCCGGGGATCCTTCTCAGGCCGTCGCGTCGATCAGTGCAGGTGCCCTGACAGCAGCCGCAGGACCGGCGCCCGCGTCGTCTCCGCGGCCTTCTCCACGATCGCGTCGACGCCGTAGTAGTGGCCGGCGTTGACATAGCCGAGGAAGAGGGCGGTGACGCCGTAGAGGAGCTGGTTGTTGACGATGCCGTGCTGGAAGTCCCAGGCGGCGAGCCAGAAGAGGGCCATCATCAGCGCGCCCATGATCGCGGCGAAGCGTGTCGCCAGGCCGAGGATCAGGGCCGCGCCGATGGCCAGCTCGCCGAAGACGACGAGGAAGTTGATGACGTCGATCAGCGCCGGGTTGGCCGTCAGACCGACCCAGAAGTCGTGGGCCGGGTTGACGATCTGGCCTTCCCCCATCCCCGGGGCGGTGCCGCCGGTGGCGAACTTGAGGAAACCGAACGCGCTGAACGGCTCGCCCGACCCCTCGAAGTCGATCACCTTGGCCAGGCCGGCGTAGAGGAATCCCCAGCCGAGGACGAGCCGCAGGAGGAGGATCCCGACGCCCTTGTTCTTGTCCATCGCTCACCCTTTCGTGTGTCGTTCGCCGCGAGCGCCCGGTGATGGCGTTCGCCTGCCGCCATGGTCATGGGTGGGCCGCCGGACGGCCATCCGACGAGTGGCACGTTGGCGGTACTGGCGGGGTCGCACTAGCGACCGTGCCGGCTGTGCCGAACGGGACGGCTCCGCCCGGGCCGCTGGGCCCGCGCGGCACGTGCCAGTCGGTCAGCCCGGTGCCTGGGAGCGCGGCACGAGCCCCTCGCGGATGGCGAACGCGGCGGCCTGGGCGCGATTCGAGAGATGGAGCTTCTCGAGAGCGTGGTGGACGTGGTTCTTGACCGTCCCCTCACCGATCGCCAGGCGGGCGGCGATCTCCTTGTTGGTCAGTCCTCCGGCCAGGAGCTGCAGGATCTCGGTCTCGCGCGGGGTCAGAGCGCCCCCGTCCGGGGCGGTCGAGCCGGCTTCCTCCCGCCCGCCGGGGAGCGGGCCGGCGCCGCGCAGGGCGGCGAGCAGCTTGTGGGCGATGGCCGGCGAGATCGGCGCCTCGCCGCGCATGACCCCCCGCAGGAGGTCGCAGAAGACGTCCGGATCGACGTTCTTGAGCAGGTAGCCGTTGGCCCCCGCGGCGACCGAGGCGAAGAGGTCGTCGTCCTCGTCGGAGACCGTGAGCATGACGATCCTCGGTTGCGGGCCGAGCTCGCGGATCAGCCGCACGCCCTCGACGCCGCCGGCGACCGGCATCTGGACGTCCATGACGACCAGGTCCGGCCGCAGCTCACGGACCCGTTCGAGCGCCTCATGACCGTCGCGCGCCTCGGCCACGACCTCCAGGTCGGGCTCGGCCGAGATCAGGCCGGCGAGGGCCCGGCGGAAAAGCGTCTGGTCATCGACCAGCAGGATCCGGATGGGCGTCGACGGTGGCGACGGGAGCTCGCCCCCCGGGGGCGGCGGATCCATTCGTCTCGTCGGTGCTGGCTCGGTCACGACCTCCCTCCCGGCCCGGCTCGGCGGGGAGCCGGGCGACGACGCGCGTCCCCTGGCCGGGCGCGCTCAGGATCTGCAGTGTGCCCCCGATCTGCTCGACGCGCTCGCGCATCGCGCGGGTGCCGAAGCCACGCTCCAACGCCTCGGCGATGCGCGAGGGGTCGAAGCCGATGCCATCGTCCTCGACCGTGATCGAAGTGCCGTCGCCGGCGGCCCCGACGCGAACGACGGCGCTCGACGCGCCGGCATGCTTGCGGACGTTGGTGAGCGCCTCCTGCACGACGCGCAGGAGCTGGACCTCGCTCGCCGGGGAGAGCGCCGGCAGCGCCGCGCCGTCGATGACGAGGCGCGTCTCGATCCCCGACTGGCGGCTGAACTTCCCGACGTACTCGCCGAGCGTCCCCAGGAAGCCGGCGGCCGGCGAGATCGACTCGCGCAGGCCGAGGATCGCCTCGCGCACGTCGCGGTAGGCCTCGTCGGCGATCTCGGCCAGCTCGTCCAGCTCGGCGCGGACGGCGGCGAGACCGTCCCGCTCCGCGCCGCCGTGGAGCCGCCGCAGCCGCAGGTGGATGACGCCGAGGACCTGGGCAAGGCTGTCGTGCATCTCGCGCGCGATCCGGTCGCGCTCCTTCAGAATCAGCCACTGCTCCTCCGTGTCGCGCATCCGCGCCGTGGAGACGGCGATGGAGGCGAGGTCGGCGAGCGCCGCCAGGAGCGCCTGCTCCGGGTCCCCGAACGGCCGGCCGTCGAGCCGCGTGACGCAGAGCTCGCCGAGCGGCCCGTTCGTGCCGCGAAGCGGCTGGGCGATCCAGCTCTCGTGCTCGCCGCGCAGCCGGAGCGGACAGAGCGGGTTGGCGGCATGGCGGTCGGGGGCGTCGGCCGCGTGGGGCACCAGGCAGACCGAGCCATCGTCGGCGAGCGCCAGGCGGTCGGTCCAGGCGCCGGTCCGCAGGACGCCGGTCTGCGGGTCGGTGACGCAGGCGACGGCGCGGTCGCAGCCCAGGAGCTCGCGCGCGTCCTTCGCGATCAGGTCGAGCAGCTCGGGCAGCGCCGACTGGCTGGAGATCTGGAGCGCCACGCGGTAGAGGGCCTGCGCCTCGCGCTCGCGGCGGCGCAGGTCCGCGACGAGGCGGCTCAGCTGGATCGCCGCGGCGATCTGGCTGCCGATGCTCGCCAGGGCCCGCCCGGAGAACGGGAGCGACCGGTCCGAGTCCCGCGGAAACACGAGGCGGAGCCGCCCGATGGCGGCCCCGCCGGCCTCCAGGGAGACTTCCAGCGTGGGCGCGCCCTGGCGCCCACGTCCCCCGTCCACGACCAGGGAGCGGACGAGCGGCTCGCCGCCGCCGGCGACGTCGATCACGATCGTCGCCTCGAGCGCCCCGGTCGTCTCGAGCGTGCTGCCGAGCGCGCGGTCGAGCAGCTCCTCGAGCGAGAGCGGCCCCTGCACGGCGGCACCGACCTCGTTGATGGCGGCCAGCTCCCGGTTGCGCGCCACGACGTGGCGCTGCGCCCGCTCGAGGAAGAAGAACATCACCAGCGCGAAGCCGAGGACGGCGACGGCCATGACCAGGCCCGAGAGGACGTGCCCGATCTCCATCTTGAACGTCGGGTCGACGTACTCGAGGCGGATGAACTCGAAGGCCCAGACGAAGGCGATCGGCGCGAGGACGCCGATCCACTTCAGGCGGCGGTAGTCGGGCGGGCTGGGCTCGTTCGGTGACCGACGGGGCATCTCTGCGCGTTGACCTCGTGCCTGATGGTAGCGGAGCCTAGGTCCTGCCTCACTCCCGTGCAGGTGCCCACCGGCCCGGAAACCCGGTGAACTCGGCCCCCCGGGACCCCGGCG
>MGMJ01000135.1:0-10232 GCA_001794945.1 Chloroflexi bacterium GWC2_73_18
CGCTGTCGAGCAGCTCCGGCGTGACGGCCAGGGTGAGCACGGCGATACGGAACGGCCGGACCGTGACGAAGGCGAGCGCCAGGAGCAGCCCGACCAGGAGCGCGGCGCGCAGCCAGCGGCCCATCGAGGGGAGTCTACGCGGCGAGCGCAGCTCGTCGAGCAGCGCCTCGAGCTCGAGGCGGTCCTCAGCCGGCCGGCGGCTCCAGGACGCGACCCATGAAGAGGATCTCGCCGGTCGAGTCGTCGGCGATGAGGTAAAGGAACGGTCGGTCGACCGTCAGCGAAGCCTGGCGGTCGGGCCCGCCGCCGCCCGTGACGCCGCCGCTGACCGCCGTCGCGGCCGCCGCCTCCGTCCCGGCCTCATCGACCGTGACGTTCGCCTGCTGGATCGCGTCGCTCACGAAGAGGCCGCCCGGGGCGATCCCGGTCAGGTCCGCCGCGTCTGGATCGAAGAGGTCGGAGATGCCGAGGGCGCGCAGCGTGGGCGGGAGCTCGACCACCGTCGCAGACTCCCAGCGTGGGAGGGCGAGCTGGACGCTGGTCCATTCGAGCCGCTCCTGGACGTCGCGCAGGAACGCGACTCCGAGGTCGCGCTCGATGTCGTCGAAGCGTCCGCGATCGGGCACCACGATGAGCATCGAGGCGCCGACATAGGGGAGCCGGACGGCCTGCCATCCGTCGCCGTCGGCGAAGTCCGCAGAGACGACCCCGTGCATCACCCGAGGCATGACGAGCGTGGCCCCGTGCCCGATTTCGGCCGTTTCCGACAGGGGGCCGAGCGTGTTCGTGCCCCGATTGATGCACCTCAGCATCAGGCCCGCGGGCGGTGGCCGGCGGCGGGCGTGGGCGTCGGTCGACCATGGCGCCAGCGCCGGCGTCGGTCGACCGAGCCTCTCAGCCCGGGTAGACGTTACCGATCTCGAGGATCCGCCAGCCTCGCCGCGTCCGGCCCAAGACGAGTGCGCTGACGCTCCAGCCGACGCAGGCGAGGTCGCTGCCGCGCCGGGGGACCGCGACCGGTCCGATCGGTTCGCCGCCGGTTCCCTGAAACCAGAGCCTGCCGGGTTCGACGCGGGCGATCTCCGCGTAATCGTCCTCGAACTCCTCGACCAGCCGACCCTCCGCTGGCCCCTCTCCCAGCTCGTACAGGATGCGTGACAGCGCCTCGGCTCGCGGCAGGTCGCGCGCGGCCGAACGTCCCAAGGCCGCGCGGCCGGCCTCGGCGGCGCCCGCGTACCCCTTCTCCGCCAGCCAGGCGGCGAGCTTCTTCGTGACCGTCCCGGCCGCCCGCAACAGGTCTTGACCGGCGATCACCTTGCGGACCATGAAGTAGCCCAGGAACTCGTCGAGGTTGGGGATGATCTTCTCGGGGCCGAAGGTGTTGCAGAACGAACCCGCCTCCTCGTCCGCGTTCCAGCGCTTCTCCCAGAACGCCTGCTCCGCCCGGTCGAGCTACTGGTAAGCGTAGCCGTCGAGCGAGTGGCGCAGGAGCGACACCGCGCCCTCGTAGTCGCGGAACGTGCCCGCGCCGAGGGCCTTCTTCTGCCCGGCCAGAAACGCCGCAAGGGCCTCGTTGATGGTGGGATTCGCGACCTTCACGTTCCGTGTCTCCTTCCTCGTTCCGCGGCTTCCATGGTGACATCCCCTGATCGTCGGCGGTCGCCCGCGCGGCAGCGAACGATGGAGACCCGTGCGGCGCGGAGGCCGGGGTCGTCAGGTAGCCGCAGGCGGGGCGGTCTATGCTCGCGGGCGATGGGACACGCCGCGCGGTGATGCCACGGTGACGCGCGACCACTGGGACCGCCGCTACGCCGGCTCGGACCGGGTCTGGTCGGCCGAGCCGAACGTCTTCGTCGCGGGCGAGGCGGCCGACCTGCCGGCCGGGCGGGCGCTCGACCTGGCGACCGGCGAGGGGCGCAACGCGGTCTGGCTCGCAGAGCGCGGTTGGCGGGTGACCGCGGTCGATTTCTCGGAGGTCGGGCTGGCGAAGGCGCGGCGTGAGGCCGACGGGCGCGGGGTCGCCGTCGATTGGATCCACGCGGACCTGCTGGAGTACGAGCCGCCGGCGCGCGCCTTTGAGCTGGTCCTCTACGTCTACCTCCACCTCCCCGCCGAGGAACGCCGGGCGGTGCTGCGACGCGCGGCGGACGCGCTCGCCCCGGGCGGGACGCTCCTCGTGGTCGGGCACGACCTGACGAACGTCCAGCACGGCTGGGGCGGACCGCAGGACCCGGCCGTCCTCTTCACACCCGACGACGTCGTCGCCGAGCTGCCGGGCCTCGAGATCGAGCGCGCCGAGCGGGTGATCCGCCACGTGGTGACCGACGACGACGAGGCCGACGCGATCGACGCGCTGGTGCGGGCGCGACGGCCCGAGCGATCGGCCTCCGGCTACGGCCGCCCGCCGTAGTCGCCGGTCGGGATCAGCGACGGGTCGCCGCGCGAGAGGGCGAGGAAGAGCGCCAGGTGATCGCGCAGCTCGCGCGTCACCAGGAAGTGGCGACGGACGCGCTCGTGCCCGGCGACACCCATGCGCCGCCGCAGGTCCGGGTCGGCGAGGAGCCGCGCGCAGGCGTCCGCGCAGTCGTCGATCGAGTCGACGAGGATACCCGTCTCGCCGTCGACGACCTGGATGGGGATGCCGCCGACCCGCCCGCCGACGACCGGGGTCCCCTTCCACAGCGCCTCGCTGACGGTGAGGCCGAAGCCTTCGCGGAGCGACTTCTGGACGACGACGTCGCTGGCGCGCTGGAAGGCGTTCACCTCGGGGGCGCCGACGCCGTCGAGGTTGGAGAGGACGTGGACGTCGCGCTCGCCGGCGACGGCCCGCATCACCTCGGCGTGGATGAGCTGCCCTTCCGGATCGTCGCTGGCCATCGACCCGACGAGCGCCAGCTGCACCTCGGGGAAGCGTTTCCGTACGCGGCGGTAGGCGTCCACCACGCCCAGCGGGTCCTTCCAGGGGTCGAACCGTGAGACCTGGGTGATGAGAGGTCGCGCCGGGTCCAGGCCGAAACGGCGCACCGCCGCCCCGGCGGCGCCGGGTTCCAGCGGCGCGTTCTTGGGCGAGAGCGGGTCGATCGAAGGGGCGATGACGGCGAGCAGCGGTCCCTCCGCGTCCGGCGGGGCGTAGGCGGCGAGCGTGTAGATCGCCGCCTCGTACGCCTGGACCAGCGGACGCAGCAGCGCCCAGGCGCGTGGGTCGCGGTCGGTCAACTCGATGTGGCAGCGCCAGATCCAGCGTCCGGCAGCATCCGGCAGCAGCCGCCGCAGGGCGACCGGCTGCGGGTCGTGGATCACCACGAAGTCGTAGCTTCCCTCGAAGGCGGCGGCGAACCGTTCGCTGGCGCGCTCGAAGGTCTCGCGCGCCCCGGCGGTCAGCTCGAAGGGCGGCCCCTGGAGGCCGTTGTGAAGCGCCTTGGTGACGGCGAAGAAGGCATCGTCGCCCTGGATGACGCGCCATTCGGCCTCGAGGCGCAGGTTGCGCATCAGGGCCGTCATCGCCGGCAGGAGCTCCGCGACGCCTCCGCCATAGGCCGTGGCGTTGACGTGCAGGATACGGGCCCCGCGCAGCGGCTCGGCCAGGCGCCGCACCTCCGCGAGCGCATCCGCGCCCGCGTGCGGCTCGTAATCGACAAGGGCACGGGGCGCGACGGCGACCGGCTCAAGCACGGCGACTCCTCGACCTGCGCGATCCCCGGCCGTTTCGAACCTTTCCCGCAGGCCCTTGCATCGACCTTGCCGTTGTGGTTTACTAACTCGCGTTACTAACGCGCGTCAGTGTACAACGCCAGGACGGGTTCGGGGCGTCCGCGACGCCCCCAGGCGAGAAGCCGCGAGGAGGACCGGCCGGAATGGCGGACAAGCGACCGACGAGCAGCGACGTGGCCCGCCGCGCGGGTGTCTCCCGCACGACCGTCTCATTCGTTCTCAACGACCGCCCGCGGGCCCACATCAGCGAGGATACCCGCCGGCGCGTGCTGGCGGCGGCACGGGAGCTCGGCTACCACGTCCACGCGGGCGCGCGCAGCCTGGCCGCCGGCCGCACCAACACCATCGGCCTGGTGCTGCGCCAGACCCCCGAACAGGTCGCCGTCGACGCCCTGCTGCCCGAGACCCTGCGCGGCCTGACGACCGCGGCCCGGGAAGCGGGCTTCCGCGTCCTGGTCGAGCCGCTGCCACCGGGCGACGGCTCGTATGCCGCGCTGGTGCGCGCACGTCACACCGACGGCCTCGTCGTCTCGGGCCCGCGCGCCGACGACACCGAGCCCGCGCAGCTGCACGACGAGGGCTATCCGCTCGTGGTGCAGGGTCATCCCCTCGGGGAGTCGATCCCCAGCGTCGACGTCGACAACCGGGCCGGGGCGCGGGTCGCGGTGGAGCACCTGATCGGCCTCGGTCATCGGCGGATCGGCTGCATCACCAACGCATCCTTCGCCTACACCGCCGCCATGGAGCGGGTCGAGGGCTACCGCGAGGCACTCGAGGCCGCGGGCCTCGCCTTCGACGAACGTCTCGTGGCGACGGGAGACTTCACCCCGATGAGCGGGCATGCAGCGATGCTCGGGCTGCTCGCGCGTGTCCCTGATCTGACGGCCGCCTTCGTGGCCAGCGACGTCCTGGCGCTGGGCGCCATCGGTGCCGCCCGCGAGGCCGGCCTGCGCGTTCCCGACGACCTTTCGATCGTGGGCTTCGACGACATCCCGCTGGCTGCCTATTTCGATCCTCCCCTCACCACGATCCGGCTCCCCGCGTACGAGCTCGGCTTCCGGGCGGGACGAATGCTCGTGCGCCAGATCGGCGGCGAGGGAGTGGCCGGGCAGCAGGTGTTGGCAACCGAGTTGGTGGTGCGCGCGTCAGCGGCGCCTCCGCCTGGCCTGTCGAGCTGGAGGCACTGACCGGACCCGGCGCGCCGGCGTCCGGCGGGTGCGCTGATGGGGTCCGGTGAAGCGGCTCACGACCGGCAGGGAAAGAGCAAGGAAGGAGAGACATGCGAGAGAAACACCGCACCGCTCTGACATGGTTCACGATCTCGACGGTGGCCCTCCTCGTCGCGGCCGCCTGCGGCGCCGGGGCGACCCCGACACCGTCGCCCGCGACGCCCACGCCCGGGGCGACCCCGACTCCGGCCGAGACGCCCGCCGCCACGCCGACACCGGAGGGCAAGATCGGCGGAACGGTCTCGGTCTACGGCACGTGGGGCGGCTCCGAGCAGGAGTCGTTCATGGCCATGGTCAAGCCGTTCGAGGACCAGACCGGCGTCACCGTCCAATACACCGGCACGCGCGACCTCAACGCGGTCCTCATCACCGGCGTGGCGTCGGGGATCCTGCCCGACCTCGCGGGCCTGCCGGGTCCGGGCCAGATGGCGCAGTTCGCGAAGGCCGGCAAACTGATCGACCTGTCGACGGTCCTGGACGTGCCGAAGTACACCTCCGAGACCTCGGCCGGCTTCGTCGGCCTGGGGACCGTCGACGGCACACTCGTCGGCGTCTTCATCAAGAGCGCCGTCAAGGGGCTGATCTGGTTCAACCCAAAGGTCTACACGGCAGGCGCTCCCGCCACGTGGGACGCCCTGACGGCCGAGGCCGACAGGATCAAGGCCGCCGGGACGACCCCCTGGTGCGTCGGCCTCGAGTCGGGGGCGGCGTCCGGCTGGCCGGGCACCGACTGGATCGAGGACATCATCCTGCGGCAGTCCGGCCCGGAGGTCTACGACAAGTGGGTCGCCGGCCAGCAGAAGTGGACGTCGCCGGAGATCAAGGCGGCGTTCGAGACCTTCGGCAAGGTGGTCGCCGGCGACAGCGTCTACGGCGGGCCGACCGCGGTCCTCTCGACCAACTTCGGCGACGCCGGTAACCCGCTCTTCACCAGCCCGCCGGGATGCTACTTCCACCACCAGGCGAGCTTCATCACCGACTTCTTCGTCAAGGCCAACCCCGGCATCGTGGCCGGCACCGATTTCGACTTCTTCCCGTTCCCCGACATCAACTCCACATACGCCGGCGCAGTGACCGGCGCGGGCGACCTCTTCGGGATGTTCCACGACACGCCCCAGGCGCGCGCCCTGATGCAGTACCTGGTGACGGCCGAGGCGCAGTCCATCTGGGTCGGCCGCGGAGGCGCCCTCTCCGGCAACAAGAACGTCACCAACTACCCCGACGAGACGAGCCGGCGCTCGGCCGAGATCCTGGCCAACGCCAAGGTCTTCCGCTTCGACGGCTCGGACCTGATGCCCGAGCAGATGAATAGCGCCTTCTGGAAGGCGATGCTCGACTTCACCCAGGACCAGTCCAAGCTCGACGAGATCCTGGCCAGCCTCGACCTGGTGCAGGCGGACGCCTATCAGTAGACTGCCCTCCTCCCTCCTCCGGGACGGGGCGGCGGTTCCCGCCGCCCCGTCCTCGGTCGCCCGGAGGTAGACATGGACCCCCGCCTCCTCACCGCCGCGGTCGTCGTGGTCGGCGTCCCCGCGGTCCTCATCGGCTACATCGTGGCGACCGAGCAGGTCCTCCGGCTCCTGCCGGAGCGCCACCGCCCGCGGGCGCGCCCCTGGCTGTGGCTCCTGCCGGCCCTCCTCTTCCTGTTCGTCTTCCTCGTCTACCCGATGCTCAACACCATCGTGCTGAGCTTCCAGGACCGCTACTCGGTGGGCTGGGTCGGCCTCGCGAACTACGAGTTCGTGTTCACCAACGCGGCGACGCTCGGGTCGATCAAGAACAACGTCCTCTGGCTGGTCTTCCTCACCGGTATCGCCGTCGGCGCCGGGTTGCTGATCGCGATCCTGGCTGACCGCGTCCGCTACGAATCGCTGGCCAAGACGGTGATCTTCGTCCCCCTCGGCATCAGCTTCGTGGCGGCCGGCGTCATCTGGAGGTTCATGTACGCCTGGCGGCCGCCGGGCGAACCGCAGACCGGCACGCTCAACGCGGCCGTGACGAGCCTCACCGGTGCCGGGCCGATCGCCTTCCTGATCGAGCCGATGATCAACAACTTCGCGCTCATCGCGGTGGGCGCCTGGATGTGGACCGGCTTCTGCATGGTCATCCTCTCGGCCGGCCTCAAGGGGATCAACCCGGAGCTCCTCGAGGCGGCGCGCGTCGACGGCGCCGGTGAGTGGCAGGTCTTCCGCGGCATCATCCTGCCGCTCCTCCTGCCCACCATCGCGGTCGTCTCCACGACGATGGTGATCACCGCGCTCAAGGCGTTCGACGTGGTCTACGTCATGACCAACGGGAACTTCGACACCGAGGTCATGGCCAACCGCATGTACAAGGAGATGTTCAACTTCAGCAACTTCGGGCGGGCGAGCGCGATCGCGGTGGTCCTGCTGCTGGCGATCGTGCCGGTCATGCTCGCCAACATCCGCCGCTTCCAGGAGCAGGAGGCGCTCCGATGAGCCTCGGCCTGGTCCGCCCACGCCTCGGCGGCGTCCGGAGAGGTCCGCCGCTGCTGCGGCCGGACCGGCTCGGCCTGCACGCCGTGCTGCTCGGACTGATGGCGATCTGGCTGCTCCCCACGGTGGGGCTCTTCGTGAATTCCTTCAGGCCTCCCGACCAGGTGACGAAGAGCGGGTGGTGGACCGCCACCGTGCCACCCTACGAGTTCACGCTGGCCAACTACGAGCACGTGCTGACCCAGAACAACCTCGCCGCAGCCTTCGTGAACAGCCTCTTCATCACGATCCCGGCGACGATCATCCCTATCGCCGTCGCGGCCTTCGCGGCCTACGCCTTCGCCTGGATGCAGTTCCCCGGCCGAAACCTTCTCTTCGTGATCGTGGTGGGGCTCCTGGTGGTGCCGCTGCAGATGACGCTCATCCCGATCCTGCGCCTCTTCGCCGCGACCGGGCTGGCGGGGACCTTCCTGGCGGTCTGGCTCGCCCACACCGGCTACGGGCTCCCCTTCGCCGTCTTCCTGCTGCGGAACTTCATGGGCGGACTGCCCCGCGAGGTCTTCGAGTCGGCCGCCATCGACGGGGCCAGCCCCGTCACGTCCTTCTTCCGCCTCGCGCTGCCGATGAGCGTCCCGGCGATCGCTTCGCTGGCGATCTTCCAGTTCCTCTGGGTCTGGAACGATCTCCTCGTCGCGCTCGTCTACATCGGTCCGCACCCCGAGTCCCAGCCGCTCACCGTCGTCGTCGCCAACCTGGTCAACTCGCTCGGCGGCGAGTGGCAGTTCCTGACCGCGGCCGCCTTCATCTCCATGGCCCTGCCGCTCGCCGTCTTCCTCGCCCTGCAGCGCTACTTCGTGCGCGGCATCCTCGGGGGGAGCGTCAAGGGCTGAGTAAGGGGCCGAGCCGTCCGGCTCTTGTCCGCCCGAGGGCGGCGAGCGATGCTGCGGGCGGTCGGATGGGCCTTCGCGAGCCCGTACTGCTCCTGCTCGCCGCGGCGGTCATGCTGGCAGCCTGTGGCGGTCGAGCGCCTACCCCTTCGCCGGAGGTGACGACGGACGTGACGGCGCTCCCGACGCCGCGCCCCGAGGGACCGCTCTCGCTCGAAGAGACCCTGCAGGAGCGTCGATCGGTGCGAGAGTTCAGCGACGAGCCGCTCTCCGCCGCCGAGCTGGGGCAGCTCCTCTGGGCGGCGCAAGGGTTCACCACCGCCGACGGGCGCCGCACCGCCCCCTCGGCCGGGGCGCTCTACCCGCTCGAGCTCTACGCGGTCACCGCCGAGGGCGTCTTCCACTACGACCCCGCCGCGCACGCCCTGGCGACGTGGCAGCGGGGGGATCGCCGGGCCGGCCTCGCCGCCGCGGCGCTGTCCCAGGAAGCGGTGGCCGAGGCGCCGCTCGTCATCGCGATCACCGCCGTCTACGCCCGCACCGAGGCGAAGTACGGGCGCGACCGCGGCCCCCGCTACGTCCACCTCGAGGCCGGGCATGCGGCCCAGAACATCCTGCTGCAGGCGGTCGCACTCGGCCTGGGGGCGGTCCCCATGGGGGCCTTCGACGACCGGCGGGTGCAGGACGTGCTCGGGCTGCCGGCCGACCACGTGCCGCTCTACCTGGTGCCGGTCGGCCACCCGCGCTGACGACGCTGCCGCGCCGGACCTACACCATCACCCGGAGGACGAGTCGCGAACCGGGATCGAGCCGGCGCAGGCCGTGGCGATGCGCCGATGCGACGGCGCGGGCGTACTCGGCGCGCGTGATCCGCCGGTCGAGCGGGGGGTTCTCCCAGGCGCGATGGTCGGGGTGGTACTGGTCCATCAGGTTGAGGTACGTGTCGGTGGAGAGTTCGCCGGCGATGAAGGCGAGGACGTCGTCGGTGCCGGCGATGTCGTCGGGCAGGACGAGGTGCCGCACGAGCAGGCCGCGCAGGGCCAGGCCGCGCTTGTCGAGGACCAGGTCGCCGACCTGGCGATGCATCTCGCGCACGGCCGCGCGGTTGGCGGCGACGTACTCGCGCACGTGCGAGTAGCGGTGGGCCATCTCCGAGTCGCCGTACTTCATGTCCGGCATGTAGATGTCGACGACGCCGTCGAGGAGGGCGAGCGCCTCGGGACTGTCGTAGCCGCCGGTGTTGTAGACGAGCGGGAGGCGAAGGCCCGCCGCGGCGGCGAGGAGGACGCCGGCCAGGATCTGGGCGACGACGTGGCTGGGCGAGACGAAGTTGATGTTGTGGCAGCCGGCGGCCTGGAGCTCCAGCATCATCGCCGCCAGCTCCTCCGGGCCGACCTCCCGCCCGATCCCCTTCTGGCTGATCTCCCAGTTCTGGCAGAAAACGCAGCGCAGGCTGCACCAGCTGAAGAAGATCGTGCCCGAGCCGCGCCAGCCCGAGAGCGGACGCTCCTCGCCGTGGTGCGGCCCGAAGCTGTTGACGACGGCCCGTTCCCCGGTCCGGCAGACGGCGCCCTTGATCGTCTCGTGCCGGTCCACCCGGCAGTAGCGGGCGCAGAGGTCGCAGGCCGCCAGGTGCCGGTCGGCCGACCGCACGCGCTCGCCCAGCTCGCCCGAGCGGAGGAGGCGCAGGTAGGCCGGTTGGAACGTCGAGGCGGCGATCATGGCATCGCGGCCCCAGTCTCTCACCGCGGGGGGTGAGGCTGCCGGGAGTCGGGCGCCCTCCGCCGTCAACGCGCCAGGCGGGCGCGCACGCGGGGAGGCAGCTTCAGCTCCAGGAGCGCGAGCACGTCGGCCAGGTCGGTCGCCGTCTCGACCGGGATGAAGAGCCAGCGTCCGTCGGGGTACTGGCGGGCCCCCTCGCAGATGCGGCGCTGCCGCTCGGCGAGCGG
>MGMJ01000135.1:10271-17013 GCA_001794945.1 Chloroflexi bacterium GWC2_73_18
AGGTAGCGGAGCGTCCACCCGCTCCGACGGCCGTACCAGAGGAAGGAGCCCTTCGCGCCCGTCCGGTCCAGCCATCCGGACAGCCGGTCCCACAGATCGGCGGCCGGGCCGGCGGCGGCGCGGACGTCGGCTGCCGCGGGCTGCCGCCGCTCATCGGCGAAGGCGGGAAGCGGCATGCGTCACCTCCACGCTGCGGCGCGGTCGCGGCCGCCGGCGGCGCACCGGCTCACGGGGACACGGTAGCCGCGATCCGATCGGCGGTCAGGTGCCAGATGGGACGGTCCGGGGCCAGGACGTGGGCCGTCCGATGTCTCACGTTCTGCGGAGAGAGACAAACCGCTCCTCGGGCCGGGACACCACCCGGCGGGACGCGCCTCCGGGCACACGGTCAGGGTGGCCGGAAGGTGCCGGAGCCCGACCGGGTCGTTGCCGTGGGGCACGACCCCGATCCCGAGCCACCGGATCGGGGGCGGCCGGCCCTGGGGCCGCCGACCGGGCCCCGCGATCAGCGGCAGACGCCCTTACCGCGCCGACCGGCCGGCGTTTGTCCTGCTGCGCAGAACGCGGGTCGGAGGCGGGTCGGAGGCCAGTCGGACGGCCGGTCGGAGGCGGGTCGGAGGCGGGTCGGAGGCGCGTCGGAGGCGGGTCGGCCGGAGGCCGATGGCTTGCCTGGCGCCGCATGTCGGTCGATGATGGCGTCGCGGCCGACGACGGGGAAGGGCCCATCGGACCTCCGGCGCGGGCCTCCCGACCGGCCGCCCGCTGATGAGGACCGATGGGCGTCGCCGAGTTCCGCTTCTACGGAGAGCTGAACGACTTCCTGGCGCCGGAGCGGCGGCAGGCCGTCGTCGTCCGCCGTTTCCTCGGCCACCCGGCCGTCAAGGATGCCATCGAGGCGCTCGGCGTCCCCCACCCCGAGGTGGACGTCATCGTGGTCAACGGCGAGGCGGCCGGCTTCGCGCACCAGCTCAGCGACGGCGATCGGGTCGCCGTCTATCCCGCCTTCGCCTCGATCGAGCCGCCGGCCGGCGTTCGGGTCGGCCCCGCACCGCTGGCGGAACCGCGCTTCATCCTCGACACGCACCTCGGGCGCCTCGCCGCCTACCTGCGGATGCTCGGCTTCGACACGCTCTACCGCAACGACGCGGCCGACGAGGAGCTGGCGCGCGCCTCCGCGGAGGAGGGGCGGATCCTGCTGACGATGGACCGCGGCCTCCTCAAGCGCGGCGAGGTGGTGCACGGCCGCTGCGTGCGCGCGGTCCGGCCGCGGGAGCAGCTCGCGGAGGTGGTGCGACGCTACCGGCTCGCCGGAGCGGCGGCGCCGTTCCGCCGCTGCCTCCGCTGCAACGGCGAGCTCGTAACGGCGTCGCGTGACGCCGTCCGCGATAGCGTGCCGCTGCGCATCCTCCGCCGGTTCGATGCGTTCCAGGAATGCCACACCTGCGGCGGCGTCTACTGGAAAGGGTCGCACCACCCGCGCATGGAGCGGCTTATCGCGCAGGTCCTCAGCCGATGACGAACCAGGCGACCTTGCAGGCGTTGGCGGCGGGACCGGTAAGGTAGACGGTGAAGGCGTCCGTCACGATGTTCTTCACCACCCGGTGGATCGTGACGCCCGGCCCGGGGTTCCCCTCCAGGGTGCAGAGGACCTTCGAGCTGCTGACGAGATCGACGCCGGGCGTCACGACGGCGCTCGTCGCTCCCGCGCTGATCGCCTGCAGTCCGGCGGTGCTGAACTTCACGCGGCCCTGCGCCTGCAGAGCGGTACCGGTCGAGCCGGCCGTGAAGTAGCCGCCGCAACCGGTGCTGGCGTAGCCGTAGACCCCCTTGCCACTCGTCGCCTGGCCGTAGACGCCACGCCCCGCATCGGCACGGCCGCACACACCCCGGGACGAGCTGTCCTGCGCGGCGTAGCCGTAGACGCCGGTCTTCGGAAGCCCGGTTGGCAGGCTGCCAGCACCGCTGAAGCCGAGCACACCGGTCGCTCCGCTCGCCGACCGGCCGACGATCGCCGTGCCGGCGTAGGCCGTGGCCAGGATGCCGGTGCCGGTCTCACTGGTGGCCAGGAGGCCGGTGCCGGTCTCGCTGGTCGCCTCGACGCCGATCCCCGAGACGGCATGAGCGTAGACCGCTTGGCCCGAAGTGCTGTCGGCATGGACACCGTTGCCCGTCTGGGTGATCCCCGTGACGCCGAAGCCCTGGTCGCTGTCGCCGTGCACGCCCTCCTGGCCACCGGTGCCGACGAGGCCGATGAAGGCATCGCTGTGGGCCATGACGCCGATCCCGCCCGGGCCGGAGGAGTAGCCTTCGATCCCGTTGTGCGAGGCGCTGACGCCGACGACGCCGATGCCCGTGTCGCTCGTGCCCTCGACGCCGATCCCCCCGTAGCTGCTCTCGCCGATCACGCCGGTGCAGCCCTCCCCGATGCCGCGGACGCCGGCGGTCGTCTTGCTCCAGCCGACTACGCCATCGCCCTCCGCATGCTCGCCGCGGACCGCGGCGACGTCCGGATCACCGGCGTGGCTCCAGGCGTCGATCGTCGGGCCATCCATGCTCCCGGCCCAGACGGCCGGGCCGGCGTCGCTGCTGGCCATGACACCGATCCCCGATTGGCTCATCGCGGCGACCGCCTGTCCCGAAGTGCTCTGGGCGTGGACCCCTTCACCCGTCTCGGTGCTGCCCGAAACGCCGAAGCCGGACTCGCTCGTGCCCATGACGCCGGTCGTCGGGCCGTTCCCCGCGACGCCGATGCCGGGGTCATCCGGATCGACGCCGTAGCTGTTGCCCTGCACCCCGATCCAGTGCTCGCTGCGCCCCCAGATCGCGACGGTGTCGTGGCTATCGGCGACGATGGCAGAGCCCTGGACGCTCCTCGCCTCCACGGCATTCCCGTGCGTGCTCTCGGCCGCGAGGACCGTCGCGGCGTTGTCGCTGTTCCTGATCGCGGTCGTCGTCGTCGCCTCGTTCTCGGCGCCGAGGACGACGTCTCCGTCGTCTCCCGCACGAGCCGGCAGCGGACGGGCGAGGACCTGGACCGCGAGCGCGGCGATCCCCCCGCCGGCCGCCGCGAGCAGCGCGCGGCGAGATGGTGAGTCGTTCTGCTGAGTGACCATGGCGGAACTCCCGGGCACAGCAAGCGCCCGCTCGGCGCGGGTCGGGCTCGCCAGTGGCTCGGCGCGGCCCCGGCGGCCGCTGTTCGGGCCGCGCCTCGTCGCCTCCCGCATTCCAACTGATCAGCTTCCGCCGCCCCGGCACCCCGGTGCCAGAGCCGTTCGTCGCGAACGGTTGACCGGCCGTCGGGGCGTGCGCATCATGCGAGCATCGAAGTAGGCGGGCGGGAGCGGCTGTGGAGGAGGGTGACGATGACGATCCAGGCGCTCGGGAAGGTCACCAAGGTGCGCGGGGCGCTCCTCTTCGTGGAGGAGCTGGAAGCCGAGATCCGTTTCTACCGCGACGTCATCGGCCTCCAGCTGCTCTACCGGACGCCGCGCTTCGCCCGCTTCGACGCGACCCAGGGGACGAGCCTGGCACTCACCATCGGCGGCACCGCCAGCGCCGAGCCCAAGGACTACCGCCGGGGCGGGGTCGTCCCCGAGGTGATCGTCGACAGCCTGGCCCGTGCCCTCGAGCGGTTCGAGGCGGCGGGCGTCCGGCGCGAGGAGATCGTGCAGACCGCCTGGGGCCGGTACTGCTTCGCCTTCGATCCCGAGGGGAATCCGCTCCAGTTCTACGAGTCGGCCTTCGTGCGGCCGGATATCGAACCGGAGGGGCGGGTCGTCGGAACGGCGGACTGAGGCACGAGCCACCGGGGCGCGGCCGGCCGGTCGGTCGGTCGGTCGGTCGGGCCAGCGGGCTACTCTGCCCGCAGGAGCACCTCGAGCCGCTCGACGAAGGCGGCCTGCGCCTCGCCGATCCGGCGGCGCGCCTCGGCCGGGTCGAACCACGCCACCCGGTCGATCTCGGGGAAGGCGCGCTGCTGGCCCGACCCGGGCGGCCACTCCAGCTCGAACGTGTTGCTGACGGCGGTCGCCGGGTCGAGGTCGCCCTCGAGCGCCCAGGCCAGCACGAGCTTGCCGCTCTTCTGACGGACTTCGCCGAGCGGCCGGTAGGCGGCGTGCTCGGGCGGCGGCAGGCCGTGCCCGGTCTCCTCGGCGAACTCGCGACGGGCCACCGCGAGGGGCTCCTCGCCCTCCTCGATCTCACCCTTGGGGATCGACCAGGACCGGAGGTCCTTCTGCGCGAAGAACGGGCCGCCGGGATGGGCCAGCAGGAGCTCCAGGCGCTCGTCACGGAGGTGGTAGAGGAGGATACCGGCGCTGGTCCTGCTCATGGCCGGGAGCCACCTGGCGGAGAGGGAGGGATTCGAACCCCCGGGGCTTTCGCCCTGCGGTTTTCAGGACCGCCGCCATCAACCACTCGGCCACCTCTCCGCGCCGCGGCGAGTATAGGGCCCGCCAGGCGGCCGGCCGCGCAGGTCGGCGGCCGGCCGTGCACACAGGCGGCCGGCCGTGCACACAGGCGGCCGGCCGTGCATCGACCTGCCACAGGCGGCGGCGCACCGTCACCTGATCGGCACACTGCATGCTTCGGAGGTGAGAGCCATGGCAACGCTGGCCGAGTTGCTCGCGGTCGAGGGCGTGGTGGCGGCCGGGCAGTGCCGACCCGACGGCTCGCTGGTGGACCACAGGGCGAGCATGCAAATGTCACCGGAGATGACCGCTGGCGCGGCGCAGTTCTGCACCACGGTCACGATCCTGTTCAACACGCTCGCCGGCGCGTTCACCCAGATGAGCGGGATGAGCTGGACGCCGCAGCAGGGCTGGATGTACGCCGGCGGCGACTGGTCGGTCTGCGTGGGGGGCGGCGGCTACCAGGGCGTCTTCGTGGAGACGACCAAGGCCGACTTCAACAGGCTCTTCTCCGTCCTGGCCGGGCCGCGCTGAACCAGGCGACCCCGGCCCCCGACACCCGGGGGCCGCCCGCTCGGCGACGGCCCCCGGCAACACGGATGATCCTCGCCATCGGCGTCGAGGCGATGGCGGTGGCACGGGGATCGTGCTCAAGCTCTCCCGGCCCGTGGACGCGGGCGACGTGCGAGCGAGGGTCACCTCACCGGCGGACGATCCCCGCGGCGCGTCCGGCCAGGAGCTCCGCGCCTGCGATTGCCCCAGGCCCACCGCGCCGAGGCCCATCGCGCCGAGGCCCATCAGCGCCGCGCCGGCGTGGAAGGCGACCGCCGAGCGCGGGAAGCTCCGCCGTTGCATGACCGAACTGCGTTGGACAACGCGAGGGTCGCGTGCAGCGTGGGTCGGCGCTCTTCCTCGCGCCTGCGACCGGACAGCCATTGTCCAGCTCGATTCGGCCATGCGAGCGCCGGGGGGCAGGGAGGGCGCGGCGCCGGAGCGGAACGCGGCACGGGGCGCGGCGCCGGGCGCGGTCCGGTTTCTGCGGCATACGAACCCTCTTCGTACTATGCCGCGACGAGGCGGTCCGCGGCGGGGACCCGCATATGACGAAGTGGCTTCGTATCCCGTGGAACGCGGGGACCGGGGCGAGGGGCCGGGGCGCGGGGCCGGAGCGCGGGGCCGGAGCGCGAGGCGGCGCGGGCACGCCGCGGGGGGTGCGGGAGGGCGTGCCGAGCACCTTTCGCATAGGAGTCAACAGAACCGGCCGGGACACGCGGTCGGGGCCCGGAGATGCCCCCGGCCGTGCCCTCAGCGGAGTGGGGACGATCGGTCGGCGAGCGCGCCGCGCCGGTCTTGACGCTCCCGGGTCCGGAGTGGCTGCCCCTCGGCGCGCCCGGATGCCGCCCGAACCTGAGCATCCTGTTGCATAAGATGCGAAACCGGTCGGGCAGGAGACCGAGGAGGGTCGCGCCGCGCTCGCCGGTGAGCGTGGCGGACCGGGAGCGGGCCCCGGCACCGGCCGTCCCGAGCCGCGGGACCGGGCGCGGCGCGCGGGGGCCGGGGCGCGGGGCCGGAGCCAGGCGGGGCCGGGCCGGGCGCCGGGCGCGCGGAGACGGGCGCACGGGTGCCGAGGCTGGGCCGAGGGGCGGGGCGCCGCGCCGAAGCGCGCCGGGCCCGGGTCGCTCAGGACAGGATCAGCCAGGCGACCTTCACGTTGGCCGTGGCGTCGGCGGTGAGGTAGATGGTGAAGCTGTCGGCCGTGGTGTTCACCGCCACGCGCTGGACCGCGGTCGTGCCGCCCGGGTTGCCCATCAGCGTGACGAGGATCTTCGTGCTCGTGGTGAGGTCGAAACCGGAGTTCACGGTCTTGCTCTTCGTGCCCGCGGCGATGGTGGCAGTGCCGCTCGCGCTGTCGAACTTGACCCGGCCGTTGGCGCGCAGGGCGTAGCCGCTGGTGGCGTAGCCGAAGACGCCGGTGCCGCTCGTGGCCTGGCCGTAGACGCCGCGGCCGGCGTTGCTGCGCCCGTACACGCCGCGGGCCGTGCTGTCCTGGATCGCGTAGCCAAAGACGCCGGTCTTGGTAGGGATAGCGGACGAGCCGGGGAGCGTCGATGAGGAGCCCATGACCCCGGGTGCATCGCTGTATCCCACACCGCGCACGCCGACCCCACCGCCGGGCGTGTATCCGAAGACGGCGGCTTGCCCGGTTCCCCACGTCGTGCCGTAGACGCCGGTGCCGCCGGCCGAGTGAGCAAAGATCGCACTACCTGTCCCGTTCGTCGAGGCTTGGAAGACGTTGCTCGTGTTCCCCGACGTGTTGTCGATCGATGTCGTCG
>MGMJ01000136.1 GCA_001794945.1 Chloroflexi bacterium GWC2_73_18
CCCCCGAGAACCGCGGGCGCATCAGTGGCATCGGCGTGGGTCTCGGGTATGTCGGCACGATCCTCGGTGCCCTGGCCGTCCGCTTCCTGACCTTCTCGGAGGGCGAGCCGACCGACATGAGCTTCGTGCTCACCGCGCTCCTCTTCGCCGCCTTCGCGGTGCCGGTCTTCTGGGTCGTGCGTGAGCATGGCGGCGCCGCGAGCCGGACCGGCCGGGCGCTGGCGAAGGTGGACATCCGCGGCTCATGGGCGCAGATCGCGCGCACGGCGAAGGATGCGGCGCAGTACCCGGGGTTGCTCCGCTTCCTCGTGGCCCGGCTCCTCTACACGGACCCGATCAACACGGTCATCTCGTTCATGGCGGTCTTCGCCACGGCCGCCGTCGGCTATACGACCGAGGGGGCGCAGACCGTCCTGATCGCGGTCACCGTGGCGGCGATCCTGATGAGCTTCGTGTGGGGCCTCGTGGTCGACCGCATCGGGCCGAAGCGGACGCTCATGATCGTGCTCGCGCTCTGGTCGGCCTCGTTCGTCCTGGCCGCCGCGAGCCTGGACAAGACCGTCTTCCTGCTCGTCGGCGTGCTGGCCGGCTCGGCGCTCGGCGGGACGTGGGTGAGCGACCGCGTCTTCATGCTCCGCCTCTCTCCGAAGGAGATGGTCGGGGAGTTCTTCGGGCTCTACGGGCTGGCCGGCAAGTTCAGCGCGGTCACCGGTCCGGTTATCTGGGGGGTCACGCTCTGGCTGCTCGAGCCATCGATCGGGAAGGACGCCTATCGCTTCGCCATCCTCGCCCAGCTGATCCTGATGTTCGCCGGGCTGGCGGTGCTCCGCGGGGTCTCCGACCGGCCGAGAGCGGACAGCGAAGAGGCGCCCGCGCCCGCCTGACCGCCGGGCGGGCCGCCCCTGGCCTCAGCCGCGATACCCGTCGGGGTGCGCCCGCCGCCAGGCCCAGGCCGAGCCGATCATCTCCTCCAGCGTCCCGCGCCGCGGCCGCCAGCCCAGCACGTCCTGGGCGCGGGCGGCTGCGGCGACGAGGATCGGCGGGTCCCCGGAGCGCCTCGGCCCGACCGTGCGCGGGATCTCTCGCCCCACGATCCGCTCGGCCGCGTCGATCACCTCGCGGACGCTGAAGCCGCGCCCCGAGCCGAGGTTGTAGACGTCGGCCTCCTCGCCGGAGCCGGTCGCCTCGAGGGCGAGCAGGTGCGCGTCGGCCAGGTCGGCGACGTGGATGTAGTCGCGGATCGCCGTCCCGTCGGGCGTCGGGTAGTCGTCGCCGAAGACGACCAGCTCGTGCCGCCCGAGCGCCGCGGCCAGGACGTTGGGGACCAGGTGCGTCTCCGGGTCGTGGTCCTCGCCCGAGCGCTCCGTCGCGCCTGCGGCGTTGAAGTAGCGGAGCGAGATGCTGCGCAGCCCGTACGCGCCGCCGTACCAGTGGAGCGCCGCCTCAAAGGCTCGCTTCGTCTCACCGTACGGGTTGACCGGGCGGAGCGGCGCGTCCTCGGGGATCGGCGTCGCCTCCGGGACGCCGTAGACGGCGGCGGAGGAGGAGAAGACGAGCCGCCCGACGCCGCCCGCGCGCATCGCATCGAGGAGGGCGAAGCCGCCGGCGACGTTCTCGCGGTAGTACTTGGCCGGCTCGGCGACCGACTCGCCGACCAGCGAGCGGGCGGCGCAGTGGAGGACGGCGTCGATCCGTTCGCGCTCGAGCAGCTCGCGCACGCCCTGGCGGTCACCGACCGAGCCGCGCACGACCGAGACGGTCGATGGCAGCGAGCCGAGGTGCCCGGTCGAGAGGTCGTCCAGGACGACCGCCTCGTGGCCCGCCGCCAGCAGCGCCTCGACCGAGACGCTCCCGACGTACCCGGCACCCCCCGTGACGAGGACCTTCACGCGGCAGAGTCTATGGGCTGGGCCCCCGCCGCGCGACCCGCCCGCGGAAGAGGCGGCCGAGCAGGCCGCGGCGCGTGCCCGTGCGGGAAGACGGCGACCCGACCGGTCCGACCGGTCCGGCGGTCTCGACCGAACCTTCGCGGTCGGCCAGGATCTCCTCGAGGCGCGCCACCAGGCGGATCGCCGCCGCGTTCTCCGGGTCGATGGCGAGGGCGCGGTGGGCCAGCTCGTGCGCCTTTCGGTCGTCCCCGCGCTCGATCGCCACGCGGGCGAGCCCCACCACGGCGATCGCGTTGCGCGGGTCGGCCCCGACGACCTGGCCGTAGAGCCGCTCGGCCTGGTCGAGGAGCCCGACCGCCAGGGCGCGCTCGGCCTGGAGGAGGAGCTCGATCACCGGCCGGGCTCGCCCGGCACGGGGTCGCGCTCGGCATCTCCGCGCGATCGGCGCGCCTCGGCGAGTAGCCGCTCGGCGGTGTTCGCGTCCGGGTCGTTCAGGACGACCTCGAGCAGCCCGCCCAGCAGCCGCCCTATCTCGGGCCCGGGCGCCAGGCCCAGCTCCCGGAGGAGATCGTCGCCGTCGATGGCGAGGTCGGCCAGACGGAGCGGCGCGCCGGCCGCCAGCTCGGCCGCCACCCGCGCCCGCAGTTCGGGCAGCCGTCCGGCGCCGGCCGGCAGCCCCGAACCGGCGTTGTCGGCCGCCCGCAGGTCGAGCAGGTCGTCGATCACCTCCGCCCCGACCCGCCGGATGAACCGCCGCACCGCCGCTCCGCTCCACGACGGCTCGTAGCTGAACATGTGCTGACGGACGAGGTGGACGACCGCGTCCGCCTGGTCGCGCGGGACGGCGAGCCGCCGCAGGATCCGTGCCGCCATCTCCGCCCCGGCGCGATCGTGCCCCGGGAAGCCACCGTCGGCGAGGGTCGCCGGCTTGCCGACGTCGTGGAGGAGCGCGGCGAGGCGGACGGCCGGCCGATCGGGGGCGGCGTCCACGGTGGCGAGCGTGTGCTCCCAGAGGTCGAGGCCGGGCACCTTGTCCTGGGGGATCCCGCGCTGCGCCGCCACTTCGGGCAGGGCGACCCCCAGCAGCCCGGCCTCCGCCATCGGGCGGAGCGCGGCCGACGGCCGGGTCGCCGCGAGCATGCGGCGGAGCTCCCCGAAGAGGCGTTCCCCGGAGAGGGTCGCCGCGAGGCCGGCGTTGGCACGGATCGCCCCGAGAGTCACCGGCTCGATGGTGAACCCCAGCGTGGCCGCGAACCGGACCGCCCGCAGCATCCGCAGCGCGTCCTCTTCGAAGCGCTGCGCCGGGTCGCCGACGGCGCGGATGATCCCGGCCACCAGGTCGGCGCGGCCGCCGAAGGGGTCGTGGAGGATCGGGCCCACCGTCCCCCCGGCACCGGGCGCCTCGGGGCTCCAGGCGAGCGCGTTGACCGTGAAGTCCCGGCGGGCGAGGTCCTCGTCGAGGCTCGTGGTGAACTCGACGTGGTCGGGCCGCCGGTGGTCGCCGTAGAGGTACTCGCGCCGGAACGTCGTCACCTCGCTGCGCGTCCCGGCGTGCCGGACGAGGACGGTCCCGAAGCGGTTCTGGTAGAAGCTCCCCGGGAACAGGTCGCGGACCTGCTCGGGGAGCGCGGAGGTGGCCACGTCCCAGTCGGTCGGGCCGCGCCCGAGGAGCGCGTCGCGGAGGCTCCCGCCGACGAGGTAGGCGGCGAAGCCGGCCGACCGGAGCCGCCCGAGGATCTCGCGGACGGCCTCCGGCGGTCGCGGGTCGACCGGTGGAGTGGCGGGCGGGCGGCCCGCGTCGGCGGGCACGGCGCTCAGTGCTGCCGGTCGCCGAGGAAGAGGTAGGTCCTCCAGGCCTCGTTGCGCGGATCGGCGAGGTACGGCGTGAAGAGCGAGTAGAGGTCGCTGCGCGGCTCGAACGGCGGCCGCAGCATGTGCATGTGCGCCTCGGCCAGCGTCTTGCCGCCCTTGCGGTGGTTGCAGCTCCGGCAGGCGGCGACCAGGTTCTCCCAGTCGTGCGTGCCACCGCGGTGGCGCGGCACCACGTGGTCGAGCGTCAGGTCGTGCGTCTCGCGGCCGCAGAACTGGCACGTGTATCGGTCGCGGATGAAGACCTCGCGGCGCGACAGCTTCACCCGCGGGCGGGGACGCCGGATCAGGTACTGGAGGCGGATGATGCTCGGCGCGCGGAAGGCCTGCCTCGCGGAGTGGATCTCCAGGTGGTCGTATTCGATCACCTCGGCCTTGGCCCCGAAGAGCAGGCGGAAGGCGCGCCGAACGTCGCAGACGTTCAGCGGCTCGTAGTTCGAGTTGAGGACGAGTACGTCGCTGTCCATGCCTCTGCTCTGCCGGCCGGGACTCGGCCGCGCGAGCCGCATGGTAGCAGGGCGCACGAGGAGAACGCGCGTGCGCTCCCTCCGTCATCGACCGTGCCGGCGCCTTCCGCGACGCACCTGCCTACCTGGCCGAACGATTCGCGGCGAAGCGACGCCCGCGACGCCGGATTCGTGGCCCTCGTCGTCCGCCCCGGCCCACCGAAGTCATCCTCGGTGCGATTCCTGTCCTACCCGATAGACGGACCGTCGGTCTGCGCGACGGCGGACGGCATTGGCCAGCCCGGGAGTGCCCCTTGCCTATGATCGTTCTACCTGGTAGGCACGCGGTGGCGCTCGTCCGCCTCCGCGCCCCCGCGACCCCTACTCCCGTCCGACGGCCCTCCCCGTCGCCGGGTCCCAGCCGCCGGCCTGGCCGACCTTCGAGGCGAGCGGCCGTCCGAGCACCACGGCGACGAACCGCGCCGCCGCCAGCACGCCCTCGAGCCGGACGCCGTGCTCGTGGCCGAGGCCGTCGAGCAGGTAGACGAGGTCCTCGGTGGCGAGGTTGCCGGCCGCCCCCGGCGCATAGGGGCAGCCGCCGGTCCCACCGGTCGAGGCGTCGAAGCAGCGCACCCCCGCGTGCAGGCCGGCGACCACGTTGGCGAGCGCGGTGCCCCGGGTGTCGTGGAAGTGGAAGGCAAGCCGCTCGACCGCCAGGCCGGCGACGGCCAGCAGCCCGACCAGGTCGGCCACCTGCGCCGGCACCCCCACGCCGATCGTGTCCCCCAGCGCCACCTCGTCGACCCCCAGCTCGGCCAGCCGGAGCGCCACCTCCACGACCCGCTCGGGCGCCACCCGCCCGGTGTACGGGCAGCCGAAGGCGGTCGAGACGTAGCCCCGCGTCCACCAGCCGAGCTCGCGTGCCCGCGCCACGACCGGCCGGGACCTCTCGATGGATTCGTCGACCGTCATCCCGATGTTGGCCCGGGCGAAGGCGTCCGAGGCGGCGGTGAAGATGGCCATCGCCTCGGCGCCGGCCGCCTCGGCGCGCGCCAGCCCGCGTTCGTTGGGCACGAGGACCGGGTAGCGGACGCCCGGCCGCCGCTCGAGCGTCCGCAGCAGTTCCTCGGCGTCGGCGAGCTGCGGGACGGCCTTCGGCGAGACGAAGGACGTCGCCTCGATCTCGCGCAGCCCGGCATCGGCGAGGAGCCCGACGAAGCGCGCCTTGTCGGCGGTGGCGATCGGTCGCACCTCGTTCTGCAGGCCGTCACGCGGCCCGACCTCGTAGATGCGGACCCGCTCGCCTGGCGTCATCCGGCCAGTGTAGCCGCGTGACAGCGGGCCCCCTGGGACCATCGGGTCGTTGCGCCGGCCCGTTCGCGGTGCGAGCCCGCGCCTGCTCCGCGGCCGCGCCGCGCGGTCACTCAAGTTCGATCAGCGCCTCCCCGCGCTGGACCGCCTGCCCGAGGCGGACGAGGACGCGCCCGACCACCCCGTCGGCGGGGGCGGCGACGACGTTCTCCATCTTCATCGCCTCGAGGGTGAGGAGCGGCTCGTGCATGGCGACCGCCCGGCCCGCACGCGCCGCTATCGCCAGGACGATCCCGGGCATCGGGGCGATCACCCGGCGCGCGTCGCCGCGGCCGCGGTGCGCGTGGAGGACGGCCGACTCCACCGTCGGGGGTGGCGCGAACGCGACGGCGACGCTGCGGCCGCCGACGTCCATGTGGGCGGTCCGTCCATCGGGCGCGAGCGTGACCGGGAGCGAGCTGGCAGGCCAGCCGGCCGGATCGGGTGACTCGACCGTCCTTTCCTCCTCGCCGAGCGCGAGGCGCAGCCGGGCCGGCCCGTTGAGCCGCCAGCCTGTGCCGTTCCGAGCGGCCAGCGCGGCGGCCGCCGCGGTGAGCCACGTCTCGTCCGGCCGCTCGGCCGGTGCCGGGTGCCAGCGCAGCGCGATCGTGTCGGTCGCCGTCTGGCCCGCGGCGAACCAGTCCGACCCGGCGATCCAGCGCAGGAGCGGAAGGTTCGTCACCACGCCGAGCACGCTGGTCGCGGCCAGCGCCTCGCCGAGACGGCGCACTGCGGCCGAGCGGTCGTCCCCCCAGGCGACGATCTTCGCCTGCAGCGGATCGTAGCGAGTGGCGACCTTGTCGCCCGGCGCGACGCCGGCGTCGACGCGGATCCCCTCGCCGGACGGCCACTCGGCCCGGAGGATCAGCCCGGCCGCGGGCAGGAAGTCCGCCTCGGGGTCCTCCGCGTAGAGGCGGGCCTCGATGGCGTGACCGTGGCGGGCGACGGTGGTGTCGGGCCCGAGCGGCGGGGCAAGCGCGGCGAGCGGCGCCCCGGCCGCGATGGCGAGCTGGTCGGCGACGAGGTCGCGCCCGGTGACGGCCTCGGTGACGGGGTGCTCGACCTGGAGGCGGGCGTTCATCTCGAGGAAGAAGAAGTCGCCGCTCGCCCCATCAAGCAGGAACTCGACCGTCCCGGCACCGGCGTACCCGGCCGCCGCCGCCACGGCGAGCGCCGCCGCCTCGAGCCGGGCGCGCAGCGCGGGCGTCACCGCCGGGGACGGCGCCTCCTCGACGACCTTCTGGTGGCGCCGCTGGAGCGAGCACTCGCGTTCGCCGAGGGCGACCCCCGCGCCGTAGCGGTCGAAGAGGATCTGCACCTCCACGTGGCGCGGCCCGTCGAGGTACCGCTCCAGGAGGAGCCGATCGTCCCCGAAGCCGGCCGCCGCCTCGCGCCGCGCCCGCGCCAGCGCCTCGTGCAGCTCCCCTGCGCCCCGCACGAGATGCATCCCCTTGCCGCCGCCGCCGGCCGCCGGCTTGACGAGGACCGGGTAGCCGATCCGCCCGGCCTCCCGCGCCAGGGCGCGGTCGGACTGCGCTCGCCGGTCGCTACCGGGCAGGACCGGCACGCCGACGCGGCCCGCCAGTCGCCGCGCGGCGGGCTTGTCGCCCATCGCCCGCATCGCGCCCGGCGGCGGACCGACCCACGTCAGGCCGGCCGACGCGACCGTCTCGGCGAAGGCGGCGCTCTCGGCCAGGAAGCCGTAGCCCGGGTGGATCGCGTCGGCGCCGGCGGCGCGCGCCGCGGCGAGGATCGCCGGCGCGTCGAGGTAGGTCCCCGCGAGCGGCACCGTGCCGTCCGCCTGGCTCGTCCACCAGGCGCCGGCCTGGTCGGGCGGCACCAGGGCGAGGCAGCGGACCCCGAGCCGCCGGCACGTCCGGGCGATCCGCGGGACGATCTCGCCCCGGTTGGCGACGAGGAGCGTCCGGATCGGACGCTGACCGGTCGAGGGCACCCCGGAGGCCGCCTTCGCCCGCGGCGCGGCGAAGGCCGCCGGATCGACCTTCAGGCGATCCCCGACCCGGACCGCCGGGAGCCGCCCGTCGCGGAGCCAGCGCTGCACCGTCCGGACGCTGACGTCGAGCCGGCGAGCCGCCTCCCCCGGCCCGCTCGGTCGCTGCCCCCCCTCGGGGTTCCCCGTCGATCGCGTCACGGCGTCGTGAGTGTCGTCTTTGTCGTGGTTCTCGTCAAGTCATCTCGTCCGCTCGCCGCTTCCAAGCCGGCGGGCGCTTTTCCAGGAAGGCGCGCAGCCCCTCCTGCCCCTCGGAGCTGACGCGAAGTGTCGCGGTCAGCCGCGCCGTCTGCCTGGCCGCCGGATCGGGGGGCAGGCCGCGCACCTCGCGCACGAGCGCCTTGGCCGCGCGGGCGGCGTTCGGCCCCGCCGACAGCAGCTCGGCCACCGCGGCATCGACCGCCGCATCGAGCGCCGCCTCCCCCTCGACGACCTCGTGGACGAGCCCGATCCGGAGCGCGCGCAGCGCGTCGAAGCGCCGGCCGCTCGGGAAGAGCGCCCGGGCGTGCGTCTCGCCGATCCTGGCGACGACGAACGGGGCGATCGTCCCTGGCACGATCCCGACCTTCGTCTCGGTGAAGCCGAAGCGCGTGCCGGCCTCGGCGATCACCAGGTCGCTCACCGCGCAGAGCCCCATCCCGCCGGCCAGCGCCGCCCCATGGACCCGGGCGATCACCGGCGCCGGGCAGGTGTCGACCGCGTTGAACATCTCGGCCAGTCGCATCGCCTCCTGCTCGTTCGTCTCGCGGTCGAGCTCGAGCGACGCGCGCATCCAGCCGATGTCGGCACCGGCGCAGAAGCTCGGCCCGTCGCCATCCAGGACGACCGCCCGGAGTGCCTCGGCCGGCTCACGCGCCAGGGCGTCGAACGTCCGCTGGAGCGCCTCGATCAGCGCCGGGTCGAGGGCGTTGTGCACCTCGGGCCGGGCGAGGGTGACCCGCGCGACGACGCCGTCCGGACCGAATCGCTCGAGCCGCAGCACGCCCGCCACGGCGGCGATGCTACCGCCCGGGCTCGCCGGCCGCCAGCCAGTCGGCGACGGCGCGGTCGAGTCGGGCGAACCGGACGCCGTCGTGCCCGGCCATGAAGTCGGCCAGTCGTTCGAGCACCCGGATCCGCGAGCCCCGCCCGATCGCCTCGGGGTGCATCGTGAGCGTGAAGAGGCCGCCCGGCTCGTGCTCCCAGGCGTGGAGGAACTCCTCGCGCCAGATCTCCTCGACCTTCGACGGCGCCGACATCGGCCCGACCGCGCCGGGCGACGGCTCGAAGAGCGGCCAGTCGTCGAGCGCCCAGGAGACCGGCACCTCGACGAGCCGCCCGGGTGGCCCCAGCCGCGACCCCTCGCGCGCGTCGTGTGCGTCGCCCCGCCGGACGCGGTAGAGGCGGACGTCATCGGCCATCAGCGAGGAGTCGTAGACGAAGCCGAGCTCCTCGACCAGCTCGAGCGTCCGCTCCGAGAGCGACCAGAAGGGCGCGCGGAAGCCGACCGGCCGGACGCCCGCCGCCCGCTCGATCGCCTCGACGCTCCGCTCCAGGACGTCGCGCTCGGCGGCCGCGTCGAGCGTCGCCAGGTCCTCGTGCGCCCAGCCGTGACAGGCGAGCTCGTGGCCGGCCGCCACAATCGCGGCGACGCTCTCCGGGAAGCTGACGACGGTGTGCCCCGGGACGAAGAAGGTCGCCTCGATGCCGCGCTCGGCGAGGAGCGCCAGGATCCGCGGCACCCCGACGCGCGGCCCGAACTCGCCCCGCGATAGGGCGACCGGCCCGAGGCTGCGGTCGACCTCCGACGAGATCGCGTCATGGTCGAAGGTGAGCGCGACGGTGAGGCGGGGAGGGGTGTCGGGCGGCTGCACCACGGCGGCGATGCTAGCACGCGGTCACGAGGCCAACGGCTCTTGACGGGGACGCGCGCCGGGCCGAGATTGGACCGGAAAAGGGGGCCATCCTGGTCCGATTCCTTGCGCCGCTGGTCCTCTCGGCCTTTCTCGTGGCCGCCTGTGGGGCGGGCGGCAGCCCAGAGCCCCCGACGAGTTCGCCGTCCTCGCTCCCGTCGTCCGCCTCGCCAGCCCCTGCCACCGCGACCCCGACGCAGCCGACCCCCTCCGGGCCCGCTTCGGCCGACCAGATCGCCTTCACCGCCCAGGTCGGCGGCGTGGAGGGCATCTTCCTGATGGACGCCGGGACCGGCGAGGTGACGCGGCTCGCCGACGGGGGCGGCCCCGCATGGTCGCCCGACGGCACGCGCATCGCCTTCACGCGCTCCGGGGAAGGCGGCTTCGAGCTCTGGGTGATGGACGCCGACGGCTCCGCTGCGACGATGCTCGGCGCCGGGCTCGGTCCCGCATGGTCGCCCGACGGCACGCGCATCGCCTTCTCCCGGTCGCCGATCGACCTGGGCGACCTCTGGGTCATGAACGCCGACGGCAGCCGCGTCATGCAGGTCGAGGGCGGGATGCAGTTCTCTTGGTCACCTGACAGCACGCGCATCGCCACCGTGACGGGCGCCGCGATGCCCGATCTCGGGATCGTCGGCGTCGATGGGTCGTCGTTCGTCCGTCTCGCCGCCGGGCAGCACCCCGCCTGGTCGCCCGACGGGACGCGGATCGCCTTCGTCACCTGGAGCGAGCAGCCCGGGATCGCGACGCTCGACCCGTCGTCCGGCGACATCACGACGATCACCCGTGGCGTCGGCGAGCCCTACGCCCCCGCCTGGTCGCCCGACGGCACCCGGATCGCTTTCATGAACTCGCGCGGCGGTGTCCTCGTCGTGGCCGCCGAGGGGGACGACGCGGCGCTGCTGGCGAGCGGGCTACCGGCAGGCTACGCCCCCGCCTGGTCGACCGACGGCGCCTGGCTCGCCTTCACCATCGCGAACCCCGAGGGAACGGCCACTGACATCCACCTCGTCCGCGCCGACGGGTCGGGGCTCCAGCGCCTCACGACGTCGGGGACCGCCCGCGGCCCGGTCTGGCGGCCCGTCGCTCCCTGAAGGGGCCTGCCGAGCGGCGCGTCCGCAGCGCGTCGCATCGGTACTACCGTTGCCGGCCCGCCTGCCGCGCTGTCTCGCCTGGCCGCCGGTTCGGATGCGGCCGTCCCGGAAGGCGTGCGAGTGGCTCCGACCCGGACTCCCCCTGGGGATCCCGGACCACGGGTGCGCCTCTGCGGCGAACCCGACCCACGAACCGCTCCGGGGGCGCTCCGCCAACGGTACTACCGATACGGGAAGGCGCCGCCGAGGCGCCGCGAATACGCCGCCGCCGTACCGCCGCCTCCGGTCGCCCCGCTCCCCTACATCCGGAATACGCCGAAGCGCGTCTCGCCGATCGGGGCGTTGAGGGCCGCCGAGATCGCCAGGGAGAGGACGGTCCGCGTCTCGAGCGGGTCGATCACCCCGTCGTCCCAGAGGCGCGCCGTGGAGTGGTAGGGCGAGCCCTCGCGCTCGTACTGCTCGAGGATCGGCGACTCGAAGGCGTCGCGCTGCGCCTCGCTCGGCCAGCGCCCGCCGGGGAGCGACGCCTCGCGAACCGTCGAGAGGACGCGCGCCGCCTGCGCCCCGCCCATGACGCTGATCCGCGCGTTCGGCCAGGTCCACAGGAAGCGCGGCCCGTAGGCGCGCCCCGCCATGGCGTAGTTGCCGGCCCCGAAGCTCCCCCCGATGATCACCGTGAACTTCGGGACCGCGGTCGTCGCCACCGCGGTCACCAGCTTGGCCCCGTCCCTGGCGATGCCGCCCGCCTCGTACTCGCGCCCGACCATGAACCCGGTGATGTTCTGGAGGAAGACGAGTGGCACCCGGCGCTGCGAGGCGAGCTCGATGAAGTGCGCCCCCTTGAGGGCCGACTCGGAGAACAGGATCCCGTTGCTGGCCAGGATCCCGACCGGCCAGCCGTCGAGGTGGGCGAAGCCGCAGACGAGCGTCTCGCCGTAGCGCTCCTTGAACTCGTGGAAGCGGCTCCCGTCGACGAGGCGCGCGATCACCTCGCGCACCTCGAAGCCGCGCCGCACGTCGGCCGAGACGCAGGCGTAGAGAGAGGCCGAGCCGTCCGAGGCGTCCGATCCGGTCGGGTCGACCGCGGGCGGTTCGGGCGTCCTCCGCTCCCACGGTAGGTCGGGCCTGCGCCAGCCCAGGTTGGCGACGATCTGGCGGCCGATCGCCAAGGCGTGCTCGTCGTCGAGCGCGTAGTGGTCGGCCACGCCCGAGGTGACGGTGTGGACCTCTGCGCCGCCCAGTTCCTCGGCCGAGACCTCCTCGCCGGTCGCCGCCTTCACCAGCGGCGGGCCACCCAGGAAGATCGTGCCCGTGCCGCGCACGATCACCGTCTCGTCGCTCATCGCCGGCACGTACGCGCCGCCGGCGGTGCAGCTCCCCATCACGAGGGCGACCTGGGGGATGCCGCGCGCCGACATCCGGGCCTGGTTGTAGAAGATCCGCCCGAAGTGGTCTCGGTCGGGGAAGACCTCGTCCTGGAGCGGCAGGTAGGCGCCGCCCGAGTCGACCAGGTAGAGGCAGGGGAGGCGGTTCTCGAGGGCGACCTCCTGGGCGCGCAGGTGCTTCTTGACGGTGAGCGGGAAGTAGGAGCCACCCTTCACCGTGGCGTCGTTGGCCACGACCACGCACTCGACCCCCTCGATCCGCCCGATCCCGGTCACCATCCCGGCCGATGGCGCCTCCCCCTCGTAGAGGCCCTCCGCGGCGAGCGCGTTCAGCTCGAGGAAGGGAGTGCCGGGGTCGAGGAGCCGGTCGATCCGCTCGCGGACGGGGAGCTTTCCCCGTGTACGGTGGCGGGCGATCGCCTCGTCGTCGCCGCCGGCGCCGCGTCCCGCCACCACGGCTGTCTTCGCCCGCAGCTCGGCGACGAGCGCCTCCATCGCGGCGTGGTTCGCACGGCACTCGTCGCTCGCCGGGTCGAGGTGGCTGCGCAGGACCGCCATCGCGCCGATGATAGGGGGGTGGTGCGCGTGGTGCGCGGGCGCACCGCCGGGCGAGCGAACCGGAGGGAGAACGCCGGTGCGTGGTCAGCGCGTCTGTTACTCTGTCCGTCTCGCCGAAGGAGGACCCAACCGTGCGAACTACGAGTCCCCAGCCGCTCCTTTCCGGTCGTCGAAGAGGGGGCCTCCGGGCGGCCCTTGCCGCCGGCGCCATCGTGGCGTTGCTGGGCGCCGCGCTTCAGGCGGCCACGGTTTCGGCGAGTTCGACCGCTCCGGGCGAAGGGGTAGGGGTCCCCGCGTCGACGCGCCTGGTCGCCGGCGACTACCACACCTGCGCCCTCTATGCCGACGGCACGATCGAGTGCTGGGGCTACAACTACTACGGCCAGCTCGGCGACGGCTCGTTCGGCAACAGCTCGCTGACCCCGGTCAGCCCGTTCGGACTCCCCACCACCATCGCGGTGGCACCGGGCGCCAGCCATACCTGCGCGCTCCTCGCCAGCGGCGCGGTCAAGTGCTGGGGCTACAACGCCTACGGCCAGCTGGGCAACGGCACGACGTCGAACTGGGCGATCCCGGTCGACGTGTCGGGGCTCACCAACGCCGTGGCCCTCGCCGCGGGCAACGCCCACACCTGCGCGCTCCTCGCCGGCGGCGGGGTCAAGTGCTGGGGCTACAATGGCTACGGCCAGCTCGGCGACGGCACGACGACCAGCTCGGCCACGCCGGTGAGCGTGTCCGGGCTCACCAATGCCGTGGCCGTGGCCGCGGGCCTCTACCACACCTGCGCGCTCCTCGCCAACGGCGGGGTCAGGTGCTGGGGCTACGGGGGCTACGGCCAGCTGGGCAACGGCACGACGGCCAGCTCGTCCATCCCGGTGAGCCCGTCGGGGCTCACGAACGCGACGGGGGTCGCCGTCGGCGACTACCACTCCTGTGCCATCCTCGCCAACGGCACCGGCAAGTGCTGGGGCTACAATGCCTACGGCCAGCTCGGCGACGGCGGGACGACCACGTCGTACGTGCCGGTGAACGTGTCGGGGCTCACCAACGCGGCGGCCCTCGACGCGGGTGCCAACCACAACTGCGCCGTCCTCGCCACCGGCACGGCCAAGTGCTGGGGCAACGGGGGTTCCGGCCAGCTCGGCAACGGCTCGACGGCCAATTCGTCCGTCCCGGTGGTCGTCTCCGGGCTCACTAACGCCACGGCTGTCTCCGCTGGCCACGACCACAGCTGTGCCCTCCTCGGCCTCGGCACGGCCAGGTGCTGGGGCTACAACGGGTACGGCCAGCTGGGCAACGGCACCACGACCGGCTCGTCCGTCCCGGTGACCCTCCCGAGCTTCAACATCGGGACCGGCCCGGTCGCCGTCGCCGCCGGCGGCGCGTCGCACACCTGCGTGCTCCGCGGCAACGGCACGGTCAAGTGCTGGGGCACGAACACCAGCGGCCAGGTGGGCGACGGCACCACGACCGAGCGACACGCTCCGGCCGCCGTGATCGGGATCAGCACCGCGATGGCACTCGCCGCGGGCGCCAACCACACCTGTGCGCTCCTCGCCAGCGGCACGGTCAAGTGCTGGGGCGAGAACGGCAACGGCCAGCTGGGCAACGGCTCGACGAGCGATTCGACCGTCCCGGTGGCCGTGTCCGGGCTCTCCGGCGTGATCGGGATCGCCGCCGGTGCCAACCACACCTGCGCCGTCCTCGGCAACGGGACGGCCAAGTGCTGGGGCAACAACACCAACGGACGGCTGGGCGACGGGACGACGACCCAGCGGACCACGCCGGCAACCGTGTCGGGGCTCGCCAACGCGACCGCCATCGCCGCGGGGACGGCGCACAGCTGCGCCCTGCTGGCCAGCGGCGCGGTCAAGTGCTGGGGGCTGAACACCAACGGACGGCTGGGCGACGGCACGACGACCCAGCGACTCACGCCGACGGCGGTCTCGAGCCTCTCCAACGCGGCCGCCCTGGCTCTCGGCGACGCCCACAGCTGCGCCCTGCTGGCCAGCGGCGCGGCCAAGTGCTGGGGGCTGAACACGAATGGCCGGCTGGGCGACGGCACGACGACCGAGCGGCACACGCCGGTCAACGTGTCGGGACTCTCCAACGCGGTCGCCATCGCCCTCGGCAACGGCCACACGTGCGCCGTCCTTGCCGGTGGCTCCGCCAAGTGCTGGGGGCTCAACGCCAACGGCCAGCTGGGCAACGGCTCGACGACCGCCTCGTCCAGCCCGGTGGCCGTGTCGAGCCTTCCCAACGCCGTGGCGATCGCGACGGCGGGCTCCCATAGCTGCGCCGTCCTGGCGGGCGGCACGGCCAAGTGCTGGGGCAAGAACGACGACGGCCAGCTGGGGGACGGCACGACGACCGAGCGTCACACGCCCGTGAGCGTGACGGGGCTCTGACGCCGGGCGGGACCGATCGCCTCGACGGAGGCGCTTCTACCGGGGGTCGGTCGCGTGCGCGTCGGGGGCGGGGACGCGGGCGACCGACGCGCTACCATTCGGTAGCACGTTACACGGCCGACGACCGGGCTCCGGTCGCGGTGGACGTGCTCACCGCGGAGGTGGGAAGCCGGATGGATCGCCCGACCGATCCCGTCCTGACCCCGCCGGGCGACAGGGCCCCGGAGGTCGGTCAGGCCGAGGCGATCCGCCGCGCCTTCGCCCACGCCTGGGGTGAGATGGGCGCCTCGTGGGGCGTGCCCCCCGCGCTCGCCCGCGTCCACGGCTACCTGCTCGCGCGGCGCCAGCCGCTCACCGAGCGCGAGATCCGCGAGGCGCTCGGGCTGAGCCACCGGGCGGCCAGCCTGGCGCTCGACGAGTCGGAGGCGTGGGGGCTGATCGAGCGCGTCCCCGAACCGCGGCGGACCGGCCGGCGCGGTCCCGCGGGCGCCGCCTACGCCGCCGTGGGCGACCACTGGCAGTGGTTCGGGCGCGTCGTCGCGCAGCGCAAACTCCGGGAGGGCGACCCGATCGTGGCGTTCCTGGCCGGAAGCCACGCCGAAGCGGAACAGGCGGCGGCGTCTCATCCGGGCGATGCGGAGCTCGCCGACCTGCGCGACTGGCTCGGCAGCTTCCTCCACTTCGTCCGCCTCTTCGATCGCGCCGTCGGGCTCGTTCCGGGGCTGGAACCGCGCCAGCTCGAACGGGGACTGAGCCTGCTCGAGCGGGTGCCCGACCAGACGTTCCTGCGCCTTGTCCGGCTTCTCGTGGCGATCCCCGACAAGGAGGTCGTGCCGCTCCTCGACGCGATCAGCCGCCTCTCCCCGACCGCCGCGCGCCGCGTGACGGGGATGGTCGCCCAGCTGGTCCGCACTGCCAGCCGCTGATCCGAGCACCGGCCGGGACTGTGCGAGTGCCGACCCGTCCACGTCCCGCCTTCAGCTCGGCGCTATCGCCTCCGTGGATCGTCCCCGAGTGAACCACCGCGCAAGGGCCGTTCGGCCATGGGCGAGGGCGCGCTTGTCGGCCGTTTCGGCTCCGGGTAGCAGTGGGCGCGATCGGCGACCCGGTAAGCACCTCGACCGCCCGGCTTGAGGCAAGGCTTCACGCTCGCGGCAACATGGACGCGATCAGGCGGAGCCGCAGGGATGGCCGGCGCACCGTAGGCGGTCCGCGTGGGTCGGCAGCGGGCGACGGGGCGTCCTCCGGGTGCCGACCCGGAGCCGGTTCCTCCCAGGCATCCATGGGGAGAGGGGAAGACTGGTGATGCTTGTGGAGCAAACGCAGGTCAGCGCAAAGATGTAGGAGTGGCACGCCCGAGCTTCCCGCGGTCCCGAGTTCCAGGACTGGTTCCCGGACGAGGCGGCCTGTCGTCGCTATCTCACCGGGAGCCGCTGGCCTGACGGTTTCGTCTGCAGCAAGTGCGGAGACACCGTCGGCTACGAGTACCGCCGTCGGGTCAAAGAGCCGCTCCAAAAGCCGCGGTCCGGCCGCCCGTCTCTTCCGTGTCCTCCGGGATCCAAGAGCCTGCTCAGCGCGTCGGCGGGCTCGACCCCGCGCGAAGCCGCCCGACCTTCACCAGCCTGCCCGAATCTGGAGAGGTCAGTCGGGTCGGACTAGTAGTCCATGTCCCCGCCACCGTAGCCACCGGCCGGCGCAGCGGCCTTCTTTTCGGGCAGGTCGGTCACGAGCGTCTCGGTGGTGAGCACCATGGCCGCGATGGAGGCCGCGTTCTGGAGCGCCGAGCGCGTCACCTTGAGCGCG
>MGMJ01000137.1:0-9447 GCA_001794945.1 Chloroflexi bacterium GWC2_73_18
CTTCTCATCGGCGCGGCGAGCGGGACGATCACCGTCCTCGACCGGGAAACGGCGGAGTTCCGAACAACCTCCGGGGTGATCGTGACGCTCCGCCGCCACGAGGGCACGGCCGAGCCCCTCTCCTGCCCCTGAGCGGTCGGCCCTCCCCACTGCCCCCCAGGTGGACGCCTGCCACCACCAGTGGCAACGGGGGCCCCTCTCCCTCGTGGCGGGGTGGGCCGAGGTGTGCTACGCGCCGCGGTCCACGCGTGCTGGCCCGGGGTTCTGCCACCCACAGTGGTGACGCGTCCCGGGCATCGGCCGACGCCGGGCGTACCAGCGATCGAGCGGTCTACTCCCTGCCGAACGCCGCCTTCACGGCCGGCCTCATCAGGTAGTAGAGGGTGATCGCACTGACGCCGATCGGGATCACCGCGGTGGTGATGATGCTGCCGATCAGCAGAACGTGGGCGAGCGCCACGACGATGAACGCGACGGAGATGCCCGCACCGAGCTGCCAGCCCCAGGGCTGGAGCGTCCAGGCGAGGTAGGCGAACGCCAGCTCCGCGACGCCGATGACGAGGAAGGCCAGCCCGATGATCATCTCCAGGCCACCGGCGGCGCCGCTGACGGTCCCCAAGCCTCGTAGAAGCCCGACCACGCAGCCGAGCGTGCCGGCCAGGGCGAGGGTGGTGATCTCCCTTGGTCGAGCAGAAGAACCTTGCACTTCCCCTCCCTACGTTCGGACGATGGGACGACCCACTCCCCGACGGTCGATCGCTGGTCTCCCTCCTTGCCCTCCCTTGTGCGTCCCCGCGGTCGCAAGGTCGGCGCCATTGTAGGAGTCAATTCAAGCCGCTTCAACGCCGCGCGTCGGGGTTCGCGTGGTTCGTGGTGCATCGCTGTAGCCGCGATCAGGCCCGTGGGACCGACCGGATGATGCTCCAGGGCTGGCTGCCGCGCGACCCGCAGATGATCCCGCTGATCGGACAGAGATCGGCGGACTGGTCGAGCTGGGGGTCGGCGTGGGCTGGAACGAGGAGCGGCGATGCCGGGCTTCGGGGCGTCGGTGGGACGGCCGACGGGCCGTCGTGAAGGCCGCCGTTCTGCTGTGCGGAACAAACGGCCCGCGGACGCGCGCGAGCCGGCGTGAGGACGCCCCCCGGCGCTCTTCCCTGTCCTCGGGCGGCTCGAGATGGGGCGAACGCCGGCGCGCCGGCCATCGACGAAGCGTCTCGACCGCGGCCGGTCGCCCCGGGTCGCCGCTCCGGCCTCGCGGCCAGCGGAGACGGCCGGGTCGGCGTCTGATGGGTAGCGTTTGTCCTGCTGGGCAGAACGTCCGCCGGGCGATGCTGTCCCCGACCCGACCGGCCGCCGAGGACCGACCGCCCCGGGAACGGTCGAGCGGCGGGCACGATGCCCGCCGCTCGGTCTTCAGCCAAGTTGCCCGGGCGATCGCCCGGGCCACGATTCGCTAGGCCTTGCCGAAGGCCCGCTTCACGTCCGGGGTCATCAGGTAGTAGATGATGACCCCGGCGATCGCGACCGAGATGACCACGCTGCTGATCGTCGACCAGCCAAGGACCAGGTTGAGCACCGCGAGAGCGGCATTCGCGCCCGAGGCGTAGAGGCCGAGCTGCCAGGCCCAGGGCTTGAGCGTCCAGGCACCGTACGCGAAGGCGAGCTCCACGATCGACAGGACGAGCCCCGCGAGGCCGAACAGCGTGAAGAAGATCCCGGCATTGGTGGCGCCGACGAGCCCGAACCCGAGACCGCCGAGACCGACCACCGCAAGCGATCCGAGGAGACCCAGGACGCCGAAGATCGCCGCCAGGACGGCGAGGATCGTGATGCCCGTGGGGCGCGCAGAAGTACCTTGCATCTTGCTCCCTTCCTCAGTGTGGTAGACGGTCGATCCCCCTCCCGAACGATCGATAGTCCGCTCTCCCTGCTTGCCTCTCCTGTGCGTCCCGCGTCCGCAGGAGTGGCGCCCATTCTAGGCCCTCGATTCGTGCGACTTCAACACCCCGCGCAGCCTCGATCGAATCGCGTGGTGCGTCGCGGCACCCCCCGATCACGCCCGAGGCACGATCTCCCGACCGATCAGCGAAACCATCTCGAGGTCGCGCGGCAGCCAGTCCTGGAACATCATCCGCTCGATTCCGGCGGCAGCGTACGCGGCGATCCGCTCCAGCGCCTGGTCGGGCGTCCCCATCACGTAGCGGCCGCGCCGTTCGGCCATCCAGCGCCCGGCCTCGTCCGGCGGTAGCCCGAAGGTCCGCAGCATCTCGGCCACGCGCGCCTCCATCTCCGCCTCGTTCGCCCCCACCACCACGCCGGCCATCATCGAGATGACGAGGGTTTCGGGGTCCCGTCCCGCATCCTCGCAGGCCCGCCGCAGCGCCCCGACACGCCGCGCCGCCTCGGCCGGGTCGATCCCGTTGAGGTTGTACTCGTCGGCCCAGCGGGCGGCGAGCCGCGCCGATCGTGGCCGCCCCTCGCCGCCGACGATGATCGGCGGGTGCGGTCGCTGGACCGGCTTCGGGTAGCAGGCGGCCGACTCGATCCGCCAGTGCTCACCCGTGAACGACCAGCCGTCCGGCTCGCGCCAGAGACCATGGAGGATCTCCAGCTCCTCCTCGAGCATGGCGAAGCGTTCGTCCATCGGCGGGTACGGCAGGCCGTGCTGGCGATGCTCGTCCTCGTTCCAGCCGACGCCGACCCCCAGCTCGACCCGCCCGCCGCTCATCTCGTCGACGGTGGCGACGACCTTGGCCAGCCCGCCGGGGTGACGGAAGGTGACGGGCGAGACGAGGACGCCGAGCCGGATCCGCTCCGTCTCGCGGGCCAGGCCGGCGAGCGTCGCCCAGGCGTCGGTCGTCGGCTTGCCGGCCGACCCGGGGAAGCTCGCGTAGTGGTCGGAGCGGAAGAACGCTTCGAAGTCCGCACTCTCGGCCCGCCGGGCGAGCGCCAGGAGCTCCGCATAGGAGAGCCCCTGCTGGGGTTCGGTCATCAGTGCCAGCCGCATCGAACCGCCTCACTCCTTCAGCTTGACAACATCATTCATGACTCATATAGTACCAACGCACCATGAACGATCAACGTGGCGCCGACGATCGCCAGAGTCTCTGCACGGCGATCACGACCCATCTCGCCGCCATGTCCGGCAAGGGCCGGCGCGCGACGACGCACCGCTGGGCGTGGCACGGCATCAGCATGACCCATTACCAGGTGATGCTGCAGCTCGAGGAACTCGAGCGCCTGCCCATGAGCCGGCTCGCCGAGAGCCTCGACGTCTCGCTGCCGAGCATGACCGGCATCGTCGACCGGATGGAGACGCACGGCCTGGTCGAGCGCCTCCGCGACGCCGAGGACCGCCGGGTCGTCCTGGTGCGGCTTACCGACGCCGGGCGCGAGCGACTGACCCAGATGGCGGCGATGCGCCGCGACTGGATCGAGCGCGTTCTCACCCATCTCGACGACACCCAGCTCGCCCGGCTCCACGCCGCCCTCGAGGATGTCGACCGCGCCTTCGCCGCGGCGGCCGCGGCCGGCGAGCTCGGCGAGATCAACCCGACCGAAAGATCCACCCCGCAGGAGGCTCCCGCGTCATGAACCAGGTCCACCCGGCCGTCGAGCTCGGCGGTCGGGCCCGCTCCGAGGTGCTCTTCGCCATCCTGCTCGCGCTCTTCCTGGGCGCCCTCGACCAGACGATCGTGGGCACCGCCCTGCCCACGATCGTGCGCGACCTGCAGGGCTCGACCAGCCTCTACACCTGGGCGGTGACCGCCTACCTGCTGACCAGCACGATCGTCATCCCGATCTACGGCAAGCTCTCCGACCTGTACGGCCGCAAGCCGATGCTGTTGATCGGCGTCACCCTCTTCCTGCTCGGCTCGGCGCTCTCCGGGCTCTCGCAGGACATGACCCAGCTGATCGTCTTCCGGGGCATCCAGGGCCTCGGCGCCGGCTCGCTCTTCCCCATCGCCCTGGCGGTGATCGGCGACCTCTTCACCCCGGCCGAGCGCGGCAAGTACCAGGGGCTCTTCGGGGCCGTCTTCGGCGTCGCCGCGATCATCGGCCCCTGGCTCGGCGGCTTCCTCACCGAGCACGTCTCGTGGCACTGGATCTTCTACATCAACCTGCCGATCGGGCTCCTCTCCATGGTGGTCATCTGGCGGGTCCTGCCGACGGTACGCCGGGAGGGGGCCAGTCGCTCCTTCGACTACCGGGGCGTGGGCGTCTTCGCCGCGGCGGTCGCCCTGCTCCTCGTCGGGCTCACCAACGCGCAGTCGACGAGGGACTTCGCCGCCTGGGTCAGCCCCGAGGTCGGCGGCCTGATCGCGCTCTCGGCCGCCCTCGCCGCCCTCTTCCTCTGGATCGAGGTGCGGACCGCCGAGCCGATCGTGCCGCTCGGCCTCTTCCGGAACCGCACCTACGCCTTCGCCGTCGCTACCAACTTCCTCGCCTCGTTCGGCTTCTTCGGCACGATCATCTTCCTGCCGCTCTGGCTCCAGGCGGTGCAGGGCTTCTCTCCGACCGACTCGGGTTGGGCGCTCCTCCCCATGCTGGCCGGCCTGATCTTCGCCAGCATCGCCTCCGGCCAGCTGGTCAGCCGCAGCGGCCGCTACAAGCTGCTCACCTCGGGCGCCCTGGCGTGGACGGCGCTCGGCGTCTTCCTGATGACCGGCCTGCACGGCGACACGGCGTACGCCCCGACGCTGGTCTTCTGGATGGTCGTCGTCGGGTTGGGCGTCGGTCCGACGATGCCGATCTTCACCCTGATCGTCCAGAACGCCGTCCCCTTCGAGAAGCTCGGCGTCGCCACCAGCAACATCACCTTCCTGCGCCAGATCGGCGGGACGGTCGGCCTGGCGCTGGCCGGCACCGTCTTCGGTTCGTCGCTGACGACCGAGCTCCCCCGCCAGCTTGTCAGCCGGGGGGTCCCGCAGGAGATGGTCGAGCGCTTCGCCGCGCAGGCGAGCGACTTCGGGTCGACCGGCGGCAACCTGGCCGACACGCTGGCGAAGTTCCTGCCGCCCGAGCAGGTCGCGGCGATCGTCGGCGGCTTCAACGAGGCGCTCTCGTTGGCGATCGCCAACGCCTTCTGGGTCGCCCTGGTGGCCGTCATCGTGGCCTTCGGAACGAGCTTGCTCATCCCCGAGCTGCCGCTTCGCCGGACGACCCGGGCGCACGAGCTGGCGCGGACGCGCGCCGCCGCGCTGGAGGCCCCGGCGCGGTCCGAGTAGAGCGAAGCGCCGGCGAGTGCCGGCGCTTCCTCATGACCGGGGCGCTTGTGCGACTAGCCCGTCCAGCCTTCCGGCGGGCCGCCCGGGGCGGGGCGCCGCAAACGGAATCCGGCGCGGCGGGCGAGCCGCCAGCCGACCAGCAGCACCACCAGGGCGATGAGCGTGACCGGGGCGCCCACGATCGCCAGCCAGATGCCGGCCCGGGCTACGCCCTGGGCCAGCTCGACGAGCTGGGCGACGGCGCGCTGGACGTCGGCGCTCGGGTCCCACGACTTGGTGGCGGCGGCGACCGGCTCGGGCGCCATCTCGAAGGTGACGGTCAGCGTCGCCAGGGCCGCCTGCTTCTCGAGCATCTGCTTCTGGGCGGTCAGCTGCTCGATCTGCTCGCGCACGCCGCTCAGCTCGCGCTGCACCTCGAGGATGTCGCTGATCTTGCCGGCGCGGTCGAAGAGCTTGACCAGCGCCGCCTCGGAGGCGCGGAGGTTGGTCAGCCGGGCGTCGAGGTCGACGACCTGGCTGGTCACGTCGGTCTCCTTCGACTGCTCGAGGACGATCTTCTTCGCCATCGGCCGGAGCGCCTCGAGCGCCTCCTCGTAGCGGTCGGCCGGGATGCGCAGGACGACGGTCGCGGTCGGACGGCCGGCGCGATCGGTGGCGAACTGGGAGTCGCCGACGTAACCGCCGAGGCGGAGGGCGAGCTGGCGCGCCTGCGCGTAGGCGGCCTGGACGTCGGTCACCTCCAGCTCGAGGGCACCGACGCGCACGATCAGGCGTTGCTCGGGGTCGGCGCGGGCCTGGTCCGGTGAGCTGCCGGTGGCAGCGGGCGACGCGGCCGGCAGGCCGCCTTCGTCCGCGGGCAGACGCTCACCCGGCTCGCCCTGGTTGGGGGCCGCGGCCGAGGCGCAGGCGCCGATGAACAGGGCCCCGAGGGCGACGAGGATGAGGGTACGACGCATCTCGTGCCTTCCCCCGGCTCCGGCAACGCCGCCGCGGCACTCGACCGCGTCTTCGTGAGGGCGTCCGGCGCCTGGCCCCGAGACGTCCCGCGCCCCGGGCGGGTTCCGCCGGCGGGCGCTAGCATCGGCCCGTGAGCGACCCGCGTCCCGCCACCGCACGTGGCGCCCTCGCCGCGCACGGCACGGCCGGTGTCCCGTTCCGCGACCTGCTCGCCGTGGAGGAGCTGGCGATCGGCGAGATGCGGCGCGTCACCGTGGGCGAGCTCGACCTGCTTCTCGCCCACCTCGAGGGCGGCGTCGTGGCGACCGACGACCGCTGCCCGCACATGTCGGCGCCGCTCTCGCTGGGACGCCTGGAGGGCTGCCTCGTCGACTGCCCGCTCCACGCCGGCCGCTTCGACCTGTGCACCGGCGAGACGGTCCGGATGCCGACGACCGGCGGGCTCGACGCAGGCGGCGTCTACCACGCGCCATGGACGCCGCCCGGCCGCGAGCCGAAGGCGGAGCCGCCCGACCTCAAGGCCCGCGCCCGGGCCCTGACCCGGACGCATCGACTGCGTTTCTACCCGGTCCGCGTCCGGGGCGGCCGGATCGAGATCGCGGTTCCCCGGTAGGGCCGCCGGCTACCCGGCGGTGCCGGCGCCTGCGTGGAGGCGCCGTTGCTCCTCGTTCGAGCGGCCGCTGGTCGGGTGCGGGTGCCACTCGGTCCGCAGGCCGTCGGCCGCGTGGCGGTCGGCGCACATCGTCTCGAACTCGCTCACCAGCTCCATCCAGCCTCCCGCCCACGGCCCCCTGCTCTCGAGGTTGTCGCCGAGGTCGGCGTGAGACGGTTGAGGTCGGGGTGGACGCCCGGGCAGTGGTAGCACTCCGAGTAGTTCTCGGTCACGATCTTCCAGTTGGCGGCGACGTCGTACACGATCCGCCGGGCGCGGCGCAGGTCGGCGAGCGGGGGCGCGTCGTCGGCGAGCGTCACGAAGACGACGCCGGCCCAGGTCTCGACGTGCGCCCGGGAGAGCGGCCGCCGAAGCAGATCGCCACGCCAGTGGCCCGGAGGACCCGCTACTTGCGGCCCAGCGCGGCCCGGGGCGGTCGGATCGCCCGTCAGCCCTCGACCAGGGAGACGAGCCGGCGCTCGAGATCGCCCAGGCCGGTGTCGCGCGTCTCGAGCGGCAGCCCGAGCGAGGCGGCGATGCCCCGCGCCTTGTCGTCCAGCGCCGGGTCCGGCGCCTGGCGGAGGTGGAGGACGCGCCGGAAGCCACCGAAGTAGGCGCCGCTGAGCGAAGGGCGCCGGTCGAGACCGAGGCTACGGACGACCGCCCGCTCCCAGTTGCGGACGAGCCAGTCGGTCAGGACGTACGTCCCGCCGTCACGCTCGGCGACCAGCGGGCCGAAGTCGTCCCCGGCATACATCTCGTAGCAGTGCGGCCCCTCGGGCCGGACGGCGCCGTGGCGCGCCAGCACCCGGTCGAGCGCACCGACGGTGCCGCAGTCGCCGTAGACGACGACGACGCGGTCGTAACGCCCGTCGAGCTCGGCCAGCTTCGCCTCGACCGCCTCCGCGATCCGGGCCGGGCGGAGGTGGTGCGTCGCCGCGATGCCGTGGACGTCGGCGTCCCAGCCACGCCGGCGCGTCAGCTCGATCACGTTGCGGACGAGGGCGCCGCAGGCGACGAGGCCGAGCGGCCGGCGACCCGTGTCGCCGTTCACGCCACGGCCTCCGGCTCGGGGAAACGGGTGGACGCGACGAAGAGCTCGTTGAAGCCGGGGCGGGCGGAGAGCTCCACGTACTCGAGGCGCGACGGCAGCTCGGCGGCGATCTCGCGCTCCCGGAAGGAGAGAAGGGCCATCTTGGCGCCCTCGATGGCGGAGTTGCCGGCCGGCGTGATCCGCTCGACCGGGACCGGTGGCACCAGGCCGATCGCCCGCGCGCTCTCGGGGTCGATCGAGGTCCCGAACGAGCCGGCCAGGATCACCTCGTCGAGATCGTCGGCGCCGACGCCCAGCGTCTCCATCAGCGCCGCGACGCCGGTCGCGATCGAGCCCTTGGCCGCCTGCAGCTCGCGGATGTCGCGCTGCGTCAGCGGCACTCCTTCGTGCAGGAGGAAGGCGCGCGTCCCGTCGCGCTCGACGAGCCGCCCGGCGAGCGGGTGGCCGGGCACGTCGGCCGCCGCCTTCAGGCGACCCGAGGCGTCGAGCAGCCCGACCCGCCGCAGCTGCGCCGCGGCGTCGACCAGGCCCGAGCCGCAGAGACCGCGCGGCGGCCCGCCGCCGATCACCTCGAGACGCACCTCGTCCCCGAGCGAGACGGCCTCGATGGCGCCGTCGCTGGCACGCATGCCGCAGGAGATGCCGCCGCCCTCGAAGGCCGGCCCGGCGGGGGCCGCGGTGACGAGCGCCCGCTCGGATGAGCCGAGGACGATCTCGCCGTTGGTGCCGACGTCGACGAAGAGACGGAGCCGCTCCTCGCGCGCCAGCCCGGTCGCCAGGACGCCGGCCACGATGTCCGCGCCGACGTAGGCGCCGACGAGGGGCAGCGTCGCCACCCGGCCACGCGGGTGGATCGCCAGTCCGGCCTGGTCCGCGCCAAGCTCGAGCGGCCCCCGGAAGGCCGGGACGAAGGGGACGAAGGAGATGGGCCGGGGATCGATCCCGAGGAGGAGGTGGAGCATCGTGGCGTTGCCGACCGCCACCAGCTCGTAGACGTGGAGCGGAGAGACACCGGAGGCCGCGTACAGGTGGGCGAGCACGTCGTTGATGGTGGCGACCACCTCGCGCTGGAGCTCCCCGAGTGCTGACGCGTCGCTCATGGCGTGGGCGATGCGCGAGATGACGTCGGCGCCGAAGGGCGCCTGGCGGTTGAGCGTCGAATCGACCGCCACGGGCATCCCGCCGCGCAGGTCCATGAGGGCCCCCACGACCGTGGTGGTGCCGATGTCGATAGCCACCCCGTAGCGATCGTCGGACGCATCGCCCGGCTCGACGGCCACCAGGTGCTCCCCGCAGATGACGACGCTCGGGGCGAAGCCGGCCGCCCGCAGGGCACCCGGCAGGTCGCGCAGGGCGGGCGGATCGGCGGCGACCCCGTAACCCTCCTCGTCGAGCGCGTCGGTGAGCCGCTCGAGGTCGCTCCGGGCGTCGAGGAGCGACGGCTCGGGCAGCTGCAGGCGGACCCGGTGGACGTTCGGCTCGAGGACGACGAGGCGGTTGATCCCCATCGTCGCGGCTCGCGGAGGGCGCTGCAGCTGCGCGACCCGGCACGTGGC
>MGMJ01000137.1:9466-32155 GCA_001794945.1 Chloroflexi bacterium GWC2_73_18
CGGCGGTCGGCGGCGGTCACCTCGTGTTCGCCGGCGAGGACCTGGACCTTGCACTTGCCGCAGGTGCCGCGGCCGCCGCAGGTCGACTCGATCGGCAGCCCGATCCAGTGCGCCGCGTTGAAGAGGGTGGTCCCCGGCGGGACGCGCGAGACGCGGTCGAAGGGCAGGTAGGTGACCTGGAGCTTCCTCATGAAGAGGTCCGGTGCGTCCGGATCCAGCTCCGTGCGTAGACGTCGTGGCCCATGAGGACGTCGGCCGCCTGGACGGCCAGGCGGATCTCGGGGACCAGCGGGTTGGCGATGGCGCAGGTCAGCCCGGCGCCGATCGCCATCGGCAGGAAGGCGGCCCCCAGGGCGTGGCGGCCGGGCAGCCCGAACGAGACGTTGGAGGCGCCGCAGGCCAGGTTGACGCCGAGCTCGTCACGGACCAGGCGCATCGTCTCCAGCGCGACCCGTCCCGCCGTCGGGTCGGCGCCCACGGTCATGACCAGCGGGTCGATGAGGACGTCGTCGGCCCCGATGCCGTGGTCGGCGGCGCGCTCCACGATCCTGCGTGCCACCCGCAGCCGATCGTGGGGATCCATCGAGACCCCCGCTTCGTCGTTGGCCATCCCGATCACCGCGGCCCCGAAGCGCCGGACGAGCGGGAGGACGCGCTCGAGCCGCTCGTCCTCGCCGGTCACCGAGTTGACCAGCGGCTTTCCGCCGCAGGCCTCGAGGGCGCCCTCCAGGGCCGCCGGATCGGCGGAGTCGAGGGAGAGCGGCAGGTCGGTCACCTCCGAGACGAGCCGCACCATCTCGACCAGGAGGGCGCGCTCGTCCATCCCCGGCACACCGGCGTTGACGTCGAGGGCCTGCGCGCCGGCCTCCGCCTGCGCCAGCGCGTCACGGCGGACCACCTCGAAGCGCCCGGCCCCGAGCTCCGCGGCGAGCGCGGCGCGGCCGGTCGGATTGATCCGCTCGCCGATGATGACGAACGGCCGGCCGGGACCGATGACGACCGTCCGGGTCGCCGAGGCGAGGACCGTCTCCACGGCAGTGGCTCCTACGGTCGGCCGGCGACGGGCACGCGCTCGACGAGGTCGCGGGCGAGCCGGACCGCCGCGGGGGCGTTGGGGGCGAAGCCGTCGGCGCCGATCCGGGCCGCCCACTCCTCGGTCACCGGTGCGCCGCCGACGATCACCCGGACGCCGGAGCGGAGGCCGGCCGCCTCGAGCGCCTCGATGACGAGCCGCTGCTGGGGGACGGTGGTGGTGAGCAGGGCGCTCAACCCCACCACGCCCGGCGCCAGCTCCCGGACGGCCTCCACGATCCGCTCCGCGGCCACGTCCTTGCCGAGGTCGTGGACCTCGAAGCCGGCCGTCTTGAGCATCGCCCCGACCATGTTCTTGCCGAGGTCGTGGAGGTCGCCCTTCACCGTCGCCATGACCGCCCGGTGGCGCACCTCCTGGCGGCCCGAGGCGAGGAGGGCCGGTTCCACCAGCGCGTTGCAGCGGCCGAAGATCTCGGCCGCCACGACCACCTCGGGCAGGAAGACCTCGCCGCGGTCCCAGCGCCGCCCCAGCTCGGCCATCGCCTCGGCGAGCCCCGCCTCGAGGATCGCCTTCGGGTCGACGCCGTCGTCGAGGAGCCGGCGCGTCGCGGCGAGCGCGGCATCCTCCTCCAGCGCCAGCAGCGCCTCACGCAGCGCCTCGAACCGCTCAGGCATGGACGACTCCTCCCATCTGGTGCTCGTAGGCGGCGATGACCGCGTCGAGCTCCGGCTCGAGACCCGGCTCCAGCGGCGCGGGGCGGTGCTCGGCCAGGATGGCGCGGACGCGCTCGCGGGCGCGGTCGGCCGGCTCCGGGCGCCCATCGGCTTCCCACTCCTCCCAGCTCCGCCGGTCGAAGGAGCGCGGCATCCAGAGCTCGCGCATGTGCGCCAGGGTGTGGCGCTGGGCCAGGAAGTGGCCGCCCGGGCCGACCGCCTCGATGACCGGACCGGCCAGGTCGTCGGGGCCGAAGCGGACCCCCGCGACGAGGTGCCGGATCAGGCCGAAGATCTCGGTCTCCAGCATCATCTCGACGAGCGAGTAGACGCGGCCGCTGTAGAGGAGGCCGGCGCCGCTCAGCATGTCCGCGCCGCCCAGGTAGCTGGCCATCCCCGACAGGCCGTTCTCCAGGCCGGCCTGCCAGTCCGGCGCCTTCGAGCCGGAGGCGAAGGTGCCGATGTTGGAGGGGACGCCGTAGTGGCGCGCCAGCTGCGCCGTCGCCATCTGGTAGAAGAGGTCCTCCGGCCCCGCGCCGCAGGCGGCGCCGCCCGAACGCAGGTCCATGACCGTGGTGTAGGAGCCGTAGAAGGTCGGTGCCCCGGGGACGAGCGTCTCGAGGATGACGATCCCCGAGAGGACCTCGGCGTTGGTGAGGACGAGCGCGCCGGCCGGCGTCGCCGGAGCGGTGGCGGCGGTGAGCGGCATGGTGACGAAGCCGGCGGGGATGCCCGCCTCGGCGAAGACGATCGCCGCCTCGAGCGGGCCCTCGTCCCAGACGAGCGGGCTGATGCTGCACTGGAAGCTCGAGACGATCGGGCGGCCCCGGAGCGCCTCGTCCCCTCCGGCCACCAGCCGGGCCATCTCCACTGAGCCGCGCGCCGCGTCGCCGGTGACAGCGGTCATCAGCTGGATGTGCTTGGAGGTGCCCGCGAATTGGGTCCGCAGCTCGTGGAGCGGCTGGACCGGCACCGGCACGTCGCGGGCAGCGCAGGGCTGCCAGACGAAGGCGATCTCGGGGAGGGCGTCGGCGAGGCGGGTCGCCCGGGCCAGGTCGTCGCGGGTCGAGGGACGTCGCTCGCCCGTCTCGAGGTCAACGACCTCCGACGCGCAGCCGTCGATGGAAAGCCAGCCCTGGCGGCCGTCGAGCGGCAGGTCGAGCGCGGGGTCGCGGGCGGCGAGGCTGAAGCTGCGGGGCGCCCGGCGGACGGCCGCCTCGACCATCTCGGGCGGGAAGCGGACGCGTTGGGCCGCGCGATCGACCACGGCGCCCTCGCGCGCCAGCGCTTCGACGAAGTGCGGCGAGCGGACGTTGACGCCGACCCGTTCGAGCACGGTGAGCGTCTCGGCATGGACCTTCGCGAGCGCCTCCTCCGAGAGGATGTCGAGGCGATGGTTGAAGGGGAGAGATCGGATCCGCGGCTCGTCGGACATACGTCGCCCCGTGTGGCCCCGGGGACGCGCGGGGCGGACCTCGGCCGGCTGGCCGGAGGTCGAGCATAGCCGACGCGGTCGCTCGCCGCCTCATGTCTCGCACGGCCGCCACGAACCGGCTCCGCACGCTGATCAGCGGCGGCGTGATCGCCATCGTCGCGGCGACCGATTCGCTGCGGCTCGGCTACCCAGGCAATCGTACGGCTGGGAGGTCCCCCCCCGCCCGAGGACTGATCGCGAGTCGATTTGCCAAGACGCCGACGGCGCGGGTATCCTCCCCGCCTCATGCCTCGCCTGCGGGCGGCGGGTGCCCTCGCCGTCGCCCTGTCCCTCCTGACTTCGTTCGTGCCTGCGCCCGGGCCGGTCCACGGCCAGGCCGCGTGCACCGGCTGGGGCAGCACCCTGATCCCCCCGGAGACGATCCGCGTCTACCGCCACGCCACGGACACGGTCGAGACCGTCTCGTTCCGGCGCTACGTCGAGACGGTGATGGCCGCCGAGTGGGGCCCCACCAACCCGTCGGAGACGCTCAAGGCGGGTGCCGTCGCCGTCAAGCAGTTCGGCTGGTACTACGCCATCAGCTGGCGCGGCTACAGCTCAGACGGCGAATGCTTCGACGTCTTCGACTCCGGGGTCGACCAGGTCTACGACCCGGTGGGCCATCCGCCGCAGACGGCGCACAAGGCCGCGGTCGCCGCCTCCTGGCCGGTCCACCTGCGCAAGAACTGGCGGTTCTTCCTCACCGGCTACAACAGCCACACCGAAGATCCCACCTGCGGCGCCGGCGCGACCGGCTGGAAACTCTGGCAGCAGGGCGCCGCCGACTGCGGCCGCAAGGGCTACACCATGGAGGCGATCCTGCGCGCCTACTACGAGCCCTACCTCGAGGTGGTGACGCGGGGCCGGCACGACATGACCGGCGATCAGTGGGGCGACGGTGGCGTCGCCACGCCGGGCAGCACGGCGAACCGCTTCAAGGCCTGGATCTACCAGACCGGTCCCGGGACCATGACGCCGCTCGCCCCCTACGACGTGGCGATCGCGCCCTCGCAGGTGCTGGGTCGCCTCGTGGCCGACCTCGACGGGGACCGCCGCGAAGACCTCGCCATCCTGGCGGACAGCTCGAAAGGGCCCCGGATCCTGGTCATGCGGTCGTCCGGCAGCGGCTTCAGGGACCCGGTCACCTGGTGGCGCGGCTGGGAAGACGGGCCCGCCGTGGACCCGGTCGGGCTCCACCTCATCGCGGGAGACTACGACGGCGACGGGAGATCCGACCTGGGGCTCGTGGCCGCCGACGCGGCGACTCCCGGCAACTCGGTCTTCTACTGGCTCCGCTCCACCGGGAGCGGGCTGGCCCCCGCCGTCGTGCGCTGGCAGGGCGTCCTGGACCCGAGGAAGGCAGATCTCTTCGGCGGCGATGTGAACGGCGACGGGCGCGCCGACCTGGCGGCCGTCGTGGACCGCGGTGCCGATGGCCTGGCCTTCGTCGTCATGGCCTCCGGCAACACGGGCGGTTCCCTCGGCCAACGCCGCCGCTGGTTCCTCGATCCGGACCTGACCCGCGACCGGGTGATCCCCGCGGCGGCGGACCTGGACGGCGACGGACGCGAGGATCTCCTCCTTGTCGCGCGGATGAGCGGCGGCGGCACGCGCATCGCCTGGTACGAAGCGGGCGACGGCGCCTTCACGAAGCGGACCGCCTGGGAGGACTCGATGTACTCCTGGGCACGGGCGAAGGTGGAGAGCGCCGAGCTGAACGGCAACGGGCGCGGCGACCTCGTGCTGCTCTACGACACCAACGGTGGCGGCGGCACCGCCTTCGACGCGTTCCTCTCCCAGGGGACGTCGCTCGTCCGCCAGCGGCTGCTCACCGACCCCGCGCTCGACTGGTCGACCGCCGAGCCGTTCTGAGATGCCGCGCCGGGACGACCCGCGGCCTAGCGAGGCTCGGCCAGGAGCGAGCGCCAGCCGGCCTCGTCCGCGCCCACGGTGACGCGGTTCGCGCGGTGCACGAGCGGCAGGCGGAGGAGGCGCGGCTCGGCGAGGAGGCGCTCGATCAGCTCGGCCTCATCGAGGCGGAGCCAGGCGAGGCCGGCGTCCCGGTAGGCGCGGCCGCCCTCGTCGAGGAGGGCGCGTGCCCCGAGGCGTTCGGCGAAGCGGCGCAGCTCGGCCGGGGCGATCGGGCGGACCCGGAGGTCGACGACGTGGAGCGGGATCCTGCGATCCCTGAAGAAGCGGACGGCCTTGCGCGTCGCGGCCGAGTCGGGGAGACCGAAGACCTGCACCGGCGGCACGCTGTCCACCGAGGGAGCGTACACTGCCGCCGGATGACGCCGATGACGCGTCTCGAGCGTGCGGTGGACGATCGCGGGCACCCGTTCGCGGTGCGAAACTAGGCGCGCTCACGCGTCGACCCGTAGGAGGAGACCCGATGCGTTCACTCTCCCGCACCTTCGTCATGCTGATCGCCATCGCGCTGGTGGTCGGCGCCTGCCAGGCGGCGGCCTCGCCGACGCCGACGGCTACCCCGACGCCGGCACCCCCGACCGCGACACCCGCCCCGACGCCGGTGCCGACCCCGACCCCGCTGCCGCCGCCGGCGACCCCCAACCCCGATGACCTGCTGGCCAGGATCAAGGCGGCGGGCAAGATCGTCGTCTCGACCGACCCGGCCTACCCGCCGCAGTCCGAGCTGATGCCGGACGGCACCTACCAGGGCTTCGACATCGACGTCGCCACCGAGATCGCCAAGCGGCTCGGCGTGGAGGTCCAGTGGGAGACCCCAGGGTGGGACACCATCACCGCCGGGTCGTGGGGCGGCCACTGGGACATCAGCGTCGGCTCGATGACGATCACGGCCGACCGGCAGAAGGTCATCGACTTCAGCCCGCCGTACTACTACACGCCCGCACAGATGGCCGTCAGCACCCACTCCGGCATCACCGAGATGGACGGGCTCGCGGGCAAGGCGATCTGCGCCGGTGTGTCGACGACCTACGCGACCTGGCTGTCGGGCGGCACGCTCGAGCTCCCCGGTTCGCCGGTGACGACCACCCCGCCGGCCGGGGTGACCCTGGTGACCCTGACGACCGACCGCGACTGCGCTGAGGCCTGGAAGTCCGGCCGCTTCGACTTCGACGGCTGGCTCAGCTCCAGCACCACCGTCGACGACGCGATCAAGGACGGCCTGCCGCTGGTGACGGTCGGCGCCCCGGTCTTCTACGAGCCGCTCGCCGTGGCGGTCGACAGGAGCGGCCCGCCGCACGCCGACTTCATGGTCGAGCTCAACACGATCGTCCTCCAGATGCACGCGGACGGGACGCTCTCCGGCTTCTCCACCAAGTGGTTCGGGATCGACCTGACCGAGAAGACGTTCTAGCCGAGGATCCCTCCGGCCAGTCGCGACGGGGGCGCCCACCGGCGCCCCCGTCCACGTTCACGCGGGAGAGGAGACCCCGATGAACCAGGCACCGACCCCAGCGGCCGGGCTGGTCGGGCAGCCCGCGCCGATCGTCGAGGCGATCCGCCAGGCGCGGGCGCGGCACGCCGTCCGCTTCCGGATCGAGTTCGCGATCACCTGGCTCGTCCTCGTCGGGGGGCTGGTCCTGGCGCTCTTCGCGGCCGGCAAGATCGACACGGAGTTCCTCAACAAGTGGGTCCCCTTCATCCTCGGCGGCGTGCCGATGACGCTGCTCGTCTCGGTCGTCTCGATCGCGGTCGCCGTCGTCTTCGCGCTGATCGGAGCGCTGGGCCGGCTCAGCTCGGTGGCGCCCATCTACGCCGTCGCCACCCTCTACGTTTCGATGGTGCGCGGTACGCCCCTCATCGTGCAGATCCTCTTCATCTACTCGGCGCTGCCGCAGTTCGGGATCGTCCTCCCCGCGTTCATCGCCGGGGTCTTCGCCCTCTCCTTCAACTACGGCGCCTACATGACCGAGGTCTTCCGCGCCGGCATCCAGGCGGTCCCGCGCGGCCAGACCGAGGCGGCCCAGGCGCTGGGCATGCCGGAGCGCGGGATCATGCGCCGGATCGTGATGCCGCAGGCGATCCGGATCGTCATCCCGGCGATCGGCAACGAGTTCATCGCCATGACCAAGGACTCCTCGCTCGTCTCCTACGTCGCGCTCCAGGAGCTGCTCTGGCGCGCCCGGACGGTCGGCTCAGCGAACTTCCGCAGCCTGGAGACGCTGCTGGTAGCGGCGCTCATCTACTGGCTGATGACGATCGTCCTCTCGTACTTCCAGGGCCGGCTCGAGAAGCGGATGGCCGAGAGCGAGGTGCGGGTCTAGGATGGCCGCGATGGACGGATCGATCGTCCGCGTCGAAAACCTCGAGAAGTACTTCGGCACGAACCACGTCCTGCGCGGCTGCGACCTGGCGGTGGCCCCGCGCGAGACGATCTGCATCCTCGGCCGCTCGGGGTCGGGCAAGAGCACGTTGCTGCGGTGCATCAACTTCCTGGAGGAGCCGTCGGTCGGGGCGGTCGAGGTGGACGGGATCCGCGTCGAGGCCGACCCGCTCCACGCCCGCTCGCGGGCGCACCAGGAGCAGATCCGCCAGATCCGCCTGCGCGCCCAGATGGTCTTCCAGGAATTCAACCTCTTCCCCCACATGCGCGTCATCGACAACCTGATCGAGGCGCCGATGCGGGTCCGGGGCGTATCGCGGGCGGAGGCGATCGCCACCGCCGAGGAGTTCCTGGCCAAGGTCGGCCTGATGGACAAGCGCGACGAGTGGCCCTCGCGGCTCTCGGGCGGACAGAAGCAGCGCGTCGCCATCGCGCGGGCGCTGACGATGGAGCCCAAGGTGCTGATGTTCGACGAGCCGACGAGCGCCCTCGATCCGTCGCTCGTCGGCGAGGTGCTCAAGGTGATGGAAGAGCTGGCCCACGAGGGGACGACAATGCTCGTGGTGACCCACGAGATGAGCTTCGCCCGCGAGGCGGCGGACCGCGTCCTCTTCATGGAGGAGGGCGTCTTCGTCGAGGAAGGCCCGCCCGAGCAGGTCCTCGACGCGCCACGCGACCCCCGCACCCAGGTCTTCCTGGAGCGCTTCCTCGGTGCGCCGCGGCCGGTCCGCCGGCCCGCGCCGGAGCAGCCGCCACCGCTCGCCCACCAGGTCGGCCACACGATCTGACGCCGGCCGCCGCGAGGGGGTCGGCCCGCGAGCGGCCCCGGGGCGCCGGGTCGGGGCCGCTCAGCCGATCGTCAGGATCCGGCGCCGCTCGGCCACCAAGCGGCTATCTCCCCCGACGATGAGATCGATCGATCGGAGCGCGGAGCGGTCGATCTCATGGCTCCCCGAGATGAGACGGTCACGGCCATCGCCCGGAGCGATGAGACCGACCGGAAAGCCGCCGGAGCGGTCACGCTCATCTCCCGGGGAGATGGCGGTCCGGGAGGCCGGTCCCGCCGCCCGCCTGACAGCGTGGCTGCGAACGGGCCGACCTGGGGACTCTCCCGGCCGAAAGATCCACAGCCTCCCAGACTCAACTCAGCCGATGGTCAGGATGCGGCGCGGGTTCTCGACGGTCATCTGCCGGATCGCCTCGTCCGGGACGCCCGCTTCGCGGAGGCGCGGCAGGAAGACATCGGCGAGGTACGTGTAGCCGTTCCCCCCGAAGGCCTTGAGCTGCATGGTGTGGCAGAGGTCGTGGGAGAGGAGGATCCGCTCGGCATGTCCGCGCTCGAGGAGGCGCAGGATGCTCCGCAGCGTCAGCGGCTCCGAGTGCTCCTCGACCGGGCTGAAGCGCATCCCGATGAAGTCGAACTCGACGTTCGCCCCGCGCTCGATCACCTCGAGGTAGTAGTCGAGCGAGGGGTACGAGTCGGCGTGGCCGATCACCACCCGAGACGGGTCGACGCGCTCCTCCAGCAGGATCGCCAGCTGCCGCAGCCCGACGTCGGAGAGGACGGCGTGGGTGGTGACCGCCATCCCCGTGGCACGCGCCGCCCGCCCCGCCGCCCGGAAGACGCGCTCCTCCTGCGCCGAGACCCAGGGCTTGTCGGTGCCGATCTCGCCGATGATCCCCGGCCGGACGCCGGTCCCCTCGGCGCCATCGTGGAACTCGCGGATCATGACCTCCGCCAGGTCGTCGACGGAGCGGCGGTCGATGCGCGCCTCGGGCGGGTAGTAGGCACCGCGATACCACCCCGTCCCCATGATGATGAGCAGGCCGGTCCGCTCGGAGAGGCGGCCGAGGCGGGCCGGGTCGCGCCCGATCCCCGGCAGCGTCAGGTCGGCGAGACTGGTGCCGCCCGCCTCGCGGAAACGTTCCAGCTCGGGCGCGACGATCTCCTCGTCGCTCGTCAGCTCCCAGTAATCCCAGCGGCCGGGGATCTGCCAGAGCTGGCAGGCGGTGTGCTCGTGCGGCAGCGTGAAGCCGAGCCGCTCGGGCTCGACGGGGCCGGTCACGGTCTGGACGAAGGGGGCCATCGAGTCTCCTCGCGGGCGGGTCGGCCCGAGTTTCGCGCAATCCGCGCCGGCCCGGGTGCTACATTCACGCCGTGGCACCGCCGCCGATCCCGCTCACCCGCGTTTCCGGGACTCATCGCGAGGTTGGCGAACAGGTCGGCGCCGCCACCGCCGAGGTGCTCCGCCGCTCGGTCGACTTCGCCGCGCAGCTCCCCGCCGGCCGGACGCCGGAGGAGCAGCTGGCGCTGGCCGATCGCTACCGCGAGGCGACGCTGCGCGCCACCCCGTGGCTGGTCGAGGAGATCGACGGCGCGGCCGCCGGCGCCGGCGTCGACCCTCTGGCGCTCTTCGCCGCCTCGATCGAGGAGATCTGGACGGTCCGCCCCTCGCAGGCGAGCCTCGAGGCGATCGTGCGCGGACGCTGCTCGGACATCGTGGCGACCGCCCCGGCGACCGCCGACGGGCACACCTGGATCGCCCACAACAACGACTTGAGTGCGGAGAGCGAGGCAGCCATCGTCGCCGTCGAGTGGCGGGTCCCGGGCGAACCGGCCGTCTTCAGCCTGGGGATCGGCCCCTGGATCAGCGTCGGCTGGAACGACGCGGGCCTCTCGCTCACCGGCAACGAGCTGACGCCCAACGACGAGCGGATCGGCGTCCCGCGCCTCCTGATGGTGCGCGAGCAGCTGACCCGACGCACGCTCGACGAGGCGATCGCTGCCACGCTCCGGCCCGACCGCGCCTCCTCCTACAACACCGTCTTCGCGCACCGCGACGGGGGCGTCGCCAACGTCGAGGGGTCGGCCGGCGACGCGGAGGTGACGGGGCCCGGCGGCGACGGCGCGCTTGTCCACACGAACCACTACGTCTGCGAGCGGATGCGCCCCTACGAGGGCGATCCAGAGTACGCCCGGCGTTCGGCGGTCCGCTACCGGCGGGCGGCCGAGCTGATCGGCGGGGCGGCCGAGCGGCCGGGCTCGGTGACGCCCGAGATGCTCCGGTCGATCCTCTCCGACCATGCCGGGGCGCCTGACTCGATCTGTCGGCACCTCGCGGCGGACGGCGACGGCGACGCCGGGGGAAGCACGACGAAGACCGTCTTCTGGTGCCTCGCCGACGTGACGGCCGGGCGGATCCTGTACGGGCGCGGCAACCCCTGCGACTCGGAGCCCCAGGAATACGACTTCACATAGCGCGACGCGTCGCCGCCGGGAAGCATCCGTTCTCCGGTGCCGATCCGCGAGCGGCGAGCCGGGAGCGGCCGCCGCCGTGCCGGATTCCCATCCCCTGAGCGCCGGCGGCCGCGCGCCGCCCGTTTGCCACCAGATTCCCGCCCGGGGAGCGTGGGGTCGCAAGGGGCGGCTGGGGGCCGCGCCCTGGGCCGATCCGATCGCCCTCCCGGCCGTCCGTCGCTCGCCGCCACGCTCGGCGGTGGGGCGGTTTCGCGGCCGGCGCCCCGCCGGGACGGTCTTCCGCTGGCGCGATCGCGTCGCACTCCCCCGGGGCGGGAATCTGCCGCACCGTGGCAGCGGACCGAGCGGGGACGGGCGAGCGGCGGCGGTTGACGTACAGATCGCGGTTCATCATACTCCTGGAACCTCCTCCTACAGAGGATGTCCCGTATGGCGCACGTCGTCGGCGAGCGGTTCCAGATCACCATCGACAGGCAGGTCCGCGAGGCGCTGGGGATCCGGCCCGGCGACCTCGCCGTGGAGCGGGCCGAGGAGGGCCGGCTCGTCGTCGAGTTCGTCCCGAAACCGCATCACCGCTCCCTGCTCGGCGTCCTGAAGCGGCCCGGGCAGGAGCCGATCACGGACTGGACGGCGCTCAAGGAGGCGGCCTGGGCGGCGCGCGTCGACGAGATCATGGAGGTGCTGGAGGCCGACAGCCGCCGTCATAGAGGCGAGGGGTGAGCGCCGGCCCGCGCCTCTTCATCGACTCGAGCGTCCTGATCCGCTACTTCGCGGGGGACGATCCGCCGCGCGCCCTCGCCGCCGCGCAACTCCTCGACGCGTCCGACGGTCCCCCGCTGGTGGTCTCCACCGGCCTCGTCCTGGAGGTGGTCCACGTCCTCCGCACGCGGTACGGAGTGGAGAACCCGCGGATCGCCGAGGTGCTCGCCGCCTTCCTCACGCGGGAGAACGTCCACGTCGCCGACGCCGACCGGCACGCCCTGGTCGCCGCGATCCGCTGGTCGACGCGCGCCTCGGCCCGGCGGATCCCCGACGCGATCCTCGCCGCCGCCGCCGAGCAGGCCGGCTGCGAGCGGATCGCCACCTTCGACGAGGCGTTCGTTTCCCCGTCGGTGCCGGTCCGCCTCCTCTGACCCCCGTGCGGGCGAGCGCCCGAGGGCCCTTCAGGGAAGCAGTTCGAACGTCTCCGCGTGCCTGGGTCGGACGAGCGAGAAGTGGCGCCGGTCGAGCGTGTAGATACGCCGCACCCCGAGCCGCTCGGCGGTCGCCACGAGCGCAGCATCGACGAAGCCGAAATCCGCATCGGCGTAACCCTCGACCAGCTCCGCGACCCGCGGCATGTCCGCGACAACCAGCGGCTCCAATCGCCAGTCGGACGTGACCAGGCCCTGCACCAGCGCGACCTCCGCCCACGCGCCGAGCCGCGTACGCACGAGATGGCACGCCTCCGGAAGGACGGCCTGCGGGACCACGATCGCTTCGACCTCGCCGTTCAGCAACGAGCGGATGCGCGCATGCGATGGCTCGCGTCGGTCGGTAAGGGCGAAGAGCGCCGAGGCGTCGATGACGACAGCCACGTCAGCCGGATCGCTTGCTCTGCCGCCGCGACTCTTCGATCTCTGCCCAGAGCCTCTCGGCCATCTCGCGGGGGACGATCTCGTGAGCGCGGCTCGCGACGTCCTCGCCGCTGCCGTGCCCGATGCCGACGAAAGACGGAAGGCGCCGCTTCCGCTTCTTCGTCCGCTCCGAGACGTACCGCTCCAGGGCCTCGCGGACGAGGCGGCTGGTGGGGACGCCGTCCTCCCGAGCCAGGTACTCGAGCTCGGTCATGACCGCCTCGTCGGCCATGATCGTGGTGCGTTTCATGCATATATGCTAGCACATATGGCACCGTCACCGCTCCGGCGCGGGCAGATCCTCCGGGCTGTCGACGTCGCGCAGTGAGTCGCCGGCAGCGTCCCAGGCGCGCCACTCCATCTCGGGGATGACGACCAGCCCGAGCGAGCGGAAGCACCCGACCAGGCTTCGGTCGGCCGAGCCAAGCCGGCGCTCGGCGACCGGCAGCGCGCTCGATCGGACGACCGCGGGCAGCGAGCGCACGACCTCCCGCTCGGCGAGCGCGACGGCGCCGGCCCCGGTCTCATCCGCCCGACGCAGGAGCCCCTCGAGGAGCGCCGGCCGAAGGTCGGGCATGTCGCCGCCGACGACCAGGACCAGCGGCTCTCGGGCCTCCCGCAGCCCGGCCACCAGGCCGGCGAGGGGTCCGCCGTCGGGGATCGGGTCGCGGACAACCCAGAGCAACTCGCCCGACTCCGGCAGTGCCGGCGCGGCGGAACCGGGGGCGATCGCGACGATCACCTCCGAGCAGAGCGCGGCGAGCACGGCGATTGGGCGGTGCAGCAGCGGGCCGCCGCCGATCGGCTCGGCCAGCTTGTCGCGCCCGAAGCGTCGGGCCCGCCCGCCGGCGAGGACGACGCCGCTGGCGGGGGGAGGCGGCCGGGAAGGCAGGGCCACCGGCCGATGATAGCGGCCCGCGGCTCGCCGCTAGACTGCTTGCGAGGAGGTGCCCGGCAAGGCGTTCGAAGCGCTCTCGTTTCGCTACCCGTTCCGGCGCCACCAGCGGATGATGCTCGCCCAGGCGGAGACCGACCCGGGCGACGGCCGCTACCACATCGTCGCCCCGCCGGGCTCCGGCAAGACGATCGTGGGGCTCGAGCTGATCCGCCGCTTCGAGGCGCCTGCCGTCGTCTTCGCGCCGACGACGACGATCCAGCGACAGTGGCAGACGCAGCTGGGCATGTTCACGTCCGACCCGGCCACCGTCGAGGCGCTCTCCAGCCTGGAGCCCGAGCGCCTGGCACCGATCAACGTCTTCACCTACCAGCTGATCTCGACGCCGGGGGAAGCGCAGGAGGCGGGCCGGCAGATGGCCCGGCGGCGCTGGATCGAGGAGCTGCTGGCGGAGGGCCGGGCGGCCGATGAGACGGTCGCCCAGGTTCGGCTGGCGACGCTCGAACGGAACAGCCCACGCGCCCACGAGCGGAGGTGGCGCAGCGCTACCTGCGCCTGAAGCGCGAGCTGCTGCGGGGCGGCGGCGTGGACGTCTCCGCCTACCTCCACCCCAACGCGGGCCGGCTGGTCGATACCCTCGTGGCCCACGGCGTCCGGACGGTCGTCCTCGACGAGGTGCCACCACCTCCTCGACTACTGGGCGATCGTGCTCCGTCACCTGATCGGCCGGATCGCCGACCCGTGCGTCATCGGCCTGACCGCGACGCTCCCCAGCCCCGACGGTGACGAGGAGTACGAGAACTACACCAGCCTGCTCGGCGACGTCGACTTCGAGGTACCTACGTGGTGCTGCCTGCCGCGCGCCCGCCGATCACGAACCAGGCGACCCGCGTGTCCGCGGCGGCCTTGCCGGTCAGGTAGATGGTGAACGTATTGGCGCTCGGGTGCACCACGGCCCGCGAGAGGGTGATGCCTGGTCCGGGGTTGCCCTGTAGCGTGCAGAGCACCTGCGAGAAGTCGGTGAGGTCGATCCCCGGCGTCACGCTCACGTTGGGCGAGCCGGCCGCGATGGTGGTCAGCCCGGCGCTGCTGAAGTGGACCGGGCCCTCGGCCTGGAAGGCCGCTCCTCCGGCCCCGCAGGTGGCGTAGACGCCGACCCCCGTGCTGGCGTAGCCGTGGACGCCGCGCCCCGTGGTGGCCGTGCCGTTGACGCCGCGGCCCTCGGTCGTGCGCCCCGTGACCCCGCGCGCGTTGGCGTCCTGCGCGGCGTAGCCGTAGACGCCCGTCTTGGTGGGGGCGGCGGGTGGGCTGCCCGCGCCGCTGTAGCCTTGGACGCCGGTGCTCCCGCCACTTGAGAAGCCCGCCGTTGCGGGCCGATTGGTCGCACTGCTGGTGCCTTGGACACCGGTGGCTGAGGTGCTGGCTCCGCCGACCCCGATCCCCGAGGTGCTCGTGCCGAAGACACCCACGCCCGAGCCGCTTTCGCCTCCGACGCCGAAGCTCGAGGCGCTGACGCCATAGACGCCGACACCGGTGGTCGTTTCGCCATACACCCCGCGCGCGTTGGCGTCCTGGGCGGCGTAGCCGTAGACACCGGTCTTGGCCGGGGCGGCAGGGAGCGGGTCCGAGACACCGCCGCTGAGGCCGAGCAGGCCGGTCGCGTTCCGATAGGACTGTCCGACCGTGGCCGCCTGGGACGCCGCCAGGCCGCCGCCGAAGACGCCGACGCTCGAGGCGCTCTCGCCGAAGACACCAAAGCCCGAGCTGCTGAAGCCTTGGACGCCGGCCCCGCTGCCGCTCTCGCCCAGGACACCAGCGTTGCTGCCGCTGAGGCCGTAGACGCCCTTCCAGGCGCTGCTCTCGCCGCGGACGCCGGCGGCGACGCGGCTCGTGCCGTAGACGCCGACCCCGCTGTCGCTGGCGCCCCAGAAGACGGTGTTGCCGTTCGTGTTGTTGGTGATCTTGGTCGTCGCCGTGCCACTCAAGTTGCTGCCCACGGTCAGCGGGTCGCCGTTGGCGGCGCGGGTCGGGAGCGGGCGGCCCAGGGCCTGTGCCGCCAGGGCGGCGAGCGAGCCCGCCGCGGCGGCCAAGAGGACGCGGCGGGAGCGGGGGGTAACGGTGTCGACGGCCATGGCGAGGGACCCTCCTTGCGCTATCGGGCGCATGCACCCGTGGCGCGCGGGTCGGTCCCGCCAGTGGCTCGGCGCGGTCCAGGCGGCCGGGTGAGACGACCGCGCCTCAACGCCCCCCCTCCCGCCGCTCCCGCTCCGGTCGAGCCGACACACCCCGGCGACGGCGCGGCGGGGCGAGGCTCATGCGCCCCTCACGAGTGCGCCACGAGGCGCCCGCGACAAGTCCAGACTCCCGAAGCCGGAAGCCCGCCCAACCGAGTCCCGCAGCAGCCGGAGTAGGGTCGACGGCGAACGGGTCCGCCTTCAAGGTCTCGGCACGGCCGCGCGGCCAACGAGTCGCTCCAGTCTGTCGCGAGCTGCGCGATCGCTATCGGGCCTTCCGGGCCAAGAGCACCCGCTCGATCGCTTCCTCGATCCGGGCGCTCGGGGCTATCCTTCGGTCCACGGCGTGGTTTCCTTCTGCGGCTTGCAGGGTCCGCTTCGGAGCCAACGCCGTCTTCACTTTTCCAGCGGTCTCAGGACGCCACCGGCTATGGACCGCCCCTCACTCCCCCCGCTTCCCCACGAAGGCCCAGCCGAAGCGGCCCTTGATGCAGAGGTGGCCGGCGGTCACCTCGTGGTCGAGCGGCGAGGTGACCTTCACGATCTCGCCGTCCTGGACGTGGAGCGTGAGGGTGCAGCCGACGCCGCAGTAGGGGCAGATCGTGTCGGTGCGCGCCTGGCGGGCCTCGTCCCAGGTGCCGGCGGCGCGCATCTCGTGCTCGCTGCGGAACATGAGGGCGCCGGTGGGGCAGACGCCGATGCAGTTGCCGCAGTAGACGCAGGCCGAATCGGGGAGCGGCACCGCGAACTCGGTCGAGATCCGCGCCTCGAAGCCGCGGCCGGCGACGGCGATGGCGAAGGTGTTCTGGGCGTCGGTGCCGCAGGCCTCGACGCACCTGTAGCAGAGGATGCACTTCGCGTAGTCGCGGACGTAGAGCTCGTTGTCGACCTTGACCGGCTGGGCGACGGTCGCGGCGGTCGGGCCGTAGCGCCCTGGCTCGGCGCCGTAGCGCTCCGCGTAGCGGCGCAGGTCGGGCGCCGTCGAGACGTCGACCGACGAGGCCAGGAACTCGAGCACCATGCGGCGGCTGTGGCGGACCCGCTCCGAATCGGTCTGCACGACCATCCCCGGCTCGACCGTCCGCGAGCAGGCGGGCACGAGCGTCCGCAAGCCCTCGACCTCGACGACGCAGACGCGGCAGACGTTGACCGGCGTCAGGTTCTCCAGGTAGCAGAGGGTCGGCGTGTCGATCCCGATCGAGCGGCATGCCTCGAGGAGGGTGGCGCCCTCGGGGACGGCGACCGAGGCGCCGTCGATCGTGAGCTCGACCGCCCGCGGCGCCGGCCGCTCGGGTGCGCGTGGCACCTCGGTGGGCGGCGGGGGGAGGCGGAACCAGATCGGCTCGGCGCTCATGCGGACCTGCTCATGCGGGCGTCTCCAGCAGGCCGGCCGCGATCGCCGACTCGACCGCGTTGGAGGCGGTCTGCCCGAGGCCGCAGATGGAGGCGTCGCGCATCACCCGACCGATCTCCCCGATCAGCTCGGCCTCGATCTCCATCCGGACCTCGCCCCCGGGCCCGTCCCCGCGGGCGCGCACGTAGCGGGCGAGCGCCTCCTCCTGGCGGACGGTGCCGACCCGGCAGGGGACGCACTGGCCGCACGACTCGTCGCGGAAGAAGCGGGCGATCCGGGCGACGACGGCGGCCAGGTCGGCCGACTCGTCGAAGACCAGCACCACGCCCGACCCGAGCGTCGCCCCGACGGCGCGAAGCGTCTCGAAGGCGAGCGGCGTGTCGAGCTGCGCTTCGGTGACGAAGGTGCCGGCCGCGCCGCCGAGGAGGATCGCCCCGAGCTGCCGCCCGCCGGCGACGCCGCCAGCCAGATCGAGGAGTGAGCGGAGCGGCGTACCGAAGGGGACCTCGTAGAGCCCCGGTCGCTCGACCTGCCCCGAGACGGCGAAGAGCTTCGTGCCGGTCGAGCCCGCCGTCCCGATCGCGACGTAGGCTGCCGCGCCCTCGCGCACGATGTCGAGCACGTTGACGAGCGTCTCCACGTTGTTGACGACGGTGGGGCGGCCGAAGAGCCCGGCCTGGGTCGGGAAGGGCGGCTTGTTGCGCGGCTCGCCGCGGCGCCCCTCGATCGAGTTGAAGAGCGCCGTCTCCTCGCCGCAGATGTAGGCGCCGGCGCCGCGGCGGATCTCGATCTCGAAGCGGACGCCGTGACCCATCACGTCGTCGCCCAGGAAGCCGTGGCTGCGCGCCTGCGCGATCGCCCGCTCCAGCCGCTCCAGCGCCAGCGGGTACTCGCCGCGGATGTAGAGGAAGCCGCGCTCGCAGCCGGTGGCGATCCCGGCGATCGTCATGGCCTCGACAACGGCGAAGGGGTCGGCCTCCATCAGGAGGCGGTCCTTGAAGGTGCCCGGCTCCGACTCGTCGGCGTTGCAGACGAGCTCGTGCGGCCGGGCGGCGGCGTGGGCGACCGCCTCCCACTTGCGTCCGGCCGGGAAGGCGGCGCCGCCGCGGCCGAGCAGTTTCGAGTCGATCACCTCGCGGATCACCGCCTCGGGGCCGATCTCAAGCGAGCGCCGAAGCGCCTCGTAGCCGCCGTGGGCGCGGTACTCGTCGAGGCTCTCAGGATCGACCCGGCCGGCCCGGCGGAGGAGGCGAAGGGAGGGGTCGCCGGCCTGCGGGATCGGAGGGGCGGATGGGGCCCGGTCGCCTGTGGGCCCGCCGCGCGTCGCCAGCTCATCGGCGACGGCAGCGGCGTCGGCTGGCGCCAGCACCGTCTCGCGCGGCTCCTCACCGGCGACCCTGACCATCGCCGCAGGGGCGCGCTCGCAGAGCCCCAGGCAGGGGCTGCGCTGCCAGGTGGCGCGCCCGGCAGCGGTCGGCGTTCCGGCCGGCCCGAGCGTCCGCTCCAGCTCCGCGCAGACCGCCTCGGCGCCCTGCACCAGGCAGGCGACGTCGTCGCAGACCTGGGCGACGACCGGCGGGCGCGGCGTCAGCGAAAAGAGCGCGTAGAAGCTCGCCACCCCGTACGCGTCAGCCGGTGGGACGGTCAGGCGCTGGCAGATGTAGCCGAGGGCGCCCTGGCTGATCCAGCCGACCCGATCGTTGACGGCGTGGAGGGCCGGCAGCAGGAGGTGCCGCCGCTCACGCGCGGCGTACCCGCCGTAAGCGACGTGCCCTTCCAAGCGGGCGTCCCGGACCCCGCCGTGCCAGCCCGACTCGGGCGGCCCGAGGACGCCGTCGACCGCCGCCCTCTCGACGGCCGTGGCGAGCGGCCCGACGATGCGGAGGTCCACCTAGACCTTCTCGATGTGGATCGCGGTCGCCTTGAACTCGGCGGTGCCGGACTTGGGGTCGGTGGCGTCGATCGTGAGCAGGTTCGTGGCGACCTGGTCGCCGAAGTGGAGGGTCATGAAAGCGAGGCCAGGGCGCAGCGAGCGGTCGTAGCGGACCGGGGCGAGCACCTCACCGCGGCGCGAGCGGACGCGGACGCGCTCGCCGTCGGCGACGCCGTAGCGCTCCCCGTCCTCCGGGGAGAGGTCGAGCGTCTCGCCGCGACGGAGCGGCGAGCGGTAGCGCGCCGTCTGGACGCCGGTGTTGAACGAGTCGAGCCGCCGGCCGGTGGTGAGGCGGATGGGGAACTCGTCGTCGAGGCGGTCGACAGGCGGGTCGTGTTCGACCGGCACGAAGGGGGCGCGCGGCCCGCGGACCGGCTCCTCCCAGAGGCGGCTGTGCAGGAACAGCTCGCCCGGATGGTCGTCGTCGTAGCAGGGCCAGCGGATGCCGCCCAGCTCCTCGAGGCGCCGGTAGCTCATCCCCGCGTGCACCGGGCTGAGCGAGCGGACCTCCTCCCAGACCTCCTCGGCGCTCGGGCTGCCGAGGTCGTGGCCGAGCCGCCGCGCCAGGTCGCAGATGATCGCCAGGTCGTCGCGCGCCTCGCCGGGCGGGTCGAGCGCCCTGCGCACCCGCTGCACGCGCCGCTCGGAAGAGGTGACCGTCCCCTCCGACTCGGCCCACCCCGCGGCCGAGGGGAGGACGACGTCGGCCAGCTCGGCGGTCTTCGTCAGGAAGAGGTCCTGGACGACGAGCGTCTCGAGGCCCTCGAGGAGCCGGACGGCGCGGTGCTGGTCGGCCTCCGACTGCGCCGGGTTCTCGCCGACGACGTGGAGGGCGGTCAGCTCGCCCCGCTCCATCGCCTCGAACATGCCGGTGAGGTGCCAGCCCCGCTTGGGCGGGATGGTGACGCCCCAGGCGGTCTCGAACTTCGCCCGCACCTCGTCGTTCTCGACGTGCTGGAAGCCCGGGAGGCGGTCGGGCAGCGCCCCCATGTCGCCGCCGCCCTGGACGTTGTTCTGGCCGCGTAGCGGGTTGAGCCCCGAGCCGTAGCGCCCCACGTGCCCGGTGAGGAGCGACAGGTTGACCAGGGCGAGGACGTTGTCCACCGCGTTGTGGTGCTCGGTGATGCCGAGCGTCCAGCAGATCATCGCCCGGTCGGCGCGGGCGTAGGCGTGGGCGACGGTCCGGATCGCCTCGGCGGGCACGCCCGTCTCCCGTTCGGCGTACTCCAGGGTGTACGGCTCGACGGCGGTGCGGTACGCCTCGAAGCCGTCGGTCGCGTTGCGGGTGAAGGCCTCGCAGGTCAGGCCCGCGACGATGATCTCGCGGCCGATCGCGTTGGCGAGGGCGATGTCCGAGCCGACGTCGAGCCCGAGCCAGGCGTCCGCCCACTCTGCCGAGCCGGTCCGCCGCGGGTCGACGACGTAGAGGCGCGCGCCGTTGTGGACGCCGCGCAGGACGTGGTGGAAGAAGATCGGATGGGTCTCGCGGGCGTTCGAGCCCCACAGGAGGATGACGTCGGTCTCCTCGACCTCCCCGTACGAGCTCGTCCCGCCCCCCATCCCGAACACGGTCGCCAGACCGGCGACGCTCGGAGCGTGTCAGGTCCGGTTGCAGCTGTCGATGTTGTTGCTGCCGATGACGACGCGGGCGAACTTCTGGGTCATGAAGTTCAGCTCGTTGGTCGCCTTCGAGCAGCTGAAGAGCCCGAAGCTGGTCGGCCCGTGCCGCTCCACCGCGCGGCGGAACCCCTCCGCCGCCCGATCGAGCGCCTCGTCCCAGCTCGCCGGGCGGAGCGTTCCTCCGCGCCCTCCCTCGCGAACCAGGGGCCGGGTCAGCCGGGCGGTGCCTTCGCCCATCGCCTCCATCCTCTGCCGCCGCGTCTGCCCCGCGTCGCCGCGCGGGACACGCGCCCTCGTGCACCCCGCTGGCCGGGGCTTCGGCCGAGTGTAGCGCGGGTGGGCGGGGGCGTCCGGGCGGTCCATCCTGTCAGGCGTTCACCCCGTGCACCTTATGGCCGCGGAACGAACCGGATCCTGTCGAATGCACATCCGGGGAACGTAAGGGGGGATCGACGCCCTCGGTGGGGAAGCCGGCGCTTCCGGCGAGCAGACAACGAGCGTGGACCGAGCGTGGGCCTGGCCGCGACGTGCCTCGGGATCGTTGTCGGTCGCGTCCAACGTTCCATCGGTGGGCGTTTGAGAGGAACGGAGCGCGCGCGGCGGCGAGGAGGGGGCCGCGGCGTCTACCAGCGGCGCTCGGGGGGAGCAACGGCCTCGATGACGAGGCGGATGATCACGGCACCGACGAAGGCGACGATGACGGCGCCGATGAAGCCGGATGGGTCGCCGATCCGCAGCTCGCGCGCCAGCCATCCACCGACGATGCCGCCGAGGACGCCGACGAGCAGGTTTCCCAGGCAGCCGCGTCCGCTCCGCCCGCGCACGACGGCGCCGGAGAGCAGGCCGGCGATGAGGCCGACGACGATCCAGCCGATCGGGTCCATGTAGAGCATCGCGCCACCTCCTGGCGAGCGATGGTACGGGAGCGAGCGGCGGCCGTGCCTCATCCACGCGTACCGGGCGTGGTAGGGGCGGGGTCCGACCCGCCGCGAGGGGAGGACGAGCTCGTTGCGCGCTCGCCGTGGGTCCCCCAACTTCGCCGCTCAGGTGCGAGACGTCCCAGCACGCCCACCAGGCGTAGGTGAGGCTGCGCCTCGACGTCGGGGGGCCGTGGCACGCCCGCTATCCGCCCGCTATCCTCCTGCGCCCGACGCGGCGCCCCCCGCCCCGAGCCCCCAGATCTCGCGGTGCCAGGTCACGAACCACTCGGGATAGTCGTGCCGCTCGACCGCCACCACGACCGCCGCCGGCAAGCCATCCTCGTTCGCCCGCCGCGCCCGCCCGAGGGCGGGGACGACCTCTGCCGGGTCCTCGACCCGCTCGCCGTGTGCGCCCTGGGCGCGAACGACACCGGCCAGGTCGGACTGGTGGGTGAACTCGGTGGCGACGGTCGGCTGCCCCTCGAGCACCTGGAGGTACTGCGGCCAGCCAAGCGAGGCGTTGTCGAGGACGAGCCAGGTGACGCCGGCCCGGTACTGGACGGCGGTGGCGACCTCACCGAGGTACATCTGGAAGGCGCCGTCGCCGCTGGTGCAGACGACCGGTTTGTCGGGCCGCGCCAGCTTCGCCCCGATCGCCCCGACGCAGCCGAGCCCCATCACCGTCTGCTCCCCGGGCGCCACCGAGGCGCCACCCTCGAGGACGCGGTGGTAGGGCCAGTAGTACGACCAGAGGTCCTGGCCGCCGTTCTCGTGGCAGAGGATCGTCTCAGGGCCGAAGACGCGCTCGATGGCGTGGACCGCCTGGCGCGTGCGGATCGGTCGTCGCTCCTCCGCGCACTCGCGCTCGACCTCGTCGACGAAGCGCGCCTTCGCCTCGGCCACCCCGGCCAGGCGCGCCTCCCGCGCCGCCTCGTCGATCCCCTCTTCGGCGACCGCGGCGCAGAGGTCCTCCAGGGCGAGACGCGCGTCGCCGACGACCGCCACGTCGGGGCGCCAGTTCTGGCCGATCGACCGGGGGTCGAGGTCCACCTGCACGAAGCGCGCGCCGGCGGGGAAGAGCTGCCAGTCGCCCGACTGGAACTCCTCCATGCGCGAGCCGACGGTGACGAGCAGGTCGGCCGAGTCGTAGTAGGCCTTGCCGGGCCGGGTGAAATAGAGCCCGACCTGGCCGAGCGCGAGCGGGTGGTCCTCCGGGATCGAGCCGCGCCCGCCCGGCGTGGTGAGGACCGGCGCCCCGACCAGCTCGGCGAGCCGCCGGAGGGCGGGGCCGGCGCCCGCCAGCATGCAGCCGTTTCCGGCGACGAGGAC
>MGMJ01000137.1:32168-33151 GCA_001794945.1 Chloroflexi bacterium GWC2_73_18
GCCATGATCCTGCCGAGCCAGCCGGGATGAGCGAACAGCCGCAGCACCTGCAGGGTGTTGAGCAGCAGGATGGCCAGAAAGACCGCGGCGACCAGATCGCCGGCAAGGGACGGCTCGACCGCTGGGGCGGGGTTGAAGCCGAGGGGGGCGAGGTAGCGGTCGTCGAGCAGGGGGAGGCAGAGGACGATGGCCAACAGGTTGAAGAAGCCGTAGTTGCCGGTGGTCAGGATCAATCCCTGGAACAGGATCAGCAGGAGACAGCCGGCCAGCCGTAGCGGCGCCGGACCGAGCGCCAGGAAGGGGACGGCCAGTTCGAAGCAGAAGGTGCCGAGGGTCGAGAGTTTCTGCGCCGCGACTGGTAGCTGGTGGGCATGCCAGCCGGGGCGGTTGGGAAGCGGCTGGGTTTGGTAATGGTAACAGAGAGCGCTCAGGTTGCGCCAGTTGGGGTCGCCGCTGGTCAGCTTGACCACCCCGGCGGAGAACATGAAGCGGAAGATGAAGAACTGGAAGGCGAGGCCGGCCAGCGGAGACGGCGCCAGGGCCAGGAAGCAGGTCATGAACCCGGCTTCCAGCAGCAGCGCGTCCCATTGGTAGGAGAGGAATTCCCGCCCGACGGTGGCGAAGGAGAGATAGAGCAGCCAGAGCGACACCAACAACGGGAACGGCCAGGCGCCCGCCAGCAGCAGCAGGGAGAGGAGCACCCCGCCGACGGCGCAGCCGGCGAGGAAACGGTCGCCGGCGTTCAGCCAGAACAGGCTCGGGTAACTCCGGCAGGCCTGGCGGCCGAAATGCCGACGGAGTCGGGTGATCTGGTCGGCGATGGGCAGGATCCCCCGGGAGCCGTACAGTCCCCGGACCTGAAACAGCAGAGAGAGGAACGCCACCAGGTAGACCAGACCGAGCAGTTGCGGCATGAGGCCGAGGGCGATTCCGGTGTCCGGGAGGGAGAAGGTCATGGCGGTTGTTTCAGGGCACGGCCGCAA